>CAWBIG010000080.1:0-17910 GCA_963788435.1 uncultured Acidobacteriota bacterium | reverse complement strand
GAAGTGCGGCAGTTCGCGCGCAACGGCGCACAGGTTCTGGTCAACCCCAGCGACGACGGCTGGTACGGCGACACCAGCGCGCCCTGGCAGCACCTCAACATCGCCCGCATGCGCGCCATCGAAAACCGCCGCTGGATGCTGCGCGACACCAACAACGGCGTCACCGCTTCCATCGATCCCTACGGCCGCGTCCGCCAGAGCATTCCCCGCCACCAGGTCGATGTACTTCCCGCACAGTTCGCCTTCCGCAGCGACATCACCTTCTACACCGCCCACGGCGACGTCTTCGCCTGGCTCTGTGCCATACTTTCTATAGGGGCGATCGGTTGGTCCCTCCGCAAGCCGCATGCACCCCGCTGACTTGCTGACCTGCCGGCTCGCTGACCCACCACTGAAAGTCAGGTCCAAGAGCAAATCATGGCATCCGTTCAAGATCTCGAATTCGCCTACGCTCCCGTGCGCAACCAGGTGCGCGACCTGCGGGAGTATCTTTGACCCTGCCCGCCTCCGCAGGGAATCCTCCGACATTGAAAAGAAATTAGCCGACCCGGCGTTGTGGACAAATTCCGGCGCAAGCCAGCCGTTGATGCGCGACCGCAAACGCCTGGAGTCGCTCATCCGCGACGACGACGAACTCGTTCGCCGCACCAGCGACATCGAGGCATACTTCGAGCTGGCTCGCGAGGGCGAAGACGTTCTCGCCGATCTGGAAAAGTCCATCAAGGACCTGGGAGCATTCTCCGAGGAACTCGAAGCAAAGACCATGCTCTCCGGCGAAGCCGACGCCCTCAACGCCATCGTCACAGTCCATCCCGGCGCCGGAGGAACGGAAAGCCAGGACTGGGCCGAAATGCTCTTGCGCATGTACCTGCGCTGGGCGGAGCAGCAGGGCTTCAAAACCGAGATGAACGACTACCAGGACGGCGAAGAGGCAGGCATCAAGTCCGCTACCTTCACCATCATGGGTGAATACGCCTTCGGCCTGCTCGCCGGCGAGAGCGGCGTCCATCGTCTCGTGCGCATCTCGCCGTTTGACCAGGCCAAGCGCCGCCACACTTCGTTCGCATCCGTTTATGTCTCGCCGGAAATCGATGAGACCATCCACGTCGACCTCAAGCTCGAAGACCTTCGCATCGATACCTACCGCTCGGGCGGCAAGGGCGGGCAGCACGTCAACACCACTGACTCCGCAGTGCGCATGACGCATTTGCCCACGGGAATCGTGGTGCAGTGCCAGAACGAGCGCTCGCAGCACAAGAACCGCGACAAGGCGATGAAGATGCTGCGCTCGCGCCTCTACGAGTACGAGCTTGAGAAGAAGAAGGCTGTAACCAAGAAGCTCGAAGACTCGAAACTCGACATCAACTTCGGCTCGCAGATCCGGTCGTACGTCTTGCAGCCTTACCGCATCGCCAAGGACCACCGCACCAAGGTGGAAGTAGGCGACGTCGATAAAGTGCTCAACGGATACCTGGAGCCGTTCCTGCGCGGCTTTCTGCTCGCCAAGCGCCGCGGCACCGCGGTGGCCAGCGGAAGCGACGAGATGGACGTGTAATGGAGGGACTTGTCCTAATCGAGCACATGCTGCGCACCTCGAAGACCATCGCCGTCGTCGGCATGAGCGATAAAACGTGGCGCGCCAGCAATCACATCGGCCGCTATCTCGCCAAACAGGGCTACCGCGTGCTGCCCGTCAATCCCGCGCTGGCGTCCATCCTTGACTTGCCGTGCTATCCCGATCTTGACGCCGCGCAGTCCGCCGCACAAGAGCAGACCGGCGAAGGCATCGACCTCGTCGACGTCTTCCGCGCCCCGGAGCATGTGCCGGCCATCGTCGACGATATCATCCGCCTGCGCATCCCGCTCCTCTGGCTTCAGGACGAAGTCGTCCACGACGTAGCCATTGCCAAAGCCCGCGCCGCCGGCGTCCAGTGCGTGCAGAACGATTGCATCTTCCGCCAGCACGCCGCGCTGGGAATTCGCTAACTCTGCGAAACGCTCGCACCGGCCGGTGCGTCGAATAGACTGATTTCAGACGTCGGGAGCCTAGAGCTGAATTGAAGCGTCGTCGCGTATTCCAACTCTTCGCCGGTGCAGCCTTCTTCGCCGCTGCGCTTCCCTTGCTCGCGGCCTCAAGCTCCGCCGACGTCGACCATCTCCACGTTCAGCTCGTCGTGCCGTCTTCCGCGCTGCCACGCGGCTCCGCTGCGAATGCCGGCCTCTACTTCAAGCTGGAACAAGGCTGGCACGTCTACTGGAAGAACGCCGGTGACTCCGGCGAGCCGCCCCGCATCCGCTGGACACTGCCAACCGGCGTCACCGCCGGCGCGCTCGAGTTCCCTCCCCCAAGCCGCCTGCCGCTCGGCCCCCTGATGGATTTCGGCTACGAGAATGAGGTCCTGTTCCCGTTTACGATTACAGCGGATTCGAACGCCGCAACTGGTCCATCCACGCTCGGCGCGCACGTAAACTGGCTTGTCTGCCGCGAGGTCTGCATCCCCGGCAAGGCCGATCTTGAGATCACGCGCGCCGTTACCGCCGGGCCCGGCGCCAGCACTCCCGTCGAGCCGGATACCGGCCTCTTCGCTCGCCTGGGCAACAACCTGCCGCGCCCGCTGCCAGCCAATGACAAGCTCGGCTTTGTCTCCACGCCGGCGGGATTCCGCATGACCGTCCTCACCGGTCAACGCGAGACTGAAGCAACGTTCTTCCCCGCCGAACAGAACATCCTCAGCAATCCCGCACCGCAGAACATCACGCCCACGGCAAAGGGCTTCACGCTCGAACTCAAGAAGGACGCAGACCTGAAGCAACCGCCAGCGGAGCTGCGTGGCGTGCTCGAGCTTTCTGGCGGCCGCGCTTACGACATCGCTGCAAAGCAAGGCCGGCCAGCTACGCCGGCTCCACTCCCGCCCGAAAACTCTGCGAGCGCTGCGGCCTTCTCGAGTCCGCCTGGCGCCGCAGTCACCGCTAACTCCGCTGGCTCCGCTTCTTCCAGCGCTCTCCGCATCATCGGCCTGGCTTTCCTCGGCGGCATCATCCTCAATCTCATGCCGTGCGTCTTCCCGGTGCTGTTCCTCAAAGGCCTGGCGCTGGTCAACTCCGGGCGGGAAGAGCGCCACAAGCTGCGCAGGCACGGTCTGGTGTACACGCTGGGCATTCTGATCTCCTTCTGGGCGCTGGTCGGTGTCCTGCTCGCATTGCGCTCGGCGGGCGCGCGCCTTGGCTGGGGCTTCCAGTTCCAATCGCCCATCTTCCTCTTCCTCATGGCCGGCCTGCTCTTCTTCCTCGGCCTCTCGCTCGCCGGTCAGTTCGAGATCGGGCTCACGCTCACCAGCGCCGGCGAATCGCTCGCGGCAAAGCAGGGCTACGCGGGCAGCTTCTTTACCGGCGTCCTGGCTGTTATCGTGGCCACGCCGTGTACGGCACCGTTCATGGGTGCGGCCATCGGTTATGCGCTCGCGGCGCCTGCGCTGGTCACCTTTGCCGTCTTCACTGCGCTGGCCCTGGGCCTGGCCGCGCCATACGTCGCGCTTACGCTCCAACCCGCCTGGACCCGTATCCTGCCGCGCCCCGGCGCCTGGATGGAAATCCTGCGCCAGGCTGTGTCGGTTCCCATCTTCGGCTTTGTCATCTGGCTGGCGTGGGTCATCGCCGAGTCGTATGGCTCAACCATGCTGGCGGCGCTGCTCGCCGGGTTCCTGTTGCTGGCCATCGCCGGATGGTTCCTGGGCCGTTGGCCCGCGCGCGGCTGGTCGGCCGTGCTGGCCGGGCTCATCATCCTTTGCTTCGTAGCGCTCGGAGCTTACGCAATGCAGGTGCTTGCCGTTTCGCTGCCCGTCGCGGTTGCCTCCGCCGGCGCTCAACGGGGTGAGTGGCAGCCGTGGTCCGACGCGGCGGTCAAGCAATATCAGTCGCAGGGGCGGCCCATCTTTGTGGACTTCACGGCCAAGTGGTGTCTTTCCTGCCAAGTGAATGAGCGCGTGGCGCTCACCAGGCCGGAAGTGATGAAGGCGTTTGAAGATGCGCACGTGGCGCTGCTGAAGGCCGACTGGACCGAACAGGATCCGGCGATTGCGCAGGCGCTCCAGAGCCTGGGCAGGAACGGCGTACCCGCCTATGCGCTCTATCCGCCGTTCGGAGGTAGTCCCACGCTACTTCCTGAGGCACTTACGCCGGGCATCGTCATCGATGCTGTGCATAACCTGCCGCAGGCCGCGCCGTCTCGGGCGGTGGCTGCTCCCGGGCGGCCATAGCCGCCAGGAAAGTGGGTTCCGGCGCGAAAAAAACCGGAGATGTCTTGTGGAATGATGATGTTAAGCCACAAAACTGCACAGAATTGCGCATCCTGGTTGGCGGGGTTGCCGGAGGTCCTTCGGGCTGCGCTGGACGGGCATTTGCGGGCTCCCTTGCGGCTAAATGCCTACGCCCGCCGAGTGGGCGGGCGTAGTTCAACTCACGGTTTCGGTATGGATGGGATGCGCTGGACTGTCTGTGATGGCAGGCACGGGAGTGAAGCAGAGTTACGATTCGTCCATGCGGAACGGCATGCGGTGAAGGCGCTTGCCGGTGGCGGCAAAGATGGCGTTGGCGACGGCGGGGGCGGTGAGACCGACGGCGGCTTCGCCAAGGCCGTGCGGATCGGCATGGCTTTCAATGAACCAGGTTTCGAGCTTGGGAGCCTCAGGGAAACGGAGAAGGCTGTAATCGTCAAAGTTCTGCTGTTGGACTGCGCCGTTCTTGATGGTGATGGCTTCCTTGAGCATTGCGCTGAGGGCGAAGACTGCCCCACCCTCCAATTGAGCGCGGGCGCCGTTGGGATTGATGATCTGACCGCAATCGCCTGCGGTGACGAGGCGGTCGACGCGGATGGCATCGCGCTCGACGGTGACTTCAGCGACCTGGGCGAGATAGGCGTAGACCGGGGTGCAGGCGATGCCGCGGCCACGGCCTGGCGGAAGCGGTTTGCCCCAGTCGCCCCTGGTTGCGGCCAGGTCGAGTGCAGCGATAAGACGCTGCGGTTCGTAAGGTGGTTGATCGGGATCCGGCTTTTCTCTGGAGATCTGGGGAAGCTGGAGAAGACGCCGGCGGAACTGGTACGGATCCTGTTTGGCGGCGTGGGCCAGCTCGTCGATGAAAGACTCGACTGCGAAGACGTTGAAGGAACTCTCTACGGAACGCCACCATGCGCGCGGGACGGCGCTCTGAGCCAGCGTGAATGAGGTCCGAATACTCGGAATGGGATAGATGAGATCGCCGGGCAGTTCGTCACCGCTGGGCTTCCACTTGCCGGGCTCGCTCCAGAAGGCGCCGATGGCGGTGTCGACCAGGGTGTCGGACCAGACCACTATGTTTCCCTGCTCATCGACTGCGCCACGCATGCGGCGCATGCCGGTGGGGCGGTAGAAGTCGTGAGTCATATCGTCTTCGCGGGTCCACACCAGCTGAACGGGCGCGGAGACGTGGCGGGCGATTTGCGCGGCTTCGGTTTGGAAGTCGTATTGGAAGCGGCGGCCGAACCCTCCGCCCATAAAGGTGGTGTGAACGGTGACGGCGGATTCGGGCAGCCCAAGCTCGCCGGCAATGGCGGTGCGGCTGCGATTCGCGCACTGCGAGGGGCACCATGCTTCGCATTTATTGACGGTGAGATGGATGGTGATGTTCATCGGTTCCATGCAGGCATGGGCGAGGAAGGGAAATTCGTAGACGGTTTCGATGCGTGTTGCGGCGAGGATGGTGCCGGGATCGGGCCCGTGGAGTTCGGAGGACCATGCAGGAGTGCCGACGAGGGATTGCTGCATATGCCGCCGCAGCGATTCGGTTGATTCATCGGCGTGGAGTCCGAGGTTCCACTTCATGTTGAGTGCATTGCGGCCCTGGATAGCTGCCCATGTGGAATTGGCGACGACGACAATTCCGCCCGCGGTGAAGACGCGGAATTCGCGGGCGGGAATCTCGAAGACCTGAAGAACTCCGGGAGTGGCGAGGGCTTTTGACGCATCGAAACTGGCCGGAGTTCCACCAAAAGTGGGGCAGCGGGCGATGACGGCATAGACCATGCCGGGCAGGCGAACATCGAGGCCAAAACGAGCTGCGCCGCGGCATTTGTCGGGGATATCGAGGTGCTGGGTGTCGTGGCCGATCAGCGTGTATTGGCGCGGATCCTTGAGGCGCAGTTGGGCTGGATTTGGCAGAGGCAGGCGGCGCGCGGTCTCGACGAGTTCGCCGTACGTGGCTTTTTTCCCGGACGCAGAATGAAGAACCTCGCTATTTGCGGTGGTGCATTCGGTCGCCGACACGTTCCAGGTTTGCGCGGCGGCGGCGATCATGAGCGCTCTGACGCTGGCGCCGGCTCGACGCAGCGGCATGAAGTTTCCGATGACGCTGCCGCTGCCGCCGGTGTCACGCGAAGAATCGGACTGCACGACCTGGACCCGGCTCCAGTCGATGTCTGCCTCTTCCGCCAGAATCATGGGAAGAGCGGTGTAGACGCCCTGGCCCATCTCGGATTGGGCAAAGACGAGCTGATGGGTGTTGTCGGGGTTGATGTGGATCCATGCGTCGAAGGGATTCTCTGGCGCGTGTGAACTTTGTCCAACGTGGAGGCGGCGGCGCAGGGCGAAACCAATTACCAGCGCGCCGCCAGCGGCAGCCCCTGACACGATGAATGCGCGCCGAGTGACCTTTGACGACGCAGACTTTTCCGGAGTGAGGTTTGCCTTCATGAATGCATCTCCTCGGCGGCGCGGTGGATTGCCTTGCGAATACGGAAGTAGGTGCCGCAACGGCAGATGTTGCCGGTCATGGCGTCATCGATCTGGGCGTCGGTGGGAGCGCGATGCGTTGCGAGCAGCGCCGCCGCAGACATGATCTGACCGGATTGGCAGTATCCGCATTGAGGCACCTGCTCGGCGATCCACGCCTTCTGGACGGGATGGAGGCCATCGGGGCTGAGGCCTTCGATGGTGACGATCCGATGGCCCACGGCGCTTTCGACCGGGGTCAGACAGGAGCGTACGGCTTCTCCATCCAAGTGCACGGTACAGGCGCCGCACATGCCGATGCCGCAGCCGTACTTGGTTCCGGTCATTTCGAGCAGGTCGCGCAGGACCCATAGCAGAGGCATATTCGCTTCCGCACTCACGGTACGTGGACGGCCGTTGACTTCAAATGTGAATGGGGGCATCAGACGACCTCGGGCTCAGGATGGCTTGGTGCAACGTCAGACGGAAGTCTGGTGCAGGGAGGGCTGGCCATCCTGCAGCGAACGCAGCAGGAAAGACGTGCACTTGTATCAGTTTCGTGTGGCTGCCAGCAGGGCGTGCCAACCCACCTTGCTCATCTTGAGCCGCTGTCCGTTGTGCAGGACTACGGAGCCTTCGCTGCGGCCTTCGCGGATGATTTCACGAACCTGCCCGATGTTGACGATGGCGGAGCGGTGGACGCGAACGAATTTGCCGGGATCGAGAGCGCCGGCCAGTTGCTTTATCGGTTCTCGCAGCAGGTAACTCCTGGTTCCAACGTGCAGACAGGAGTAATAATCGGCCGCTTCGATCCATTCCACTTCTTCGAGCGAGACCAGCACATCTTTGTTTCCATTGCGAACCAGCAAGCGTTTGGGATAAGTTCTGTTTCCCGGCGGCGACGACGTTGTTCGGATGCTGTCGAAGACGGCGCTTAGTTGCTGTTGCGCCATCAGGGCAGATTTTGAGGCAATGCGTTCTTTCACCCTCGCCAGGGTCTCGCTGAGCCGCTCGGGCTCAATCGGCTTGGTCAAATAATCGAGTGCGTGGACCTCGAAGGCTTTCAGCGCGTAGTGATTGTGCGCGGTGACAAACACGGTGACTGGCATATTGGCCGCGCCAATCTGATCGATGACATCGAAGCCGCCGCGCGCGGGCATCTGGATATCAAGGAAGAGCACGTCGGGAGGGTTTTCCCGGAGCGCCGCGATGACTTCGCGGCCATTCCGGCACTCACCCGCGATCTCGATTTCGTCATCGCCGGACAGCAGGAACCGGAGGCGCTCCCGCGCCAGCGGCTCGTCATCGGCGATGAGCGCTTTCAGTTTCATCGTGCAATCTCGAAGGGGACGTCGATGGCGACCTCGAAGCCACCGGATTGCATGGGCCCGGCGTGAAGAAGATGGCGTTCCGGATAGAAATGAGCGAGGCGCTCGCGAGTGTTTTTCAGGCCGATTCCATTGCCGGCTGGAGCGCTGCTACCGGGACCGCTGCCCCTGCCCGGACCACTGTCGCGGACCGTGATGCGAAGACGGTCGCCATCACGCATGGCCGATGCCACCACTGTACCCTCACCCTCGCTGTTGGCGATGCCGTGGCGGATTGCATTCTCGACAATGGGCTGCAACAGGAAGCAGGGAACGAGACTGTGCAGCGCGCCCGGATCGACTTTCAAGTCGACCCGGAGGCGGTCGGCGAATCGAACCTGCTCTATGGCGAGATAGTTCTCCACAATCTCCAGTTCCTGCGATAAAGGAATCTTCTCGGGCGTGGATTGTTCCAGCGTGCGCTTGAGGATCACGTTCAGATGTCCGAGCATCTCCGCAGCCTGGGGCTGCCGCCCCAGCTCAACCAGGGTGGTGATTGCATTCAGCGTATTGAACAGAAAGTGCGGTTCGAGCTGCATCTGCAACGCCTTAAGTTGCGCGGCAGAGAGCTGGCGTTGCAACTCCAGAGATTTGACTGCATCGCGTTGCGCGCGGATTTGAGCCTGAATGATTCCGATGAGCCCGAAGATGAATCCGTAGATAAGGATTTCGAGGCCGAGACGATTCAGATTGAGCATGCCGGTGAGGACCATGATCGCCGGGGCATGGGTCTTCCACTCGGGGGTAAACAGGCTGAGGCTGCCGAGCAGCATTAGATGGACAACTGCCGCAGCACAGGCGAGGAAGACTTGCAGCGCCATACCAGGGAGTGTGCGAGACAGACCGGATGGAGACTTGAGGCCGGTAAGCCACAGCGCGGACGCGATTGCGCCCCACCAACCCCAGTACACCAGGCCATAGAGAAGGGAAGGTAAGTGCGTGATGGAGTGGCACTCCGTGGCCGTGGCGAGAGCCAGAACGAGCGATGCGCCGCCGAACAGGAGCGGACCCCGCAACGGGTTGAAGCGAGAAGAGGATTGATGGGGGTTTTCAGAGATTGCGGAGGGGGAATTGGGGCGCGCGGGCACCGCGGTCAGCAAACTCATTTAGGACCTCACGATTGCAGTTCATGTTTCCGGACCCGAAGTATTGAGATTTTACTCCCGGGCAGGCCCGGGCTTTCAGGATGACGCCAGAGACGCTGGGCTTCCGGAAAGAGTCCGCCAGGTCGATGCTTTTTGCAGGGAAACTGGACTTTCTGATAGCGAAGGAGGTGAGCTATGCCTGATTTTTCCACTCTCTCGCGCCACCGCTCATGACCATCGTTTCCGCCGGATCCAATTCTCCGAGAACCATGGTGTCGCCGGCAAACCAGGCGCCCTCGGCCGCATGAATGGCGGGCTCTCTTCGTCTTCTGTATCGGCGAGCATAAATGCAAAGCCCCCGGTTTGGGCCGGGGGCGATGTGTTGGTGAGGCTGATTTGGTAAAGCTGACTTATTCCATGGTGACCGGCTTGGTCAGGGGCAGGTCGCGGGAAGAAGTGCCTACCATGACGTTGTAACTGCCGGGGACCACTTTCCAGGAATCGGAGGTTTCGTCATAGACGGTTAGGTGATCCTGCTTGACTGGGACGGTGACGGTTTTGGCTTCGCCAGGGCCGAGTTCGATCCGGGTCCAGCCGATGAGGCGCTTGGGCGGCTCGCCGGCGGCGTCAGGAAATGACGTGTAAACCTGGGCGATTTCAGTGCCGGCACGGCGACCGGTGTTCTTGACGGTGAAGGAGACGGAGAGGCCGTCAGAGGTTTTATCCACGGTGAGGCTGGCGTAGGCGTAGGTGGTGTACGACAGCCCGAAGCCGAAGGGGAACAGCGGGGCCTTCTTCTCGGCGTCATACCATTTGTAGCCCACCTTGAGGCCTTCATCGTAAGTGGTCTGGAAGGCGGGCAGTCCCTTCTGCATCTGGGCCATGAAGTCGGAGATGTTCTGGCCGGGCGCGGGGCGGTGGGGCTGCGACTCCGGCGGCGGCAGGACGAGGGTGGGGTGGGCAGATCGGCGTCACTTTTCGGGAAGGTGATGGCGAGCTTGCCGGTGGGGTTTACGTCGCCGGCGACGATTTTGGCGAGAGCTTCGGAGCCGCGGATGCCGGGATACCAAGCCTCGATGATGCCGGAGACTTTATCGACCCAGGGCATGAGAGCCGGGCTGCCGGTTTCAAGCACGACAACGGTTTTGGGATTGGCGGCAGCGACGGCGTCGATGAGTTTGTTCTGGTCGTCGGAGAGGGAGAGGGTTTTGAGGTCCATGCCCTCGGATTCCCACTGGTATCCGAAAACAAAGACGGCGTCAGCGGATTTGGCGGCTGCTGCAGCGGCGGCCGGGTCATCACCGGAGACATAGGAAACTTTGCTGTCGCCGAAGCGGGCTTTGAATGCGGCTAGGGGGGCGTCGGGCAGCCATTCCTCGCGCTGGAAGAACATCTGGCCCGGGGTGGGGGGAGGCGGAGGAACAGCGTTGCCGCCGGGCGGGTTGACTTGCGCGGAGCCGCCGCCGGTGAGAACGCCCTTATCGGCATGGCCGCCGATGAGGACGATGGAGCGGACCCCAGGGCCGAGGGGGAGAACGTGGCGCTCATTTTTGAGCAGAACAATGCTCTTGTCCGCCGTTTGCTCGGCGATCTTCATGCCGCCTCCGACGTCGGGAACCTGGCGCTCTACAGGATTGTCAAAGAGGCCGGTGGCGAAGATGGTCCGCAGGATCCGGTGAACGTGCTCATCTAGCTCGGCCTGGGAGACTTCACCGCTCGCGACGGCAGCTTTGAGGGCATCGCCGAAGAAGGTTGAGCCGGGCTGCTCCATGTCGAGGCCGTTATGCGAGGCCTTGGCGGTGGAGTGGGTTCCGCCCCAGTCAGAAAGCACGAATCCTTTGAAATGCCAGTCGCGCTTGAGGACGTCGTTGAGCAGGTAGTTGTTCTCGCATGCGAAGTCGCCGTTGACGCGGTTGTAGGAGCACATGACGCCGCCGGCATCGCTGATGTCGAGGGCGATCTGGAACGCAAGCAGGTCGGTTTCGCGCATGGCGCGGGCGCTGATGTTGGCGTTGACGGCGTTGCGGCCGCTCTCCTGGTCGTTGATGGCGTAATGCTTCAGGTCGCCGATGATGTGCTCTGACTGGACGCCTTTTTCGACGTTTCCGTCCATGGTGCCGGCGAGCAGCGGGTCCTCGCCCTGGTACTCGAAGGTGCGGCCGTTGCGAGGCTCACGGGGCAGGTTGACGCCGCCGCCGAGGGTCATGGAGTAGCCCTGGTCGCGGAGCTCGCGGCCGATGAGCTGGCCGTACTCGAAGGCCGCTTGCGGATCCCAGCTGGAGGCCGCACCGAGATTGTTGGGCAGCGCGGTGGAGTAGCGGCCCATGAACGCGCCGCGGGTGACCCCGTATGCGGAGTCGGCCATCTGGATGGCGGGAATGCCGAGACGGGTGATGGAGGGCGTGAAGCCTGCGCCGCCGTTCGACTCGGTGGGGCGGGCGCCTCGCTGGCCGAAGGAGAAGCCCTGACCGTGCAGAAGGGAGATTTTATCGTCGATGGTCATCTCCTTGAGGACCATGTCGGCGCGCTGGTCGGGCGAGAGGCTCTGGTCAGACCATGCGTAATGGGGCGGCGGTTGCTGGCCGGGAAACTGGGCTGAGGCCGTGGGCGCGGCTGCGAAAAAAGCAGCCGCGGCGAAGGTGCACGGAAGGATTCGGTAGACGGTGGATTGCATGTTCACTGGGTATCACCTCGTCACTGGCATCATAGTCCGGGGGCGCGGGAGTAGTTTGAGCGCGCGCTAAGGGACGGATGGATGTTCTGTGGAGGGGACGAGGCGGGTGGGGGGAAGACGCAGCTCCGGGGCGCGAAGGCGGCTTGTGCCAGTTCGCGCCGATCCGGGTTGCTCCTATTGCGCAGGCGGGGTTGCGGGAGGCGCTGCAGGCGTGCCGGTCTGTTTTGTGAACTCAAATGAGCAGGGGCGGCCCAGGATTCCCGCGCCCTCGTCGCGCTTTCCCGTTCCCGACGTTTCAGTGAACTTGGCCTCGATGTTGTAGTCGTATTTGTTGCCCTTCAACTGGGTAACGATACCTGCCTTGAAGCGCTGCACGGTTCCCTTGGCATGCAGTTTGGCGCTGCCGTCGCTTTTGATGGGGCCGTCAATGACGAGGTAGCCGGGGCCCCCTTCTTCGCCATGCTGGGCGTGGAAGGCGCTGTTGGCGATGTTGCTGAGGAAGGTCCACTTGTAGGCGGGCATGTGCTCACTGGCGTCGCAGGCCATCGACGTCGTCCAGGTGCCATCAAACGGGCCCGCTTGCGCCGCAGCCAGGAGAGGCGCACAGATCACCACCAGCCAGAGGGACTGTTTTGCTTGCATGGATTGACCTCCGTAGCCAATCAATATGCCGGGTTTCGGGCACTCCTGGCAATCATTTTTTTAGGGAAATGTGAGGTTTGTACAGCGGTTCAGGGTGCGCGAAGGCCGGACTGAGGCCGTAAAGCAACTGCGGATCCTCAATCGCACTCGGGATGACGCCCTGGAATGCGGGCGATTGGTCTATGGCTGTTCGGCTCGCAGCAGGTTCCAGATCCAGCCGATGAAGGTGAGAACGAGGAACGGGTAGGCGAAGTAAGGGAGCGGACGGGCGATGGGGGTCAGCGGCGTGCCTGAAAAGATTCTGCCGGCGACGATGGCGAAGAGGATCGCGGAGATGAGGCCTGCGGCGCGGGTCCAGAGGGCGAATTCACGAGGGACGCTGATGAAAAAAAGCCCGGCGGACCACAGGGCGGTGCCGGCGGCGAAGGCGGGAACGCTGGCTTCAAGCGAGCCGGAGGTTGCACTGAGCATGACGGCTTCGCCGATGGCGTAGACGAGGAAGCCAGCGGCGACGCCGTCGCGGCCCTTCCTGAAGAAGAGGATGGCGAGCAGGGAGGCGGCGACAACCATGGCGGTGCCGTCGAGGCCCCATGCGGCGGAACGCAGGTTCTGCTGGCTGACCATGGAGCCAAACATGCCGAATATGCCGCCGAGGGCGAGGCCGATGGCGGCGAGGACGTTCAAGGGTCTTTCCATGATGGGGAGAATCGTACGATGGCGGGGTCGCTGCTGACGAGAGATTTGTTCTCCGGGTCTGCGACGGAAGCGCGAGTGACGAAAAGCACTCCTGTTTGGGCGACGGGGCGCGAGGCGGAGTCGGCCCATTAAAATCGACCCTGTATGGAAAAGACAGCCAACAAGAATGCCGGCGGAGAGACGTTCCCCGGGGAGACGATTCTGGACGGCAGCCGGTTTGTGCGGGCGTGTCTGCGCAAGCCGGTGGACCGGACGCCTGTCTGGTTCTTGCGCCAGGCCGGGCGCTACATGCAGGAGTACCGCGAAGTTCGCAAGCACCACACCCTGGTGGAGATCTGCAAGCAGCCGGCAGATTGCCGCCGAAGTGACGATTACCGCGGCGGAAAAGCTGGGCGTGGATGCGGCGATCATTTTTGCCGACCTGCTGCTGCCGCTTGAGCCGATGGGACTGGACTTTGAGTTTCAGGCTGGCGAGGGACCGGTGGTGCATCGGCCGGTGCGCACGGCAGAGGACGTGAAGGCGCTGAAGACGGACCGCGCGGACGAGTTGGAATACGTGGCGCGGGCTATCCAGAAAGTGGCCACACATTTCAAGGACCGGTTGGGGATTATCGGGTTTTGCGGCGCGCCGTACACGCTGGCCTCCTACATGATCGAGGGCGGAGGGTCACGGAACTACATCGAGACAAAGAAGCTGATGTATCGGGACCCGTCGAGCTGGCGGACGCTGCTGGACAAGATTGTGACGGTGCTGACGGCTTACTGCCGGCAGCAGGTGCAGGCGGGCGCGGACGTGATCCAGATTTTCGATAGCTGGGTGGGATCGCTCGGGCTCAGCGATTATCGCGATTATGCGTTTGAGGCTTCAAAGCGGCTGGTGCGCGCGGTGCAGGCGATGGGCGTGCCGGTGATTTACTTTGGCGTGGAGACGGCAGGGCTGCTGGGCGATATGGCGGCGACGGGCGCGGACGTGATCGGCCTGGACTGGCACGAACAGCTGGATGAAGGCTGGCGGGCGGTGGGGTATGCGCATGCGGTGCAGGGAAACCTGGACCCGATCACGCTGTTTGCGCCGGTGGAGATCTTGGAGCAGCGGGTGAAGGAAGTTCTGCGCGCGGCGGCGGGGCGCCCCGGGCACATCTTCAACCTGGGGCACGGGATTGTGCCGGGAACGCCGGTGGAGAATGTGCAGGCGGTGGTCAAGATGGTGCGGGAATACAGGGAAGCAGGGAGCAGGGATTAGGGATCAGAAAAGCACGGAACAAGGTATGAGACAGGGGACGAAAAAAACAAGGACTCACGGAGTGAAAGAATGTTTCGCTGATTCAGCGAGGAAGTGAGGGCACATGATGTTGAACCCAGGACCAGGAGGCATTTTCCTTGTGGCATGGTGGATCACCATGGCTGCGGTTCTTGCCTGGGTGGCTCAGCGGCGTGGTGAGAAACCGGTATTCTGGTTTGTGTTTTCCCTTGTCGCGAGTCCTCTGCTGGCGGTGCTGTTTCTCATGGCCTTGCCGCTGAAGAGATAGGGACACACAACTTCAACGGAGGTTGGATGGCAAAGCAAGCAGTGCTGCTGCTGGCGCATGGGACGCCGGAGACGGTGGAGCAGATTCCCGAGTACCTGCGCAACGTGGTGAGCGGGCGGCCGATGCTGCAGCAGGTGGTGGAGGAAATTCAACATCGCTACTCGCTGATTGGGCGCAGTCCGCTGACCGAGCTGACCATGGAGCAGGCGCGGCTGACCGAGACGGAGCTAGCCGCGAACGAGGTTCCGGTGCGCGTCTACGTGGGCATGCGCAATTGGCGGCCGTACATTCCAGACGTGGTCAACCAGATGCGGGCGGATGGGGTGGAGGAGGCGGCGGCGATCTGCCTTGCGCCGCAGAACTCGCGCACCTCTGTGGGCCTTTACCGGAGGGCGGTGACGGCGGAGGCGCGCGGGCTGCGCGTGGACTTTACCGATGCGTGGGCTCGGCATCCGTTGCTGATCGAGGCATTCGCGGAGCGGCTGCGGCCGGCGCTGCGCAGGCTGACGGAGGAAGTTGGGCATCCTGTGCCGGTGCTGTTTACGGCGCACAGTGTGCCGGTGCGCACGGTTCAGCCACCGGAAACTCCAGAGAGCGGCCCGAAGCTGTGGCCGGGCGAGGGCGCAGATCCCTACGCCGAAGAGGCGCGCCACACCGCGGAACTAGTGGCCGCCAGTGTTCCCGAAATTCCGGAGTGGCATTTTGCCTTTCAAAGCCAGGGCGCGAGCGGCGGGCCGTGGCTAGGACCAAGCGTGGAAGAAACGCTGGACCGGCTGGCGGAGCGCGGCGTGAAGGCGCTCGTGCTTCAGCCGATTGGCTTCCTCTGCGATCACGTGGAGATTCTCTATGACGTCGACATCGCCTTCCGGGAATACGCGCGGGCCAAGGGAATCCGGCTGGAAAGGCCTGAATCGCTGAACGGCTCGAGGACACTGGCGCGAGCGCTGGCCGAACTGGCCGGCAAGGGCCTGGCGCGGTTGGGCTGCGTCGCCTGATTTGGCTGCCGGAAACGCAGTGGCCACATCATCCGGCAACTGAACTTGCTGGGTGAGGCATGGGCAAACCTCCGCGCAGGGTCACATTGGCTGTCTTCTCGCCAGGATCGCCACAGCGCTAGCGCTCCTTTAAGAGTAGTGCCAATCGCGTGAAATAACAGCCGCCAGTTTGCGCGCAGTATCATGAGTGCAAGACTTTAAGCTGCTTCTGGCTTATCCTCCTCCGGGGGGTTATGGACTCGGGCTCTCGATAGCCGTCAATGCAGTTTCAGGTTCGGTCCGGCGTGGACCAGGAATAGGGGAAAGCAGACCGGCGTGTTCGACGTGCACTATCACCTGCTTTTTGGTGTGGACGATGGACCGAAAACCATCGGCGATTCCATCGCGCTGGGCGAAGCGTCCGTTGCGGAAGGGGTTACGCATATTGTCGCCACGCCCCACGCCAATCCTCGTTTTCCCTTCCAGCCGGAGATCAATCAGGAGCGGCTGGACACAATCCAGAGACATTTTGAGGGACGCCTCGCGCTGGCTCTCGGCTGTGACTTCCATCTTTCCTACGACAACATTGCCGATCTTGAGCGCCACCCGGGCCGCTATACCATAAACGGCCAGCAGTACCTTCTCGTTGAATTCAGTGAATTCGTTATTGCTCGTTCCATACCGGATATCCTCCTTCGCTTGATCAAAATCGGCATTATTCCGGTGATCACCCACCCCGAGCGCAATCGTGTGCTCACGGCGGATTCGCGGCGGCTGGATGAATGGATAGGATTCGGATGCCTGCTGCAGATCACGGCGGGAGCGCTTTGTGGAGACTTTGGCCGGAAGCCGGAATCAACGGCAATGGAGCTTCTTCGCAGCCGCCGGGTGCATCTGATCGCGAGCGATGCTCATGCGATGGCCTGGCGTCCTCCTTCCATGCGCAGGGCGTACGACTTGCTTTATAGGGATTTCGGCCAGGCTACGGCCGACCGGCTTTGCTTCCACAATCCCCGCGCTGTGTTTTTTGGCAAGCAGTTGCCGCCTTGGCCAAAGGCCGCTGTCGACCGCGAAGCAGCGGAAGCGAGGACTGTTTTCGCGTCTTATCGGCAAGGAGGAATGAAGAAGGCGTTACCCGCACCATGAGCTCATGAGAAGTTATGGTGCACAATGGCCCTATGCGCTTCTTCGCCGCTTCCCTGCCCTTTTTGGCCCTTGCCTTCCTGTTTCCTACGTCTGCGGATGCCCAGCGGCCCACCCCGCCCACGCGCGATCCGCACGCGCCCGGATATCCCGCGGCGACGGACCTTGCAGACGGCGCCGTTCCGCCGGCAGACGCCGACGGCAACTTCGCGATCGGCCCCACCCACACGCCCGCGCCTCAATCTATCCCGCACGGCGATGTGCCGCACGGCAGAATCGTGGAGTTCACCATGCTCTCCTCCGAGAGCAGGATCTATCCCGGGATCGCCCGCGATAAGGGAACCTTCGGCACGGCCGATCCCAAAGACCCCACCCGCCTGATTGTGACCACCAGCCATCCGGCGCCGTACACGCGCAAGGTGGCCGTCTACGTCCCGTCGCAGTATATTCCCGGCACACGCGCGCCGTTCATCGTCGGCGCCGATGGCCCCGATCGCCTGCTCTTCACTGTGCTCGACAATCTCATTGCCGAAGGTAAGCTCCCGCCCATCGTCGCCATTTCCATTGCCAACGGGAGCGGCGACGCGCAGGGCAGCGAGCGCGGCCTGGAGTATGACACCATGTCGGGCCGCTACGCCGAGTTTGTCCAGAAGGAGGTTCTGCCGCGCGTGGAGCGCGAGGCGCACGTCCGCCTCACCCACGATCCCGACGGCCGCGCCACCATGGGCGGCAGCTCCGGCGGCTCCTGCGCGCTTCGCCATGGCCTGGTATCACCCCGGGTGGTACCACCGCGTGCTCACTTATTCCGGCACCTACATCAACCAGCAATGGCCGCACAGCGATCGCACTCCTCACGGGGCATGGGAGTTTCATGAGCGGCTGATCCCCGGCAGTCCACGCAAGCCGATCCGCATCTGGCTCGAAGTGGGGGACCGCGATCTGTACATTCCCAACCTCATGCGCGACGGAATGCACGACTGGGTCCTGGCCAACGAGAATATGGCCCGTGTACTCGCCGCCAAAGGCTACCGCTACCAGTTCGTCTTCTCCCGCGATG
>CAWBIG010000079.1:0-52597 GCA_963788435.1 uncultured Acidobacteriota bacterium | reverse complement strand
CTTCTTCTTGTTGTTCACTTTAAACAACTGCTATGGTGACCGTCGCGGGACTCGACATGACCACAGACGAAGTGCTAGCTGCGAGTGTAAGCACTTGTGTTCCCACTGCCGATCCAGCGGCGAAAGAAGCTGTAACTCCACCGGGCAGGCCGCTTGCAGCAAGAGTTACGTTGCCGGAGAAGCCTCCAACGGCTGTCACGGTGATAGTGCTGGTCCCGCTGCTTCCTTGGGCCACAGAAACGCTTGTCGGCGATGCGGACAGCGTGAAGCTCGGCGCCGTAATCGTGTATGTCGCAGAGGCTATCGCGCTGTTACTATACCCACCGGCCGCGGCGATGGCCTCGATGGTCTCTGTCGAGGAAACCGCGATGGGGCTGGAACTGGAGTAGACCGTGGATCCGGTTGTCGGCGTGGTTCCGTTGGTGGTGTAGTAGATCTTCGCCCCGGATATCGCATCCAAGATCGTCACCGACTGCGCAGAGGTGTAAATTCCGGCTACTGGCGAGAACGTCGGCGTCGCTGCCGCCGATAATGAGCTTGTCGAGAGCTGATATTTCCACAAGTCGTTGAGCCAGCCCTCTCTACTCTTGGCATCGTAGCCACTGCCACCAAAGAGCCAGAAGTTGCCGCTGCTATCGGTCCAACTCCCGGCCCTGAAACGACCTCCTGGAACGTTGGCAGCAGCAGGCGCTCCCAAAGTCCCGTACTCTCCGGGCTGGCTATAGTTTCCATCCGGCATTTCGATGATCGTGTTGCTTCCGCCCATCCATGCCCATTCGTTAGTGAAAGGATTGAACTCCCAGAGGTCGTTGAGATAACCACTCGTGCCGCTCCCATCAAGGCCGACGCCCGCAAAGAGCCAGAGGTTGCCGCTGCTATCGGTCCAACTTGAAGCTTTCTCTCGGCTGCCAGGGATGTTACCTGCTGAGAATGTTCCCACCGTGCCGTACGCTCCGGACTGGCCGTTGTTGCTGCCGATTGTGCTGCTTCCGCCCTTCCAAGCCCATTCGTTCGTGGAGGGATTGAACTCCCAAAGGTCGTTAAGGTAGCCATCTTTGCCGTTGGCATCGAATGCCCAGCCACCAAGGAGCCAGAAATCACCGCTACTGTCGGTCCAACTTGTATCTAACCAGCGGCCTCCAGGCATGTTTTCAGCGGCAGGCGTTCCCAATGTGCCGTACGCGCCTTGCCGGCCACAAATGTCGAGTGTTAAATCGCAGTTGCTGCCTACTGTGCTGCTACCGCCGATCCACGTCCATTCGTTCTTGGAGGGATTGTACTTCCAAAGATCATTCAGAAAGCCTTGGGTGCCTCCGGCATCGTAGCCTTCGCCCCCGAAGAGCCAGAGGTTGCCGCTGCTATCGGTCCAGCTGTTCGCGCCATCTCGGCCCCCAGGGGTGCTTCCGGCGCCAGGAGTTCCCAAAGTTCCGTACTCTCCGGACTGGCCGCAACCACTGCAGGCCACAGTGGTGCTACCCCCCTTCCACGCCCATTCATTAGTGGAGAGATTGTACTCCCACAGGTCGTTGAGCGATCCGAAAACTCCGTTCATATCGAAGCCCGTGCCCCCGAAGAGCCAGAGATGGCCGCTGCTATCGGTCCAGCTCGTACCTAAAAGGCGGGCTCCGGGGATGTTTCCGGCGGCAAAAACACCCGACGTGCCGTAGACTCCGTACTGGGCTAAGCTTTCGTTCGTGTTGCTTCCACCCACCCAAGTCCATTCGTTCGTGGAGGGATTGAACTCCCAAAGGTCGTTTATCTCGCCGACATAGCCGCGAGAATCGAAGCCCTGGCCCCCGAAGAGCCAGAGATTGCCGCTGCTATCAGTCCACGTCGAGGCGCCATAACGGCCTCCGGGAATGTTCCCTGCAGCAGACACCCCTAACGTGCCATACACCCCGGACTGGCCGAACCCATATATAGTTTGACTCATTGCGCTGCTCCCGCCCATCCAAGTCCATTGATTCGTCTGCGCGGCCGCAATCGAGCACACAAAGCCCAGGATCACTGAAGCAATTCTCATATTCGAGCCCTCACTAGGTACTGCTGCGGACGATCAATTCGTTACATTCTGAACCAACCTGGGTCCAGCGGGAACCTGAATCAGCTTCCCCTTGATTCACAGAACAACGGAAAGCAATGCTTCCGAATCGGCAACTCATTCAAGCGACCGTACGTGATCGGAACCGGCGATAGACCTCTAATGGCTGAAGCGATATCCCACGCCAACTCGGAATCCGAATGGGCTGAATGTGTGCGATGGTTCATTGGAGTAGTTCGGCGATCCATCCCAATACTGGTATTCAAATTCGCTGCGAATTGCCCAATGGTACGAGAGGCGGTACATGGCCCCTGCCCCGGGGGCGAGTACAAGATAATTGCCGCTGCCAACCTCGAATGGAAAATTAATATGGCCGATCCCGGTCAAGAACTGTGCAAACGGATAGAATTTGTCGATCCTACCCACTCGATACTGCAACCCTCCCAAGTAATTGGCCTCGCTTTCGCCGTGGAAACCATTGAATGGGAGGAAGTGAGATTCGGCTTCAATCCCAAGTCGACCCTGGAAGTGATAGTCGATGAAAGCTCCAATTCCTGTCAGCCTATCGTTGCTCTGATATGGAAAGCTGGCGACGAAAGACGAGTATTGGCCTCCCACCCAGAGTCCGCCGCCCGGGCCTATTGCGGAGTCGACCGCCTGAGCCTGAATTAGCGTTGGGGCAATGCAAAGCGCTGCCGCAAGCAGAATACCAACAAGGGTCCACCGCGCCGGTTTCCTAATCAATGCCATGACGTTCCCCGCAATCGCAAATGGTGACTGTTAGAACAACGATTTGACATTTAAGGTCACAGAGGCTGTGTGGGTCAGAGTCTGTGAGTTATTTGTCATGGTCCCAGCCATAGTAATGGTGTGCGTGCCTACCGGAGTGCCTCCGGCGAGTCTTCTTGGCCCCGAGCATCCGTTCGTAAAGAACGACAGTGTGAACAGTGTCCCGATGATCAGACATCCCATCCAGATGCGGCGATTGCGGCGCAGTCGTTTGGGAAGGAATAGCAACAGAATGCCAGCAAAAACCGCGGGGCCGTATCTCCGCAGAGGCGATGCGAAAGTCGAAGCAGCGGATGTGGGTGGACTGGGAGCCGAAGTTTGCACCACCACCTGCACTGTTCCATCGCCTCCGTTTACTGCCGCAGGATTAAAAGCGCAGGTTGTGTTGGCCGGCAGGTTCTGGCAAGAGAGGGAGACTGGGAGGTTGAAACCAGTTTGGCTGGTGAGCGTCAATGTATAGATTGCGGCTTCGCCGGTGTACACCGATTGAGAGCTCGGACCGGCCGAAATGCTGAAATCGGCCACCGAAATCGAGACTGTTGCAGTGGCGGTGGTATAGTCCACAGAATCGTTGGGGGTCAGAGTGCATTGAAGTGTGTAGGTTCCGACTTTAAGGACCGTTCCCGAGGGGGGATTGTAGCTGAATGTTCCGGGTACGTTCGAAGTGCAGTCCAACTGAGTGGCGGAAAGGGGAGTGCCTACGGGGATGGACACCGGTGTGGGCCAAGAGATTACCGGTGTGGCATGAATGACCGTCAAGGATCCGTTGATGTACTTGAAGACGTAGTTGGTCGCCGTCAAGTTCTCGACTGAGAAGGTGATTGGGTAGCTGCCCACCGGCGAACGGGCGGTTGCCGTTGTGGTCATTGTTGCCGTGCCATCAACTGAGCTCGATGTGTCGCCATTCACAAAACCGGTTATGCTGTCTGAAAAGCTGGGTAGGGGACCGCCGTATGGCATGGTCTGATTGCTGGCCGTGACCACAAGAACCGCGGGGTTCACCGTCAGCAAAACCGTGCTGCTCTCCGTCGCGTAGTCTGTGGAGTCGGTGGGAGTGCACTTGACGGAGAGCGTGTGCACACCTGCCGCCAGAACCGTCCCCTTGACAGGGTTGTATACGCAGTTCCCCGGTACGGAGAACGTCGCGTCCAGTTGCTCGGCGCTCAGAGCTGTGCCGTAAGTGATGGCAGCCGGCGTAGACCAGGAGATGGCCGGCGTGGCCTGATTGACTGTGATCTGTACCGAGTCGACTGCAGTTGTGTAGTCGGTGGTGTCCTGAGGGGTGAAGTTGACCTTCAGGGTCTGTGTGCCTGGCGGAAGCACCGTGCCGGTGGAAGGGGAATACGCAAAGGTGCCTGCCACAGAGGCAGTGGCATCGAGTTGCGTCGCGCTGAGGGGGGTGCCAAATGTAATTGGCGCCGGCGCGGGCCAGTTGATTGTTGGAGTCGTTAAGGAACTGATGATATACGTCCCAACGGCTGCCAGAGACTGCAAATAGCCCGGCGCTAACGCCATGGCAGTAATGGTCTCACTGGAGGATACCGTGATGGCCCCGTTGTAATTCGTGGATGATATCAGAGGCGCACTTCCGTCCGTGGTGTAGTAAATGGAAGTCCCCGGAGTTGAATCTGAGATCGATACCTGCTGTGTCGAGGTGTAGGTACCCGGGCTGGGCGCGAAAGTTGGCGTTGCTGCAGGGACCTCAGTGCAACTCGATCCGCCAGCCGCGGTTACTGTTGTGAACCAGGTTCCAGGGCCCTCCCCAGATTGAGGATTCCAGACCTGAAAAACAAGCTGATCACATGGGTCCAACACCCAACCGTTAGCTCCGTAGGAGCCTGTGAAGCCGGCCAAAACGATCTGGCTGTCCGTCCATGATTGAACTGCTAGAGTCACGTCGTCGTAGACACCTATTCCAGGATTGACCCAGCCCGCACTCCAGGTCACGCCACTCTCGTCGATGACTTCTATGAAGCCCGAGTTACCGTCATAGGGGCTCTGCGTCCCGAAACCTGTGCCAGTGATTGTAATCGTCTGAGTCGGCTGTGGGAGGACCGGGCTCACAGCGGTGATTACCGGTCCTGGACCGGTGGAGGAAATGATGTATGTTGCGTCCGCCTCCGCGCTCTGGCTGTATCCGGGCGCAACTGCGATGGCCTTGACCGTGGTAGAGAATGCAACGGAAATGGGGCCCGTATATTGGGTGGAGTTAGTAGTTACAGCATTCCCGTAAACAGTGTAATAAATGGTCGCTCCCGGCGTCGCGTCTGAGATTGTCACCATCTCCGGTGTCGTGTATAGGCCAGGGGCCGGCGAGAATATTGGTGTTGCCGCCTGTGCAAGGCATTTCGGGAAAGAAAGCAGGATAGCCAACGAGGCGAAAACTACCGCGATCGCTCCAAGTGGAAAACGGAAGCACAGTGAATGGGTAGTTAGGCGATGGAGAACTATCCCGCTTGATGCGCCTGCGGCACGGCGGACAGCGCCACAGTTTCCTTTGCGGTGCCCGGGTTTGCCCCATGCAAAAGCAGAGAACCGGCCAAAAACAGATTGTCTTCTCGCGCGATATGGACTCAGAAAGTCCAAGCCGGCGCGAAGACCGGCGAAAACACAGAAGGGCGAGCGGAAACGGCTCTCGCAATTCATCACAGGGCACCTCTTGCAGGTTTGACAAGAATTCATTTGGGAAATACAACTTGGCCCAAAACTGCACACACAGCAAACAAACCCTCAACGCACACTGCTGTTCAGCAGCGCGTCATTGGCGGACACGACCCCGTGTGCCACGCTCTCATTGGCGCGGCCCGACTCCGGAGGGTCTTCGCAGCCCAGATCGTTAGAAGGACAGAAAACAAAGACACAGAAGCTCCTATGAGGAAAGCAGGCCACAGGGCAACGCAGATTCAGGTTCCGAGGGAGCGTGGCTGTGAGCCTAAACGGCGCCGGCTTCCCATGTCAACGTGAGATTCGCCGATTGAGCCAGTTGATCCTGAAAAAGTCTCTTTCAGGCATTCGCAGACTGGGTTTTGAGGGCGAGCAGCCCTTGTATCGGCGATTTCCAACTCCAGATGCGCATCAGGCGGTGCAGAAGATCGCACCAAAAAGCTCCGAGGGATTTGTGGAAGTTCATCGCAGCGGCCGCCCGAGTCAGTCGCCGTCCTCCCCATTGTTGAAAGGAGAAGACGGCGCCACTATCTCGGAAACCCAATCCAGTTACTCCGCAATTGGTTGCCTCAATACCCAAACCAGAGCACGCACACCAGATGACGCACGCGAAGCACTCATCCGATCATGAGATTGCGGGCAGGCCATCGGGGAACTGTACGGGCGTAGCCGACTGACTATCCAGGAAGCGGTTTTCATTGCTTGCCGCCCGCGCAGACTTGCAGAACTCGTTCATAAGGTCTTCCTTCGGCGCACTGCTCATCCGCCGTTCAATGACCTCACCCGAGCGGAGTTTCACGATGACTCGTCCTTGACCTTGCGCTTTGAAGCGATACTCCTCGATGTCGTGGAGCCGGATGACGTCCGCCCGGTTGGGGAGAGGGTTCTCCTTGCCGAACAGATAAAGAGTTCTGTCTGTCAGGGCGAAGTTTTCACGTTGAGAAACGCAGACAAGGAACTCGCCTAGCTCAAAAGGACGTTGAGCGGAGACGGTTGCGACCAGGCGACCGTACTTGCGCACGTGAAAATTGATAAACTCATCTTCTGACTGTTTCTCCGCGGTCTCTCTCGCCGAAGCGGTATACATTCCTGCCCGCCACGCCTTCCAGGTGGAAGCCCAGGCATCGCGGACTAGCGGGTTGGCCAAGGCAGCGTCGTTCTCCGATTGGCTTTGTGGAGTAGCAACGGATTGCACGGAAGCGCCATTGACCTCAAGAAGCCTCTTGGTGTCAAAGCCGTACCAGACGAGGCACAGGAATATAAACACACCCTGCGACAAAGGCACGCCGAAGAAGGCGACCTGGCCGCCGTCGGCATAGAGTGAGAATCCCCACAGCAGGATTCCGGTTGTAATCACATAGCCGGCAACAGCGCCGGCGGTCCTGTTTCCGCGTGAGATCATGCTCTGAATCAATATCGCGACAAAGATCACTGGGTTGAACATTACGATCCTCCATTTCTCCCTGATGTGAGTGGTAGGTGCCCCCCACCCGATTTCCGTGATGCCCGAAGAGCGACGCCCTGTCGCAGCCCCGAACCCGACTCTCGACCAGCCCATCTCCCGGTCTACACTCACTACTGGCGTGGGGTTCAAAAACGTTACAGGCATTCGCAAAAGGATGATCAATCGAGGTCTTTCTGGGGCACTGGAGGTTCGCATTGAGCGAACTCTCCTGAAGGACGATATGGCTTGGGTTGGCATGGAAGCCGGCGGCAGGAAGTGGCTCAGAGCAGCTTATTCGTCAGGGGACCTCACTGCGCATTCCGATCTAACGGAAAGACGGAGTCGAAATCTGCTTTGGCGTGGAGGAGTCACAAAGAATGGAGGTGGTTAAACCGGAAGCTGGCCGATGCGAGGCGCGTGGCTACTTTTCCGCGACGCGGAAGCTATAGGACTGCACGCCTTCCAGGACGCCCTGCTCGTTGCGGCCCTTCAGCTGAACAACGTAATCCCCCGCATGAATCGCCTGAGAGGGAATACTGAGGGAGATTGATGCTTGACCAGCTTGCTGATGTGCGTGAAGATTCTCCACCCTGAGAACCACCGCGCTGCCAACAGTCTGTAACTCAGCCTCGTAGGTTTGGTAGTTGTCCGATTCCAGCATCAGCTCAAGCCGCAAACGCGGCAGGCGAAGGACGGGTAGGGCCGGGCCGCCACTTCGCAATCCGGTGGGCAAAAGGGTAAGCGAAATAGGGGTTCCGTTGTCCGTGATCACATTCGCGGTCCCTGCACCGGCCGGATGCCCATTCGCATGATTGGTCTTTGCTGCTATGAGGTCAGTAATCTGATTGTTCAGAGCGGCTTTCTCATTGCGAAGCTCGATCTGCGCGATCGATGCGCGGTCCACCTCGCCGTGGAGCCGCCAGTTCTGCAGCAGCAGCCAAGAACCGGATACCACCAGCGTTAACGCGGCTGCCGATAAAGCCCAGTGTGGGACGGTCATCTCGGTCCAAAAAGCAGCCAGAACCCTTTTCCAGGTTGAGACCTTTGGTGGATCGTAAGAAAGGTGTGCCGTGCCAGAACGCTGGTTGAGCGCGCGCGCGAACTCTACCCGCGTTCGACGATCCGGAGATGCCAGATACGCCGTTTCGAACTTCCGCTTGTCGCCCTCGGCAAGTTCTCCACGAACGTACGCGTCGATTAGATCATTTTCAACGGCGACGATCTCCTCAAACATCCCCTCATCCGTCAGGAGCGCACCCTCAAGTTCCGCCCGCCTATTTTCGGGAAGATCCATCAGGAGGTACCGCCGCATCGTGATTTCGTCTTTCATACTTCGCATCGAATTCGGACCCCTCGCCCCACCAACGCCGGCGCTATTTCGTGCCGACCGGGTTGCCCCCTGTATCTATCTGCGGCCGCCGTCAGAAACGTTACAGAAACCTGTCCAAGCAAAGCCGACGCGTCGACCGGCAAGAAACCGAAGGCTAACACCCGCAAGAGTTAAGTCGCCCAGGACTGGAAGCCGGGCCTTCCCGCGCATACCCAGTGCAGTTTCTTACACAATTCTCGATCCGCGCCCTGATTCTGCACGCACGCACACGGAGATTTGTTGGCGATATTTCAAATTCTTGCGCCAAGCGCTTTCGAAAAGCCTTGTTTGTATTCTCTTTGTCGCCTCTCTTTCCGTGATTGCCTGCACTGTAGAACTGGAGGATGAGACTGCGATCGTCACCCTCCAATTTCTCCAGGCACGAGTCCAGGCAGGCGAGCCATTGTTCCTGCTCAATCTTTGTTTCGATGTAGGCTGATTTATCAACGATTTGTATGACTTCGTGTCCCTCAGGATCATCCTCGATGGAGCGGGTTTTGGGCTCAGTCCTGGAAATCTCAAGTAGCATCTTGCGTGCAACACCACCACAGAATTGCGCAATATCCCGTATCTCTTTCCCCTCAAGAAGCATCTTTGCCAAGCGATCCAGGACCGCATCGGCGTAATCGGTGGATCGTGAACATCCGCGCCATTCAAAGAGCTTTGTAAGCCTGGAGTGGAGTTTGCCGTACCTCCCCCATGCAGCATCCCGGTCTGGATCCAGTTCGTCAAGCAATCGGTTGATTGCCTCCGTTCCTGGCTCATTATTTGGCTCCCGAGCCTTGGTGCCTTGCATCGCCGGATCGTCCTCGGGCATTTCGGAGCTCGCCAAATTGCTTGAAATGTCAGGAGTCACTTCCACTCTCCTTGCATCGTAAACGCTGCCCAATAGTACGGATCGGCCCATTGCTTTTGCTGGCGCATCTGCATTTGCGCCTTTCTGAGCGCTGCCGCTGGTGGCAAACCGGTGTCTCGCTCCCTTCCTTTCAGCATGGCCTGGTAGAACCGTCCCATCAGTTCTGCCGTGGCTACATCGTCCACCTGCCACAGGCTGGCCACCACGCGGCTGGCTCCGGCATACATGAAGCCACGCGTGAGTCCAAAAAGACCTTCCCCGTTCACCTGCTTGCCCAGACCGGTTTCGCACGCGCTCAAGACCACCAGGTCCGCCGAAAGCCTGAGATTATACACATCCTCCAGGTCCAGAAATCCCTCCTGCGGCATGCCCTCCCGATTGACCAGGGAAAAAACCAGTCCCGACAGTTCGGGGTGTTCGTTATCCAGCAACCCGTGTGTAGCAAAGTGCACGATCCTATATTGGGCAAGATCATTGCTGAGGGCCATTTCGCGGCTTGCGGCAAAGTCCAACGCCTCCATACCCATTCCTGGGTCGGTCACCGCCATGATTGCGTCCGCTTCCCGCCGCGAGAATAGTAGGCGTGGCAGGGATCTTCCAGAGAGGCCAACATCGCCGAGGGAACGAGTCAAGTGTTGAGGAAGCGAGAGAGCCGACCGGCCGGAGTTAAGAGCAGCATTTACCGGGTGCATCCCTGCCGCTTCTTTAATCCTGGGATCATCATTGCCAAAGACAGGATCGGCAAGGACCGCAACCTCTTTCGGCGCCACCCGGCGGCCGTTTTCCTGTTGCCGCAATAGAGCTGGAACCGATGCGGAAGGCAGATTCACGATCTCATGCTCTGCGATCAAAGGTGCGGTTTCCGATCCGCTCCCAGCTGCGACGGGCAAGATAGCGAAGGGCACATATTGAAGAGCCCCGTCGGCAACGATCAGCAACCGTTTCTCTCCCAGTCGAGACGCGACCGGACCGAGGATCATCTGGCTCAAGTCGGAGACCGCTTTGCGATACTCCGCGCCGGCCTTATCCAGGCGTTCGTTTCGCTGCAAGAATGTCTCGCCAGTGACCGAACGATTGCGGAATGTCAGAAGATCATAAACCCGTTTGGCCGCGCTCTCTATGAGCGGGCGTTTAGGCAATTCAAAGGCATCCAGCGAGTTGGGAGTTACCAGGAACACCAGACTGCGTTTCTCGCCCAGCGAATACTCCAGCAGCACCGTGTTTGCATCCAGCAGTTGCTGCTGGACTTCAGTGGCTGTTAGAGGTTGCGGCTGGGTCAGTGCGGCATACGCCGGGCTGCTTGTCCGAATCTGCCTTTCCACATCCTTATATTGGCTAAGCGTCTCGTCGATCTCTTTGCTCAGGCTTCTTAGACGCTCTTCGTTGTGTTCCCCTTGAAGTAAATCGATCCTTCTGCCTGACTTGGCCGCCAGGGAGATTTGCAGCGTCCGCAACTGTTCCAGCAGACGAGGATCGGCTCCGTTACGAACATCCAGGTGAGCTTCCGCAAGCGTCTCCAACAGAGACCTTGCTCTCGATCGCTCCAAAACCTGGAAGGCAAGTTCCGTCTTGCCCTGCGCTTCCAGAAGGTTGGAGTACTCCGAATAGTAGTCGACATGTTTGGCACGGAATTCGGCGCGAACATCGCTCAGTCCTCCCAGGCGATCAACCTGACTTTCCAGGACATCGATTGCCTGTGCATAGAACTGGGATGCTCGGTCAGCTTGCCCCTGATCGCGCATGATTTCGGCCAGCGCGCCGAGCGTCTCGGCATAGACTGCGCTTTCCGGAGCAAACTTGCGCCTGATGTCGAGGGATTGGTTATAGTAATCCTGGCTTTTCGCCAGGTCACCCCGATCATGGGCAACTTCAGCAAGATTATTGAGCCCGGTTGCCACGTCCAGGCTGTTGGGTGCGACTTTCTTGTTGATGTCCAGGGATTCCTGAAACAGATCACCAGCCTTGGTAAGGTCCCCTCGAATGCGTGCTACCTCGCCGAGTCCTGCAAGAACCATTGCAACCTGAAGGCTATCTGGAGCCATCTTCTTAAACGCCGCTAGCGATTGGCCGAAATTCTGCTCAGCCTGATTCAGGTTGCCGCTACGGAGGTTATCCTCGCCAAGGTTAAAAAGAGTCGTAGGTGGACGGTCGCTGGCTGGCGCGCGTTCCTTCTCGATGGCCAATGCTTTGCGGTAGAAGTCTTCCGCAGCCGGCAAGTCCCCGCGGTCGTCCTCAACATTGCCAAGGTTGTTGAGACTCTCCGCAACCTCCATGCCACCGGGAGCTAAGTCCTCTCGTATTCTCAGTGACTGCCGGAAGTGGTCCTCAGCATCGACGAGATTTCCAACGGCGTTCTCGATCAAGCCAAGGTTATTCAGGCTTACCGCTACGCCGAGGCTGCCCGGCGCAATTCTTTTGCCCATCTCCAGAGCTTTACTGTAATACCCCTCAGCCTCATTCAAATCCCCGCGATCGTCCGCGATATTACCGAGGCTAGTGAGGCTTTGAACTTCGACGACACTATCCGGCGCCAATCTGTGCCGAATTTCCAATGCGCTGCGGTAGTAGCTCTCTGCCTTGTCCAAATCCCCCCGGTCGGCGGCAACGTTGCCCAGGTTGTTCAAGCTAGACGCGACCGGAAGACTGCCGGGCGCGAGTTTCTCCCGAATGGACATCGATTGGAGGTCGTACTTCTCTGCATTATCCAGGTCTCCGCGTTCGTCTGCCACGGCAGCCATACTGTGCAGGCTCTGCGCCACAGCTAGGCTGTCCGGTGCAAGTCTCTGGCTGATTGTCAGGGCGTGGCCGAAAAAGCTCTGAGCCTGTGCAAAGTTTCCCCGTGCGTCCGCCAACCGTCCGAGGCCCGCCAGACTTGTTACTGTTGCGAGCGTTTCATGCCCTGCCGCAGCCAGCGTTGCCAGGGCTTCGCGCTGAGACTTCTCGCTATTGGCGAAGTCGTTTTGTCGATAGAAAGCCAACGCCAGGGCCTGCATCAACTGCACTCTGACTTCTGAGCGGGCTCTTGCCGCAACATCGACGGCTTCCCTGTACAGCGGTAACGCGTCCTTCCCTTCTTGCGCCGTTTTCAGCGTCTCCGCTGCGTGGAAAAGGAACCATGCATTCAACCAGGAACAGGAATACTTCTGACTTTCTTTCGCCGCGGCACGCCATGCGGTTGTCGCTTCGCCAAGTTTGCCGTCCTTCGCCACTTTCTGACCGTCGCGGTAGAAGTCCAGCAGTGGCGCCGGGAGGCCCGGACGCGTTTCAATGCCCCATTGATCTGGCCCCATTGCCCATGTCTGGATCTGGCCACTTCGCGTGCCTTTCAGCGTCACCTGACCCAATGGCTCCTGCTCGCTTTCAATCTCCGTCAGCTCAAAGGGCGAGTCAATCTCTCCTTTGGCGTTGCCGCGTGTCCAGCCGAGAAGGATGTCTCCATCCGCCAAACCTACTTTTTCACCCTCGGAGTTCTTTGCGACGGCTTCCACCACGAGTCCCGGTTCGATCCCCGCTGCAATGCATTGACCGCCAACAGTCCGCGACGACGATGCCCGGACCAGGGCCGGGACAGTTACCAGGTACAGCAATGCGGCCGCCGCAGCCAAGCCCAGGCATAGCCCATGCGCAGGGACCGAGTTTGACCGTGACCTATTTAGCCACCGATGACCACTCCACACGGCAGGTCTCCTGGGAAGGTTCGCTTGTGATTCTGGAAACAATCTGGTTTTGGAAAAGCTGCTTGAGCAAGATTATTGGCGTCCGCGAACTCGATGTCAACGAGATGCTTATCGGTAAGACAACCCTTCATGGATATGCCGCTATGGCTCACCCTAAAACACTCATCTGAATGGGCTTCGGCTGCAGGTCGCGCTTTTGGGGGAATGGTTGCAGCGGGAGGTCGCGCTCCGGAGCCACTGCTGAACAGCGCGCTGGATGCCTCAAGCGTGCGCAGCTGGCGCTCGACATCTTCATACCGGGCCGCAAATGGCTGCGATGCAACTGCGCGCGTCGCTTCTCCATTGCCCGCGGCGGCGTCGAGCAGCGCATATGCACGCTCTCGCTTGGCCACAAGAAACGCCTGCCACATGTAACCTTCTGCTGGGTTTTCCTGATTCAACCGGATCAGAATCTGATCTTGAAGATCTTAGTAAGAGTGTTGCGAAGCAAAGAAGCTGGTTCTCAGATCCTGCCTGAGGGGGCCCGCGCCACTTTTTAAGGTTATGCTTCCGGTTTCGTTTTTCGATCAGTGTCAATCCAGAGAATGTGAAACGGCGAAGGTCGATGAGAAGAGTTCTGGCGGCCGAACCGACCGAAAGAATATTTTGAATGAATTTCTGATCGATATCGCCGCCCGTCTCGGATGCGGCGTGTGGAACTGTTCCATAACTTGGTGAAAAAGTCGCTGCGTGGGTGGGATTGGATCCAGCGAAGTTCGGGTCATGAGTAACGGGAAGCGGCCGTCGACCTTCGGCCTGAGATGGGAGCCCTTCTCGAGAGGTCGGCGTGGAGGGGCCCGCTACGCCCCCCCATGCCAACAGCGTCAGTTATGGAACGGTTTGCTGTTGCCTTTGCCGCCGAACTGGAAGAACACACCCCCCGTTGCCTGATACATCCTAGCGTTAGCGGTTGTTCCTGCCGCGCTGAAGAATACGTCGTTGTAGCGGACCTCTGGCCGTATGCCCCAGTTCTTCCCAAGGAAGATGCTCGCGCCGCCACCGAGACCAACGTAGCCTCCGTTGACGCTCACGCTCAGGCCGGATGTCCCAAGCGATCCCCGCGAACCGCCACCACCAACCAGGACGTACGGTGCTACTTTGCCCCTACCGAAGGAGTAGCGCATGAGGCCGCCGTAGAGTTGAGTGTTGGCCGAAATATTATCGTATGAGCCCTCGGGAATGTACTGGAATTCTCCCAGCACTGCGATGTTCTGCGACAGGTTGTACCCGGCAGAACCCCCATAGGAGAATGCCGTGCTGCTGACGGTGCCGTTGCTTTGAAGCGAGCCGGCGTTATTCCAGCCGACATTGAAGCCAGTATCGCCCGAATGAGAGGCAACCTGTGCGTGCGAAGAGGCCGCGAAGGCCGCGAAGAGCGCAACGATGCAGAAGCAGCGCCCCAGGAGTCGAGTGAACGAATGTTGCATCATTTTGAATCCTCCCGAAAGTGAGAGACGGCAAACGAAAACGCCGGCCGCCGGTTTCTATTTAGGGGTCCGTCGGCTCGAAGGCAATTCGTTTCTCGCGCCATGCGGCCAGATGCCAGAGGGTCGGTGCAACCGACTCAGCGAATGGGCTCGAAAAGCCGCCCCTGCATCTCCTGACTCAGCGTGGGAAAACGTTACAGGCCGGCTTGAGAGTTGGTGGCTTTGGCAAGCGGACGCTGGGCCGAGTCGCTCCCCTGGGGCGGGTACACAGAAGAGGTAACCTCCTCAAGAAACTCGAAAGGAACCTGCCGCCAGACCGGCGCCAGGACGTCATACATCAAACCCGGTTCTCCCTGGGAGAACGGCTACTGCGAATCGTTCAACAGCAAGCTGCGCGACGAGCTTCTAAGGTCGGAGGACGTACAGGCTCGCATAGCTCGCAGGCGGCGAGTTGGCATCAGCCTCGGCTACTGCATCCGGGAAGCTGTTCTCGACCTTTTGTTGCTTCTTTGTTTCTTTGCCACCCCTGGGTTCCCGTCCAGAGGCAAGAGGGACCACCGACAAAACAACCAAAAGTGCGATGACAACAATTCGCCAACTTGTAGACAGGTACCTGAGCCGTAGCAAACGCGGACGCCTCATGGGTGCTCCTTAAACCCTAAGAAAGCTCGAGACCGGCCAAGTCCGGCGAAAGGAGCAGAAGGGTAATTCGGGGAGGTTTCCAACAAGGGTGCGTGATCTTTCTGGTACGTGGTACTTCTATTGTCAACCGGTTCACGGAATTCCATTGCAAAGCGAAGTAACCGCAATTACACTCCTCATTTTAAGAAACCCTAAGAAGAATCCTGCTTCGAAAGTCATGAGGATTCGTATGATCTCGAAGGCATGTAAGAGCTTGGTTTGCATTTGCTTCCTGTTCGTTCTCACGTTTTCTCAAACAGGCGTAGCCAGGGCAGCAGACAAGGTGAAGTTTGCCACGGGCCCCGCAACTCCATTTACCGGCAATGATTCCGATCTCGCGACCGTGGAACTGCAAGTAAAGCTTAGTGATTACCAGATCGCGGGCAGTGTCTTTGATAGCGGGAGCATCGTCGTTTCAAACGCTCCTCCGAAGGGGAAAGGTGCAAACAGGTGCGGACCTGACGCAAATCAGTGCGTCTGCGCCGCAGCAGGTTGGTTAGTTGGCGGAAAAAAGGGAAGCCTCGTGCCGGGAAATGAGATCGTGTATATCCGAAACGCCATGTTCCCAATTACCGAGCGTTGGCAACGCCTACCCGGTCCGCTCTTTCTAAGTTTCGTCGTAAGGGGAAACATTTTCTTCGGCATCTCCTCCGGCGGTCTCAGATCGGACACCGTCGAGGCGAAGGCAGGCGGCCATTACGTTTACGAACTCGTTCGTGTGCCGGCACAGGGCGGCTTCACGATCCAATTCAATCTCGTCCAAGCAGACAGTCCCCAGAGCGCAAAGTAGCTGCTTCCCTCGGTGAATTAGTGGCGCTCTCATCGAAGCTCGGTCCGCCGGCTTGAGGCTACGTTGGCCTGGTTCAAAGACTCATCCCAATCCTCTGATCGCGGAATGTCAAGCCGTTGTCTTCTAATTACAATGTTGAATACTCACAGACTTCAATTCCGAGTTTTCGGGTGAATCGAATCGCGCCTTCGGTGAAGATAGTTGCCAATGGCAGGCGCGGGAGACGGCGACTTAGCCAATGCGGGAGCTGAGCAGTTCGGGATGGGCGCCGGTGTCGGCGTAGATGAGGACGCGCTCGGGTTTAGTTAGCGCATTTTGAAACGGGTCCGGAACGCAATTGAAACGATCTGCGCCAATCGGCAATCTCTAATGCATCGAATATTGAGGCGCAGCCCGATGCGCTTGCCCGATCAAGGCGACAGATTATCAATGATGAAAGCAGAGCTTGGACTGGGTAACACCTTTACGTTAGACCGACGAAATCCTAGCTGATCGGCGGCAGAAGATTGCAGCTCTCGAACGGAGGATGACGAACTTCTCGCGCCTCCGAGTGGGAATGACCATGGAAGAGGTTGAAGCGACCATCGGATCCGTGAACTCGCAAAAGTTCGGTCGCTTATGGAGCCGCATTGTCGACTCTTCCCGACCCAGTTCAAAGTTCAATCAGTTGCGAGAACCACGATGTAGACTATTACGCCCTCGTCTTTAAAGAGGGCAAGCTCAAGGACTTGCGGTATTCATGCGCTCTTTGCAATTCCGCTCCCAATTCTGCAAAACTTTCCGCTATCGTCTCTTCCAGTCCAATCAACGATGCAGCACCATCTTCAACCTCACCAGTTTCACCAGCAATGGTTCTCTCCGGTCCAATCCGCGATGGAATAGCGAACGGCGACCTAGCAACAATCAAGGTATTACTCAAGAGCAATCCGACTTTTGTTTCTAGTCGCGATGAATTTGGGCGAACGCCCCTGCACCTGGCTGCAGCTGCTGGTCACGAGGAGATTGTAGAACTGTTGTTAGAAAGCGGAGCAGATGTAAACGCAAGGGCTGACGAGGGACTCAAGCCTTACAGCGCAAGCGGAGCTCCCAAGGGAAGCGTCATCTACATTGGCCCCTCGGCGCTTTACGACGCAGCGACGGCGGGACATTGGGAAATCGCGGAACTGCTTGTCGCCCACGGCGCAGATTACACCCCGCTTTGCGGCCCGACGCTGTACTCGGCGCGAGCGGGCGACCTCGAGAAAGTCCAGAAGCTCGTAGGCTTGAATTCGCAGCTCGCATTTTGCCAGAATAGTTCAGGTGTCATCCAGCGGAAATGCAGCGCGTCAGGTTTTCGAGAGATCAGTTCTTCGTGCTCGCCGGGGTTAACGCCCATCGGATACCGGCTTCACACCATCTCAGTCGTGCCGCCCTTTCTCATCATCTCGGCACATACATGAGGCTTACTGCCGCCTCCTCGACTGAGCGGCTCCTTACGCAGGATCACCGCGTTCTTGTCGTCCACTCCGGGTTCCGGAACAAAGAGCCACTCGCCTTGCCGGATTGCCTCCCTCCCCTCAATCTCCGCGGGGCGCAGACTGGCAATCGCCGTTCGTACATCGTGAACTCCGTCGCCCGGCACGGCCGCAACAAGCCAATGGCGTTCATCTTTCGGAGCGAACCGTGCTGCGCTGGATACGGAGAGCGCCGAGGAGTCCCGAGCCGGTTAAGCGATGGGCGACTTTTCTTAACAATCATCGAGAGGCCATCGCCCGCAATGGATTTCTTTACCGTCCCGATACTGACCTTCGGCGTGCTCTACTGCTTTTTTGAAGTCCCGGCGACGCAGTTCAGATTCCACTATTGGCATTTCTGCGGCCATCGGTGCGCAGAAACTTGGCAATCCGTTCGCGCGCATCCATCGTTCCGCGCAGACTGACGCAGAGATCTGCCCGCAGTTCCGCAGCGGCTCTACGCTCAGCGCCCGAGACGGGAAATCGCTCCGCGTAGCCGAATAGTAGATCCATGCAGGTTTGCATTCCGCGCGCCGCGGCGCGGCCTGCCGCAAGGGTACTCAAGTCCAGAAAGATAGAGCTGCTTTCCCTGCCCGGCTGGCGGCAATCCATCTCCATGTCAAATGCACATAAAGCCAACGAACGTGCTGCCAGCAGTCCGCAAAGCGCATCCGCCATGGCAAAAGTCACGCCCTGGCGCGCATCGCGATAAAGCTTGGCGCCGCGCGCATCGGCCTGATGCTGTAGCTGCTCCAGGGTCCAATGCCAGAGCCTCATTCCCTCGGCGAGACTTCGCAAGCCCGCTCTCGGAAGGCGTCCGGCCAGCACATCCATCTCCCCGGTCCACTTCTGGAATTCAGCAAGGAAGCGGGTGCCGGTCATAGCGGCTGAAACCAGGCGGCGTTGAAGGGCCGCTGGCCCCATGTACATCTCCTCAACCTGCGTATCGATCAGTTTTGAGCGCAGATCGAGACCGGGCGGGGCGCCGTACCCGATGAGCAGGCCAACTTGCCGCAAACACTCGGGGACCCGGCTGCTGCTGAAGAGCTTTGCCGCGGGAGAGAAGAGCGCGGCCAGCCCGGCATTGGCGCTGGAAGGATTCGCCGCCCGATCGAGTTCATCGCAGAAACGCGCGGCAGAGAAGCCCAGCGAGGCCGCGGCTTCGCCGGTAGCCCAAAGGTCGGCCAGGCGCAGGCGAAACTCGGCGCCGCTCGTCTGTGGGGATAAACTCAACCCGTCTTTCACGGTGGAGAGCGCCTTGGCGGCGGTCATCAGGGCGAGCAGGGCGCGCATCCTGCGCAGGGCCGGTTCCAGCAGGGCGCGATGGCTGAAGAGTGGAACGAGCGCTCCCTCTTCCATCGTGTAGCCTCCCACGACACGCGAGGCTGGCACTCTGAGGCGAAAGACCGGATCAGTGGTCGAAGCACAGAGGTGCCCCAGCTTGCGAACCGGCGCGCCGCGCTCGAATTCGCCCGCGTCCCCTGGCTCGAGAATCACGAGACCGCTGCCGCGCACGCCATTGCCGTCACCCTCTACGGCGGCTACCACAAACTCCGCAAAGTCCATGTGGCTGATGAAGCGTCCGCGCTTGTGAATCTCCAGCAGAGTTTCGCCGTCCGCGCCTGCGCCGGCCAGAACCATGCGGCCGGAGAGCGAAATCGCATCCGCGCCCGCGCCGGGAATCGGCTCGGTCAGGCAAAGAGCGCCATGGCGCAGATTGTCCAGTCCCAAATAGCGATCGCGCTGCTGGAGGGTTCCAAAGTCGCGGATGGGCATCTGCGCCAGACTTCCTGAAAGGCTGGAAGTGGCAACGCCTGCGTCCACGCTGGCCAATTCCCAAACCGCCAGTGCCAGCGGCAAGGTAAGTCCGTGGTGCGCGGAGACGAGAATCCGTGTCAGCCCCTGGGCATCCAACGCGCCGAGTACGCGCGCTTTCTCTTCCGTCCATCCGCGGGAGTCGCGCGCGCGGGCAAGGAGCGGCGCCACCGTCTCACATGCAGTCTGGCGGGCCTTGTCGCGAAGGTTCAGCAGTTCCGCGCTATCGGTTATCCGCCACAGCTTCGCGTGCGCCTCATCCCACCAGGTGAGCTCCATCGCGTCTCCTACTCCACGTCCTAATGCGTCTCCGGGGGAACGCGGTATTCAGCCAGGTATGCGCGCGGATTCATCAACTGCTGCGAGCGGATGAGGATTCTGGCCATGTGGCCGATGTGGCGCGGATCGACCTGCGGAAGCCACTGCCACCACTTCTTTCGCCCGGCGGTGTTAAGCACGGTGCGGCGCCAGGTCTCGCAGTAGAGTTCAAAGAACCGCTCCACCGGCAGGCGCGGCTTCCAGAGAAGATGATGCAAATCGTACTGGCTCCAGTCCAGTACCTTGAGCTGGTCCCTGCTCTGCTCAAAGTACTGTGTTCCAGGCAGCGGCGTAAGAATGGTCAAGCCCACGCGGAAGAGTTGTTGGGCTTCAATGAACTCCCATAGCTCGAAGAAGTCTTCCTCGCTGAAGTCGGGATCGACGATGAAGTTTCCGGTCACGCCAAAACCACATTCCCGGGCCACGCGAACGGCCTCCAGTGTTTTGGCGACATCGCTTCCCTTGTGCAAGGAGTCCAGCCCTTTGCGAGTGGGCGATTCGAAGCCGAAGAAGATGTCGAAGTTTTTGGCCAGGGGTCGCCATAGCCTCAGCAGATCGGCGCTGCGGCTGACCAGATCCGCGCGCGACTGCACCAGGATCCAGTTCTTGCGCTCTCCAGAGACCAGCAATTCGCGGCCCAGTTCCTCGCTGCGTTGCGGGTGGGCCCAGAAGAGATCATCGATGACAAAGAGATTCCTGCCGATTAGCTTGAAGTCCGCTTTCACGTTCCGCGCGGAGTGATAGCGGCAGGTTCCCTTGTAAAACTGCCAGACGGAACAGAATTTGCAGCGGTGCCTGCAACCGCGCGTGGTTTCCATGGTCCACACCGGCATGTAATTGAGGCAGACGTAATGCTTGCGATAGGCCTCGACCGCGGTGCGGTCAGGCGGATGAACGCGATCCATCTCCAGCCATTCACAAGCCTCGCCGGTGGAGGCAAAGCGTCCATCGCCGGCGGGCAGCAGCAGGGATGGAACCTCGTCGAGCGAGCGGCGATTCTGCAACGCATCGCAGAGTGCAACCATAATGCTCTCGCCCTCTCCCATGCAGATGGCATCGATGTTGCCGGCCTGGGAATGGGACCCGGCGCATGACTGCTCCACGGCCTGCGGGTACGCAGCTACGGAGTGACCGCCCACGGCAACAAAGATGGACGAATCGGCGCGCTTGATTTCCTCGGCATGCCGCAGGGTCGCGGCTACATCCAGAATGTGCAGACAGGAGATACCCACCAGTTCCGGGCGAAACGACCGAATGATCTTCGCTATGCTCCGGCGTTCAAAGCACATATCGACGATACAAACCTGGTGCCCATGCGCGCCCAAAGCCGACGCGATGTATTCCAGGCCGAGCGGCTCGGTGCGAAAAAACGGAGCGAGGCCAAAATGAGCGGCCAGATGACGCGGCTTGACGAGCAGAACTCTCAAAGTGAATTCTCTCTATTCTCTCAGGCAGAAGGCAGTCATGGCGACACGCAAGGCCTAGTGTCATCTTAGAGTGCTGTCTGCGCGAAGGCAAAGCGCATTCTCTTGAAACAGGGACATGTTCCCTGCCGGAATGTCGCCGCATCGCCGGTTCCTTGCGGCAGGAAGCCCAGTGCTAGAATGAAGGCGCTACTGCCTTGGTTCATTTGAGGTTGCGGAAGGATCGACATGGCTCGGTCAGCGGTTTTTCTGTTTTTGTTCTGTGCGACCAATGCCTCGCTAGCGCTCCTTTATCCTTTTTCTCTTGCGCACCTCATGCTGGTGACAGTTCTCTATTCGCTGGGTACGGGAGTGCTGCTTTACCTGCTTTTTCATCCACGCAATCAGTGGCTGGTGGCCAACCGTTCGCAAGTGGAGGGGAAAGACTGCGTAGCCCTGACTTTCGACGATGGGCCGGATCCGGTGGATACGCCCCGGCTGCTCGACCTGCTGCGAGAAAAGAACGTGAAAGCCTCGTTTTTTGTTGTGGGCCAGCGCGCCGACCGGCATCCGGAGATCGTGCGCAGGGCCTGGGAGGAAGGACACCTGATCGGCAATCACACCTGGTCGCATCCGCCGCTCTTCTGTTTTCTCTCCCCGCGGCGCCTGCGGTCGGAGATCGAACGCGGCTCGGAGTGCATCGGGCGCATCTGCGGGGTCAGGACACGTTATTTCCGATCCCCCGTCGGCTTGCGTCATCCTCTGCTGCGCTTTGTGCTGCAGGAAATGGGGTTGGAGTACATCTCCTGGCGCATCCGGAGCTGCGATACGATGATCCGAAATCCCAGTTTTCTCGCCCGTCGCATTCTGAACAAAGTGGCCAGTCGCGACATTCTCCTGATGCATGATCGTCTGCCGAATGGCGCGCAAGTCATGTTGGAGGCTCTGCCCGGGGTAATTGACGAATTGAAGGAACGCGGCTTCGAGTTTCAGTTGGCCGGCTCCCGCGAAACCACCCGCGGCTGTATTGAATTATGAGAATATGCGCTCTGATTCCCGCATTCAATGAAGCTTGCCACATCGCCAATGTGGTCGAAGGCGCCAGGCAGCACGTTGAATCGGTCATCGTCATCGACGACGGGTCAAGCGACGGCACCGCGGAACTGGCCCGGAATGCCGGGGCGTTCTGCATCGAATCGCACGCGAACCGCGGTAAGGCAGCCGCTCTGCGCAGCGGCTTCACCCATGCCCGCGCGCAGAATTTCACCCACGCCATCACTCTGGACGGCGATGGCCAGCATCTGCCGCAAGATATCCCCGTCCTGGTGCGGGTTGCCCAGGAGACGGAAGCGGACCTGGTGATTGGCGCTCGCTGCTTCGACCGCACTCTGATGCCGCGCGCCCGTTATTATTCCAATACCATCGGCAGCCGCTGGGCCTCGGCGCTGGTGGGACGCGAGATCAAAGACAGCCAGAGCGGCTTCCGGCTCTTTCGCCTGGAAACTCTGAACCGCGCCAAACTGCGCAGCCAACGCTACGAATTCGAGATGGAAGCGCTCATCAAGCTGGGCCGCGCGGGCTGCATCATCGCCCACGCGCCCATTCACATGGTTTACGCCAACGGCCAGTCGCGGTCCAAGATGAAGCCGGTGCGCGATACGGTGCGCATCTGTCTGTGGTCGCTCGCGTTTCGCTTTCTGGGAGCTTGAGATGAGCCGAAACCGCCGCAATTGGTGCGTTGTTATGCTGTTATTGTTGCCGTCCCTGCTGCCTGCGCAATCCGATGATCTTCTGACCCGCATATGGAACGGCGTGCAGCAGGCGCAAGGCAAGTTCACGACCGCCTGCGGCAGCGTGGTCGAGACCCGCACCTCCAGGCTAATGGTCAAGCCCATGGTACTGCGCGGCAAATTCTGCGCCGAAGGCATGACGCGCTTCTCGCTGGAGTACTTCGCGCCCAACGACCTGCGCATCCGCTTCAACACCGACTATCTCAACGTAACCGCCGGCGACGGAAGGACCGAGGTTCTGGAGATCGGCAGCGGCGTTCGACGCGCTCAATCGGCCTTCAGCCGTGATACTTCCATCGAGGGGCTGAAGAAGAACTTCACCATCTCCGCGCAGGAGAACGGCCGGGAGTTCGAATTGAAGTTCGTTCCCCGCAGCGATGCTTTTCGCCGCCGCCTGAATTATCTGGTGGTCAAGCTCAACAAGCGCGACTTTCTGCCCCGCTCGCTCGAGGTGGACGGCAAAAGCGGAGTCAACAGCGTCTTTCTCATCGACTTCACTTCCCTGAACGCGAAGCTGCCCGCCGAAACCTTCGAGGTATACAAACCAAGGTGATGGAGCGAAACGAAATCGAGAAGATCATCCCGCATCGTTCTCCCTTTTTGTGGATCGACCAGGTGGAGGAACTGGTGCCGGGCAATCATTGCGTTGCGTGGCTCTCGGTCGATGCCCAGAACCCCATCTTTGCCGGGCATTTTCCCGCCCGGCCCATCCTGCCTGGGGTGATCATGATCGAGGCGGTGGCGCAGACGGCAGCGGTGATGATGGGCTCGGCTGCCGCCGATGCGACAATGGGCTCGGCGCTCCTGGCTGCGGTCAATCGCTTCAAGTTCTTCAAGCCCGTGCTTCCCGGAATGATATTGCGGATCGAAACTAAAAAGCTCACCCAGGTCGGAACTATGGCGTGCATCGAGGGCACGGTCAGCGCGCTCGGGGAAAAGGTCGCGAGCGGCGAATTGTCGGTTGTATCCGGACGGTAAAGCGCATCGTCAGGAAAAGGTCAAGCTGTGCTGCAACTATTGAATGCACACATTCGAAAGTTCACGACCACCCTGCTGACCGAGCGGCTTGACCCTGCTTCGGCCGCGTCTGCCGTCTTTTGGGGAGTCTTCATCGGGATTGTGCCAATCTATGGCCTGCAGACCCTAGCGGCGATCGGAGTGGCCTTGTTGTTGCGGCTGAACAAGCCCCTGATCCTGGCCGCCACCTTCGTCAATAATCCTCTGTTGCTGCCGCCGACCGTGGCCGCCGCGGTGGAGTTGGGCAGCTTCGCGCGACATGGATCGTTTCGTCCCTGGCATCTGGCGGCGCTCTCCGGCGCCCAACTGAAGGAGCAGCTGTTCTCGTGGGTGCTGGGCAGCCTGCTGCTGGGCCTGCTCGCGGGCGGCGCGGCGGCCATCGTCACCGCGGCGGTGGTGTATTGGACGGCGCCTTCGCAGACCGGCTTGCGCGAGCGTGTTCGCTTCGTCAATCACACCTTTGCCGGATGCGCGCAGTTCGATCGCGGTTTTGTCTGCTGGAAGATGCGGCTGGACCGGATTTTTTCCCTGCTTGCCACCGAGGACCTTGGCTCGGGAAATGTGGTGGATTTGGGCTGCGGATACGGCATGGCGTTGTGTTTTGCAGCCTTCCGGGACAGCGGCCGCCGTCTGGTCGGATGTGACTTGAACACCCACCGGATTGCCGTGGCCCAACAAGCTCTGTGCGCTTTCAACGCAGAGGTGAGCGTGGACGACGTGCGCAGCTACGCGTTGCCTCCGGCTGGTCTGATTCTCATTCTGGATGTGCTGCAATATCTGTCTGCCGAGGACCAACTGGCATTGCTGAAGCGCTGCTGCGCGGCGCTGGAACCCGGCGGCCGGCTAATCTTTCGGGTGCATGATCGCGAACGTGGACTGAGAAGCGCGCTCACCCTCGGCTTGGACCGGCTGTTGTTCTCCGCCGAGCGCGTCGGCGCCCGCCCCACGATCCTTGAAGCTGCGCAGTACGAGAGTGCGCTGCAGCAGGTCGGTATGAAAGTCGAATCACGCCGCTTCCGCAATCGTCTTCCCCTTGCACACATTCTCTTTCTCGCTCGGCGTCCGGCAACGGAGAGCGCCTCATGATGGTTCGCTTCATGCGCGGGCTAGGACGGCTGGTAATCGGCCATCCGGGATTGGTGGCAGTATCGGTCCTCATCACCACCTTCTTTCTCTTTTCCAACATCCACAACCTGCGCACCGGAACCGAGTTGACCGATATGTTTGGCAAAGGCGATCCGCAATGGCAGGCCGCCAGCCAGATCGGCAAGGAACTGGGCTACGGCAACCAACTCTTTGTGCTCGTCCAAGACCCGCAAGGCGATGCCGACACCAGCGAAGCGATGGAAGCCGCAGCCGACCGGCTCACCGCCGAGATGTCTGCTAGCGGACTCTTCGTGCAGGCGCGCTGCGGCCTGCGGGAAGAAGAACTGCTCAACATGGTGCGCCTCTTTACCTGGCACTTTCCCGCCTATGCTTCGCCTGGCCAGAGCACGGCGCTGGCACAGCGGCTGGAACCGAAGCAGATTCATGAAGACGTGCGCCGCGCCGCCACTGAACTGGTTACGCCGTTTTCCACCCTGGGCGCGGATTACTTTGTTGCCGATCCGCTGGGCCTGATGAGCGTGACGGCAGGCAATGGCGACGGCTTCTCGCAGTTCTCCGGCTTCGACCTCTCCTGGGGATCCGGAAACCGCTTCTTCAGCCGGGATCACACCGCGCTGCTGATTATCGCCGAGCCGCGCGAATCTGCGGTGGACTACAAATTCGCCGAGCAGATCATGCAATGGACCCATGCGCACATCCAAGGTCTCCAAGCCGACCCCGAAGTGCGCGCCGCCGGGCTGCGTGCCATTCCCGCCGGCGCTTATGTATACGCGGAGCAGGACCACAAATTCATCGAGAGCAATATCCGCCGTGTTTCACTGGTCTCCATCGCCGGCAGTCTGCTGCTTTGCCTGGTGGTCTATCCCAATGTTCCGCTGCTGCTCCTGTCGCTGCTGCCTACCAGTCTGGGCATTCTCTGGACCACCGGCATCGCCAGCTTCTATCCCGGAGAAGTGAACCTAATCAGCCTGTCGTTCATCGCCATTCTGGCCGGGCTGGGCGATGACCAGGTGGTGCATTTCTTCAATCGCTCGCCGCAGGAGTGGACCCAGGGAGGCAGCTTCAACGCCGCCATGCTGCGCACCTTTGAGACCACTGGCGCGAGCATCGTTCTTTGCATTCTGACTGCAGCCTCCGCCACCGCGGCACTGGCTACCTCCAGTTTCAAGGCGCTGGCCGAGTTTGGTTTCATCCTCACCGTCGGCATGTTCATGATGATGATTCACTCGCTGCTGACGGTGCCCGCGCTGATGCAGTTGTGGAATCGCCACATCCGGCCATTTGCTCCCCAGGCCATCACCTTCCGTTTTCTGCCAGCTCTGGCGCGTGGCTCGCTCAACTTTGTGGGCCGCCACGCCCGATGGGTTGCGGCTGTTGCAGCCGCCCTCTTCCTGCTTTCCGCCCTTATGCTGCCCACCATCAAAATGGGCAGCAGCTTTGCCGTCATGGGCGATGCCGGCAGCCCGGCGGTTGCCGCGCAGAACCTGCTCTCGGCAAAATTCGGCATTGAGGGCAGCCCCACGCTGCTGCTGATTGCCGGCAATGAGGAGGAGGTGCTGCGCCGCGCCGAAAACCTGACCGCCGGCCTGGATTCCTATCGGCAGAGCGGAGCCCTCAGATCCGTCCTTTCTCCCACTCAACTGCTCCCCTCCCTCCGGACGCAAAAGCAGCGGGCCGCTTCGCTGGCCCACATCGACATGAATGCCTCCGCCCGCGCCCTCCAGGACGCGCTGCGCGAGAACGGCCTGCGCATAGCGCCTTACCGGCCCTACCTCGATCAACTGCGCAGATTGGGTGAAAACGCGGAGCCCCTCACCCTGGAATCTGCAGCGCCTTACCTGCCTGTCGGCCTGCTCGACAACAGCTTGCGCAGAACCGCGGACGGCAATTACGTCGCCGCCATCGCCTTCTATGCCGCCGCCCCCAATGTCCATGATGCCATCCCCGACGCAGTACTCGAATCCTGGCGCAAGCAGTTTGGGCCCTTCGTGGAGTTTTCCTTCGACAAAATCAATCGCGACTTGCAGACTCAGGTGCTGCGCGACAGCCGGCGGGCTCTGCTGTGGACCGCCGCGGCCATCCTGTCGATCGTCTATCTTACCTTCCGCAACTGGCGCATAACTCTGCTGGTGCTGATGCCGATCATCTTCGCTATCGTTGTCACGTTTGGCTTGCTGCGGCTCATGGGACATCCCTTCAGCTTCATGTCCGTCACGGCGATTCCGTTGATCATCGGCATCGGCATTGACAACGGAATTCATCTGGTGCGCCGCTATCTAGAAAGCGCGTCCAACAGCATTCTCAATGTTGCCAAGGCCTCCGGCGCCGCGCTGATTCAGTCCAACCTCACCACCATGATCGGCTTTGGCGCCCTGCTGGCCGCCAGCTTCCCCCCTCTGGCCGAGATGGGGCTCGTTACTTGCCTGGGCGTTGCCCTTACTTTGGCCGGCGGCCTCTGGCTTATTCCATGCGTGATTCTGATTCGGGGAGAAAATCAGGCAAATCCGCCACTTACGCGCCTGTGAATTCATCTTTTGTTGCTTCTTTCTCTTCGATCCGCTAAGCCCGCACACGGATTAAGGGCGTTCGTGTAAACTTTAGGAAACCAAGTCTTGACATTGGAAGGCGGGCTTTGAAGCCAACCGTGAGCGACATAACCATCAACAAAGTCGCTTCCCTGTGTCCCCGCTGCGGCAAGCCATGCCTTGCCACAATCTTCGATCGCGAGGGGAAGGTCTACCAGCGCTCCGAGTGCCCCTGTCACGACGCCGACGGAGATCTGATCTTCTCCGATACGGCGCTGTACCGCAGGCTGGAAGAGTGGAATAAGCTGGTTTTTCCCGAGTACGACGCGGCAATGACGCCATCCGCTACAGGATGCTGCGCCACCGGGATGGGAAGCCAGAACGAGCCGTGTCTGGCCGTCATCGACATCACCAACCGGTGCAACTTCAAGTGCCCCGTATGCTTTGCCGAGGCCAAGGGCGATGGCAGCCACTACTTTCTCGAGATGGAAGTCGTGGTTAAGATGCTCAAGGCGCTGCTGAACCGGCCCGTGCCCTGCCGCACCGTCCAGTTTTCCGGTGGAGAGCCAACGCTGCACCCCGATTTTCCCAGGATTCTCCGCACCGCCCGCGATCTTGGTTTCACCCATCTGCAGGTGGCCACCAATGGCAGCCGCTTCGTCAATCCAGACTATGCAAAACTCTGCGAGGAGTCGGGCCTCCACACGCTTTATCTCCAGTTCGACGGCATGAACGACGACGTTTATCTCAAGATGCGCGGCCAGCGGCTGCTGGAAAAGAAGATTGCCGCCGTGCGCAGCATCGAGCAGACAAATATGCGGCTAGTGCTGGTACCGACCATCATGAGTTCGGTCAATGCCGACCAACTGGGACCGATCTTTCAGTTCGCCCTGGAACACAACAAATTCGTCACCGGCATCAGCATTCAGCCGGCAGCCGATGTAGGCCGTATTTCGGTGACCAACAGCGGCGCCGAGCCTTTCAATCTGGCCACCATGGCCCGCGCATTCGGCGAGCAGACCGGATTGACCCGCTTTCCCGACGACTGGTTTCCGCTCAACTCCATTTCCCTGCTCAGCCGCGCCATCGAGCGGGTCCGCAATGAGAAGACCCATCCGCCCCTCTCCGATGCGCATTGCTCCATCGGTACTTTCTTCTACGTGGACGACAACAACAAGCCGTTCTGCCTGAGCAGCTTTTTCGATCTTGACCGCTTCTTGCGCGGCATGGCCGGCGTCAAGCCCGGCGCAGAGCAGGGCCTGATCGTGCGCCAGATCTCCAGAATCCGCCAGTTCGGCCAGTTGTCAAAATGCCTCAATCAGCGCAAGACCCCTCCCGGACTCACTTTCCAGCGCCTGCTGCGCAGCCTGGACTCTTGGGAAGACAAACAGGAGGGCCGTTCCGAAGGATGGGAGAAGCGCGGCTTTAACGGCATCTTCGTCGCCGGAATGCACTTCATGGATGCGCATAGTTACAACCTGCGGCGTCTCAGTCGATGCATCATCCAGTATGTCACCACTGATGGGCTGCTCATTCCATTCTGTTCTTACAATGCCGGAGCACGGCTGCGCGACAGCGAAGAGTTGATGCGCATCGCCGGCAATGTCCCGCTTGGTGGCGATCCACTTGACGCCGCAGAATCTGGCTAGCTCTGGATGCTGGCCGGCTGGAGCAACTTCTCCAGTTTTTGCAGCGGTTCCGAGTATGTGCGGTTTGCCTCTCTGGCAACGGGCGAACCGTTCCAGCTTTTCAACTGCCTCCAGGGCCGATGGTCCCAAAAAATCATGAGTAAGTTGCTTTTCGCCCCGACGCTCGACTCCTTCAGAGAGTCAGGCTTGCAAGGCATAGCCGTTCTCCTGCTCTTCTTCGGTAGTGGACTCGCAACAGCAGCGGCGCAAGTCGGTCTTCCCCGGGATCTGGTCTCGATTCCCGTGCTGGGGAGCGGTCAAAACCCTGAATCGAATCTGGACGCGAGTCTGCAGGCGACCAGCCAATGCGGCGTTGACTCGCCTATCGTGCTTCCGAAGGTCGTCTTTCGGTTCGGCGCCTGGGGCGACTCCAGCCGCCAATTCGCGGAACAGACTCAGGCCATCCAGAACCTGCCGGCCACTGCGCAAGTCTGGCTGCACCTCGCTGTTGCTCCCGAAGAGATCACCGGCAAGGAAACCGAAAAGCAGATTACCGAGCAGGTTGACGCCTTTCTGAAGCAAGCGCCCCTCGCTGCTACCTCCGTGCGCGGAGTCATTGTGGAACCCGGCACGCCGCACACGGCGTCCGATCTCTATGTCTTTGCGCTTCTGCGTCTGGCCGTCCAGGCCAAGTCGGCCAACACCGCCCTGCGGCTCGCTTTCGTCTTCCCCGAAGGCTTCATCGGCCAATATGGCGATACCGTCAAGCGCCTCGCCCTGTATTCCGATCTGCTAGGCACGACCGACGCGCCGGGGTGGCGCTCGGACGCTGGCTGGGTTGCCGAACACGCGCTCAATAAGCCCCTCATCCTCAGACTAGAGACCGGCCCTGCCTCGACGGCTTCCTATCTGTCCTCGGCTCTGGCGGCCTCCGGCTCCGCAGTCGAATTGCTCTGGTCCACGCCGCCAGATGCCGGCGCAGCCAATCGACTGTGCGCCACCCATAGCTTCCTGGCACATTCCCTTCCCGCCAACGTTCTCCGCCTGAATGACAACGCGCTCCCGTTCACCCTCACTGTAGACGGAGCAGCGAGCGACGCCGCCGGCTGGTTCGGCAATGGGCAATCGGGAGATATGGTGGTGCTGGCGCCGGTTCATGGCCTCCCCGATCACCCCTCAACCGTAACTCTGCGGGGCAACGTCAAGTCACAGTACGAGATCCAGTGGTTCGACGCGGAGACCGGAAACCGCATCCCGGCAAGCGAGCCGATAAACAGCACCACCGGCCTGACCGCAACCTGCGCCTGCGGTAGTCAATTCGTACTCGTTGACATTCACAAGAAGAGCAGCACCGAAACAGCGGTTTACAACCAGGTAGTGGTCAAGGGCGGAGTGGACCTCAGCGTCGAAGAGATTATCGCCCGCTGGCAGCAATATCGCGAGGCCCAGGTGCGGCGGCTGGACAACTACCAGGCCTCCAGTTTCATGAACCTGCACTTTGAGAGCACCAGCGTGGCCCAAGCCTTCGACATTTCCATGCGCCTCAGGCAGTTCTTCGAGCGCGGCGGCAAAATGGAGTTCGCGCAGACGGAGTTCTACGTAAACGGCGTGAAGTTCAGTAACAAACACGAGTTTCCGCTGCCCCAATTGGAACCGGAAAAAGTCCTGACCCAGCCGCTGGAACTGACGCTGAACGAGCGCTACACTTACAAACTTCTGGGCACCGAACAGATCGGTGGCGTCCAGTGCTATGTCGTGGGCGTCGAACCGAACACTCAGGATGAGACGCTTTACAGCGGTAAGATCTGGATCGACGGCGTCAGCTTCCGCGAAGTGCGACAGACGCTCAGCCAGCGCGGCAGCAAGAGCAACGTCGTGGTCAATGTTGAAACCCAGAACTTTGCTCTGGTGAACGACGGTCAAAGGAATTCTTTCAACCTGCTTAGCTCCATCTCCGCCCAGCAAACGCTCAATGCCGCGGGGCGCGATTTTCAACTCCAGAGAACACTGAACTTCTCCGGCTACGCCATCAACACGCCGCGATATGAGGAGGATCTGACGGCAGCGCATCTCTCTGACGCGCCTATGTACAGGGAGACCGACCAGGGTCTGCGCGAACTCAAAATGAAAAACGGCGAGCGCATCGTGCAGCAGACCAGCAGCAAGCGTATCGTCTCGCTGGTGGGCGGCGCCATGTACGAGGGCACCTTCAATTTCCCGATTCCCATTGCCGGCATCAGCATGGCCGATTTCGACTTTCGGCACACCGACGCACAGCTCTCCACTTTCTTCGCCGGACCGATACTGGCGACCGACCTCTCAAAACAGTACGGGCCCAAGTACCGTTTGGCGGCGGATTCTGGCGCTTTCCGCTCTGCCCAGCGAGGATCGGATCTACAACGGCAATATTGAGAACACCGCGGAGGAGATCTGGGCCTGGGAGCAGACCCTCGGAGCTCGCGCCTCCTGGCAGGCCGGCAATCATCTCAGTTTCACCGCATTCACCTATCTGGCCTATGACATCTTTCGCAGGACCAGCGACACCTCCGACCAATATGCGCTGCCGCGCAACGGCGTGGCCCTGCTGCCGGGCCTTCAGCTTCGGCTTACCGAAAGAGGCTACATCTTCACTGCCGACGGCACCAGGGGAGAACGTATCGACTGGAAGCAATTCGGATGTCCCGCATCGCCCGTGATCACCGGATGTCCACCTGACTCCCAATCGCCGCAGAGCGGCTACACTCTCTACGATGCCGACCTCAACAAGGATTACTACATCCGCAAATTCACCAAGGGAGGGTGGGACATGGCCTACTATGGCGGAGACCAGTTGGACCGCTTCTCCCGTTATTTTCCTTCCTTTTTTTCCACCCCCCGCATTCACGGCATTCCCGGCGGCACGGATTCCTTTGACGCCATTGCCATGAGCAATGTGCATTACGGCTTTAACGTGATGGACTTGATGAAATTCGAGGGATTGTACAGTTATGCGCGGGCGCGCAACCTGGACGAGTCCAGCCACTTCCGCAAGTTCGACGGGGTGGAAACCAACTTCAACACCGCCGGCCCCAAAGGCACCCTGATCCAGGGCACAGTTTCTTATGCGCTGGACGGAAACATCGCCCGTTATAACTCCCGCTGGGGATTTCTGGTCATGGTCTTCAAACCCTTCAAATAGACGACAGATGACGACTGACAAAAAAACGGCTCTCGTGACCGGCGCCTCGGGAACCCTGGGCGCGGCCACGGCGCAGGCATTGGCCGGCGCGGGATGGCAGGTGGCCGTTCACTATCATCGCAACCAGGACTCCGCCAACCGCGTGGTGGAGAGCATTCTTGCCGCCGGCGGAGAAGCCCTGGCCGTTACCGCCGATATCGGCAAACTGCCCGACGCGGTCGCGCTCTTTCAGCACATCGAGCAGAGCTTTGGACCGGTTGATTGCCTGGTCAACAATGCGGGTATCAATCGCGACGTGCTGCTGGCCTTCATGTCCGAAGAACAGTGGGATGAGGTGATCGACACCAATCTGCGCGCAACCTATCTAACTTCGCGGCTCGCGGTGATGGGCATGATGCGTCGAGAAGGCGGAAGCATCTGCAATATAGTCTCGCCCAGCGGCGTGCGCGGCCAGGCCGGCCAGTGCAACTACGCGGCTTCCAAGGGAGGCATGATCGCCTTTACCAGGTCTCTTTCCCGCGAGATGGGCCGATTCAACATTCGAGTGAATGCCGTGTGCCCCGGCGTAATCCCCAGCCCCATGTCCGCCAGGTACATCGAGAAAGAGGAGAAGCGGCTGCTCTCCGAGATTCCACTGGGGCGCTTCGGCGAACCTGAAGAGGTAGCCTCCCTGGTTGTGTTTCTGGCTTCTCCAAAAGCAAGCTACATAACAGGGCAGGTGATCGCGGTGGATGGCGGATTACTATAATCCGCAGTCATGGTTGCGTTTCAATCCAAGGGGATGTGAAGATGCCGGAATCTGGCTGCTGGGTGGTCGAGGACTATGTCTACCGTTCGTGTCTCCATCCGGCACGCGAATTCGGGTTTGTGGTTTCACCGCACAACCACTGCGAGCACTCAATAGAGAACCTTGGATCTTTGAACGAGGTGGTTAAGTTAGGGTTCATGCGGCCATTCAGCGGCATCCTTCAGTCGGCGTTCGGGTTGGGGCAGGTTTCTGACCTGAACTTTGCCGATATCTACTACCGCCCTCCGCATACAGCAGAGGACGTATTTCTCATGGAGTTAGCCAGCGCTGCGCATCTTGGTTTCGACGGCGTCCATGTGGGTATTACCGATCATGATGAGGTTGCCGGGAGTGTTGACCTCAAGCGCAAGCGTCCCCAGGATTCGCACCGCATGGCGCTCGGCGAGGAGCTCTCCATCCGCTTTGAAGACTATCTTTTTCACCTCGGAATCACGGGGATGCCCGAGGCAGACGTTGCGGAAACCCATGCTGCTCTTCAAGCAGCGGCCCACACAGGACGTCTTGACGATCTGTTCGAAACACTGCGCGCCAGTGAATGCCTGGTGGTGTTCAACCACCCCCTGGTTCCCTGGGGCAAGGACCCGGGTCGCAAGATTCCGGCCGAAGAGCTATTGCGTCGATACGGATGGGCGATTCATGCCCTCGAATACAACGGAATGCGCAGTAGGGAGGAAAACGACCGCGTCCTCGAGTTGGCCAAGGCAGTGAACAAGCCCGTAGTCGGTGGGGGAGACAGCCATCTATTGCTCGCCAGTTCGGTGCTATCAGCATCACAAGCAGCAAGTTTTGCCGATTTCGCAGCTGAAGTGAAAGAGGGCCGCGCCATGCCCCTGATCACGCCGGATTTCTTTGCCCCCATGAGTTGGAAAATCCTCCTGCGTGTGCTCTATTTCATAGCGCACTATCGGAAGATTGGCCATTTTCGGGGCCAGCCTGTGCATGATTTGCTGGCCCACAGAGCAATCCTCCTGGACCCCGTCGGTTATGTTTCCCGCGGTTTCCTGGGTTTGACGTCGATTCTGGGGTTGGTTCGGTGAGATCCGCTGCTACACTGTGCTGAGCAAAGTTATGGCCAACGTTAAGGAACAACTTAAGACTATCATTATTCGGAGCTTGCGCATCAGCGACTTGAGCCCCGATGCCCTGCGCGACGATCAACCCCTGCTTGGTGGCGACTTGGATATCGATTCCATCGACATCCTCCAGCTCATTCTTGAAATTGAGCGTCATTTCAGCATCAAGCTGGTAGAAGGCGAGTTCGACGAGGGTTCGTGGAAGAGTATCGATCGTCTTGCCGCGAGCATTGAAGCTAAAATTGCGGCAAAGCCCTGAGGATTACGCGGCGAGAGGACCCTTACGATGCCGGCCAGTTCAAAGAAAAAGACCGCCCGGGTCCTGCTGGTAGAGAGCAACAACATGAACAAGTGGGTGGGGACGACCATGCCTTACGAGATGCATGTCCCTCCCCTAGGGCTCATGTACCTTGCGTCGTATGCACGAACGGCATTGCCTGAGATCGAATTCCGCATTGTCGAGTCTTCGCTGTCGTGCCCCGACGATGAACGTTTCATTCGGGTCCTGCAAGAGTTTCAGCCGGATGTCGTGGGTGTCCGCTCTATCGTCTTCTTTCTCGAGGAACTTCAGCGGATCGCTGCTTTGGTGCGGACCCACAGCGACGCTACTCTCATCACCGGCGGCCCCATCGTCAAGGCGTACAAGCAACGGCTCTTCGATGAAGTGCCGGAAGTGGAGATCGCCGTGAAAGGGGAAGGCGAACAGGTATTCGTCAACCTCCTTTCCGGGGAACCTCTTGCTTCAATTGCCGGAGTCTTGTACCGCACCAGCGACGGAGTCGTGGAAAACGAAGACCAGCAGGAAGTGGCGGACATCGACAGTATTCCGTTCCCCGCATACGACCTGATCGACCTGGATGAGTACCAGCGTCAACTGAGTTATGCTTACAATCATCGCCGCCAGGGAATGCTGCTTACTAGTCGCGGCTGTGTCTATCACTGCACCTATTGTTTCAGCCATTGGAAGCGCACCCGGTTGCGGAGCGCCGCCAACATTTTTTCGGAAATCTCGGAGCTCTACACCAGGCACGGAATTCAGGACCTTTATGTCGTCGACGATATTTTCAATGTGAATGTGAAGCGCTCCCTTGACCTGTTCGACATGATCCTGGCGGCAGGCCTCAAACTGCGACTCTATTTCGTCAATGGCTTGCGTGCCGACCTCGCGACCGAAGAGTTTGTGGATCGCGCGCTCAAAGCCGGCGCCGTCTGGTTTACGTACGCCGTCGAATCGGCCACGGAAGAGATTCAGAGTCTGGTGCAGAAAGGCCTCGACCTCAAAAAGACGAAGCGGATCATTACTTATACGCAGCGCCAGAACGTAGCCGTGAACATATCCACCATGTACGGTTTTCCCACCGAGACTCGTGAACTGGCGCAGCGTACGCTAGACTGGCTGGGAGAACTGCCCAAGCCGTCTCTGTTGCCCTACCACTTTTGTTTGCGTTTCTTTCCAGGCTGCGCGATCAACGAGCAGGCTCTGAAGGCCGGCTGGGATGCCGAACGCCTGGGATTTACCAGCCGCTTCTCCTACAACGATATGCCGATGAGCACTCCCACACTCTCCAAGCAGGACATGTACAGCATTCAGCTTGAGTATCACCGCCGCTTTGGAATGAACAATCCCGCTGCCGTGGAAGGCGCGATTGGCACGCTTCGCTCCATTGGTTACAGCGACTCGGAGATCCTTCATATGTACTCAGTGCTGAAGAGGAAGGTGCTTCATAATTTGAGCGACCTTCTCACGGCTGGTGGGAGTTGACGCGCTGGTACCAACACCGTTTTCACAACGTCTCAGCTCTCCGGACTGTCTTCAGGATCATGCCGCATCTGCCGCGCCTCGTCCACCCACCTCTCGCGGCTGTAACGGCGATGATCTTCTTCCTGATGTTGAAGCGGGAGCGCCAGGCGTTGACCCGCAATCTGCGCCGGGTTTCAAGCAAGCACGGGTTGTTCCTGCATTGGAAGGTTTATCGCGTCTTCTATTCGTTCTGCGATCTGATGGTGTCCTATTGTTACGTTCCCGGGGCAACTCATGCGCAACTGGTCTCCATGCTGGCGGACAAGGACCGTGGCGCCACCACCATCGACCAATGTCTGGAAGCTGGAAAAGGACTTATTGTGTGGACAGCGCACCTGGGAAATCCGGAGTTTGCTTCACGCCTGCTTGAAATGCATGGCCAGCCGGTAAATGTGGCGCGCGTGGTCGAGGATAATCCGGCGGAGAAAATGCTGCGGGATAGAATGGCCACGGACCGGCTCCGGATCGTGGACCTCAAAGACGGCCCGCGGGCCACAATCGAACTCTTGCAGGCCTTGCGCCGCAATGAGATCGTCGCCATGCAAGGGGACCGAGTCTACCACCTCCGTTCCGGTGCGGAGATCCCTTTCTTTTCTCAACCTGCCAGCTTTCCCCTAGGTCCCTTCCTGCTTTCACAGGTCTCGGGCGCACCTGTTCTGCCCGGGTTCGTGATCCGCCAGGGTTGGCTTCGTTATCGCGTTCTGATGGGCAACCCCATCCTGTCCGCTGCTTCCAGCGACGGCCAAGCCGGACAGCTCGCCGCATTGCGCAAGGCAGTGGGGTTTCTTGAAACCACGCTGTCCGTTCATTATGATCAGTGGGTGAATTTCTTCGACTTCTGGCCAGCTCATTCCAATGAGTGATATCCATAAAACCATTGTCGTTACTGGGATTGGCGTTGTCAGTCCCTATGGCATTGGTATCGGCAGCCTTGAGGCCGGCATGTTATCTGCTAAGTCTTGCCTGGCTCCAAGCAAGGATCTGTACCCTGGTTTTGCAGGATCTACAGCCCAGGTTCACGAATTGCCGTTTCTTGCTACGGGCTCCAGTTCCCATTACTCACGGACGGATCGGCTGGCGGCACTGGCTGCCCTCGATGCAGTGACGGATTCTGACCACAAGTGCCTTGCATTTCGGGAAAGCGGCGTGGTAATGGCCACCACGGTCGGGGGCTTAAGCGAAATCGATCCCGAAATCAGCCAGGATGCTGCGGACTGGTATCGCCGCGGCGGCCTGTCGCAGGCCTCCTCCTATCCAGTGGCGCACGTTGCAACCACGGTCGCAGAGCGCTTGGATATGCACGGACCGAACACTGCTGTCTCAGTGGCTTGTGCCTCCGGCGCCATGGCAATCGCGCTTGCCGCCAACCTCCTGCTTGATGGTGCCGCGCCCATGATGCTGGCGGGAGGCAGTGATGCTCTGTGCCCATTCACATTGAGCGGGTTCAACTCCTTGCAGGCATTGGATCCAGCCCCATGCCGTCCTTTCGATCAGAATCGCAGGGGACTGAACCTGGGGGAGGGAGCCGCGGTTCTTGTGCTCGAAACGCTCGCAGGAGCCATGCAGCGCCACGCCAATGTTCTGGCTGTGTTGCGCGGATGGGCCATGACCAACGACGCATCTCATCCCACTGCGCCGCAAAAGCAGGGAATCGACCTGGCAGCTTGCATGCGCAGTGCCATGGAGATGGCCGAATGCAGCCCCGATGAGATAGGTTATGTGAACGCTCACGGAACCGGTACGTCTCTAAACGATGTTGCGGAGGCCAACGCCTACGAGGGCGCGTTCTCCGAGCGCATCCGCCCCATTCCCGTGTCTTCGACAAAGTCTTACTTCGGCCACTGTCTGGGAGCGGCCGGCGCCTTGGAGGCAGCCATCACAATCGTGGCTATTCGCTGTGGTGCACTGTTACCAACCCTGCGCTTGACGGACCCTATCGAGAGTCGGAGTGTTGACTGGCTGCGGGGAGAAGTGCGGCGCCAGCCACTGCCGCTGGCCATGTCGGTCTCAGCGGGATTTGGCGGCAGCAACGCTGCACTCATCATCGGGAGCGACCGCCCATGACTGTCAGATTGCCGACCATAACCGGAATAGGCTCCGTTAGCCCCTATGGTCCCTTGGCCGGACTGATCCCCGCCAGTTCCCTCCAGCCAGGCACTATCACAGCATGGACCACTGCCGGGGTCCGGCGAGCGTTTCTCGTGGAGCCGTTTCAACCCGCAAGCGTGATTCCAGGCTTGAAGACCAGACGCTTGGATCGACTGTCGGCGTGGGCTTTGGTGGCTTCTTCCCTGGCCATTCAGGATGCCAGGATCGACCTGACTCAGGTGGACCGGTCCAGAGTTGCCGTGGTCTGCGCCACCGGTTTCGGCTGTGTTGAACTTACAGAAGCTTTCTTCCAATGCGCGGCTGCAAACGGTTGGTCCGGAACCGACCCCATCACTTTCCCTGAGACGCTCGCCAACGCTCCTGCGGCTCACGTGGCTCTGGTTCACGGCCTACACGGACCCAATATCACGGTCGGAAGCAAGACCTTTTCGTCTGAGAGCGCGCTGATTCAAGCCGCTTCCCTGATCCGCCATGGGCAGGCGGACATGGTAATTGTCCTTTCCGGCGACACGCTTACCAAAGCCGTTTACTCGTGGTACGAAGCAGCGAGTTTTCTGTCGCCAGCCTGCTTCGGCCCTGAGCCTATGCCGGAAGCCGCTGGCTATGTTCCCAGCGAAGGGTTAGCGGCGCTGGTGTTGGAGGTGGCCGGAAGCCGCGAAGTGCGATCCTATGCCCATTTGCGCTCCGGCCGTTGGGCAACGGGCGGACACCCCGGCGAGGCAATCCGCCAGATGCTCAACGGGGCGGTTCCGAAATTCATCATCTGCGCCGGGAACGGCGCTCCTTGCGTCACCAGCTCTACTGACCGCCTCTCCGGTGAGATTGCCGGCTACGATGTGCCCATCCTCCCGCCGCATGCAGTGGCAGCGGGTTTGGCCGAAGCGGGCGGCCTGCTCCAATTGATCCTGGCCTTGAGCAACCGTCTGGATAGTGGGCAGGCGCTGCTGCTGGCAACTTCGGGCGAAAGTGGATTTGCCGCGATTCATCTGGAGTTGCCTTGAACTTCAATGTGCGAATTGCATCCGCGGCCTATGCTGTTCCATCCGACTCCGAGACCGTGGAAGCTATCTTGGAACGGGAACGGGTTCGCGTGGAGACAGCGCTGGCTCCACTCAGCCCGCCGGCGAGACAAAAGGCACTGCAAGGGCTCGGACTCAGCCGTGTTCGTTTCTGTGGCCTCAAGCAACCTTATGATTTGGCGCTTGAGGCCGCTTCTACGGCGATCGCTGACGCCGGAATCGCGGCGCGAGATATCCATCTCATCCTGGATTACAGCACCTTTCCCGGAGACAACCTGCAGTATCATTCCTTTGCCCACAAACTCAGTGCTGAGCTGGGGGCCGATACCTCGTTGAATCTTAGCTTCAGAACCGGCGGTTGCGCGGCGCTGCACTTGGCAATCAAGACGGCACTGGGCTGGATGAGCACCGATGACAGCATTCAGACCGCCCTGTTGGTGACCGGCGACGCCGCACCTCCACAGAACCGGTCCCTGCTTCCAGTTACCGTTCAGGGCGACGCCGCCAGTGCCGTCATCCTGCGCCGCCAGGGTTCGGACGGCCCACTGCTGCTCGGCGTGGAGGCGATGACGCTCGGCCATCTGTACAAAGCCATTGCCTTAACCCAGGCCAACGGACAGGTCGAGATCCAAGTCGATGCCGTTTGCATTGAACACAAAGTAATGCCGATCTACTATCTCAATCTCCTGCGCCTGGCAAACAAGGTCCTGGCGGCGTCTTCTCTTGGCTTGAACGATGTAGATCATTTCATCTATTCCAACATCAGCCATCGGGACCGCGAGGGCTTCCGCAGGATGGTGGGCCTGCCCGAAGGCGCCCTGCCGCCAACCCTCATGGCCGAGTATGGCCACACCTTCGCCAGCGACCTGCTGATCAACTATGTCCATATGCGGCGACAGGGCCTCATTCGGCCTGGGCAATTGCTGCTGTTTGCATCCGCGGGCGTCGGCTTCACCTGGGGGGTCACGCTTGCCCGAGCCTGAAAGCAACCTTCTCTGCGACTGGCTGCGGCGCAGTGCGGCCGTCGCCCCCGACGCTCCCGCCATCGTTGAAGAAGACCGGGTCACGTCTTTCAGCGAGTTATTCGCGCAAGCGTCGGCGCTGGCCTCGCGCTTCATCCAACACGGCGTCAAGATGCAGGACCGCATCGCTTTGGTGATGCCCAAGAACACCGAAGCGATTATCTCTGTTTTTGCCTCCCTTCTCGCCGGAGCTGTCTATGTCCCCATCCACCCCAGTTGGCCGAAACAACGCATCGAAGCAGTCCTGGCCGACTGCGCGGCACGGTTGGTCATCGAAGCTGACAGTCACGCGCCTCGGATTAAAGACCAACAGAGCGGCATCTGCATCCCCTGGCAAGAGCAGCTAACCACACATCCCCGCCAAACGGCCCTTCCACCCATCGCCCCCTTCCCCGAAGCCGACGCCGCGGACCCCGCCCTCATCCTGTTTACCTCCGGCTCAACGGGCCGGCCCAAGGGAGTCGTCCTTTCCCACAATGCCGTCAGCACTTTTGTTAGATGGACGGCCGGAGAGTTTCAGATCGGTTCCCTTGACCGCATCGCATCTCCGTCGCCTTTGGGTTTCGACCTTTCCACATTTGACATCTTCAATATGGCCCTGTGCGGCGCGGCCTGCGTTCTTGTTCCTGCTGAAATCGTGTGGATGCCTCGATTCCTGGTCCAGTTCCTGCGCCATGCCCACATAACCTGCTGGTACTCGGTGCCATCGATTCTGAATGGCATGTTGCAGGAGGGGCGCATGGCGGAGCACTCGTTTCCCGGCCTTCGCCTCATCCTCTTCGCCGGCGAGGTCTTTCCCTCTCAGGGCGTGGCGTGCATGCAGGCCGCGGTCCCGCTGGCTGTTTGCGCCAACCTCTATGGCCCAACCGAGACCAATGTGGTTACCTGGTGCCGCGTCCCACATGGTTTCGACGGATCGCGGCCGCTCCCCATCGGCCATCCATGCCCTTACGCCACTGTCGCGGTGGACGATGAGACCGGCGAATTGCTCGCCGGTGGCGACTCTCTGATGATTGGATACTGGAACCATCCCGAAGATACAGAGCGCGCATTCGTCCGGTTGAACGGCATACAGTATTACCGCACTGGCGACCGTGTGTCCGTTACGCCTGACGGTAGCTACCTTTTCACAGGAAGGATCGACCGCCAGGTAAAGCGCCGCGGTTTTCGCATAGAGTTGGGGGAAATTGAGGCCGCGCTGACACGGCATGCAGATATACTGGAGGCGGCTGTGATTGCTGCCGAGGATGAGAGGAAAGGAACCGTCATTACTGCTTTTGTTCGGGTTCGCATCCAGGCAGACCTCACCTTGGTCCCAGCCAAAGCACATTGTGCGCGGACACTTCCGCCGTACATGGTGCCCGACCATATCCTGTTTGTCGATACCCTTCCCAAGGGAAACAGGGGCAAGATTGATTACCTGGCTCTAGGCAGAATTGTGGAAGGACTGAAACGTGGAGATCAAGACCGAAGTCCGGAAGTTCATTGCTGAGAACTTCTTGCCCGACGCACCGGCGGAAAGCTTCGACGATGATATCCCCCTCATTACCGGCGGCATTATTGACTCGGTCGGCATGATCCAACTTATGTCCTTTCTTGAGGCTCGATTTGAACTCGAATTCATGCCCAGAGAGATCGATGTGCATAGCCTGGATACCGTGGAGCGGATTGAAAAACTGATCGTCAGGAAGTTGGCTGGCCGGGAGCCGGACTTGACTGCAGTTGACCCAAGACAGATACCCTGAGGCTTCGCTGTGAGCAATCGTTGGAAACTGCGCGGTCTGGCAATGCTCCCGACCCTGCTTCTGGCAGCTTGCGGGCGAATGCACAAGGAACCGTTTGAAAAGGTCCCGCTGGCCCCCAACCAGATCGTCCGGGTTCGCCTTGCCGAGCGCACCAACCTCGTTGTGGAACGCGTTCGCTTCTGGTCCGAGGAGTTGAATGAGCCCCGCTTCTTCCTGGCTTTGGTACCAAAAGCACAGGTTCCGCCCTCCGAAGTACTCATCCTCAATCACGGCTGGTCCGACCGGCCAGAGTACCTATTGCGCTACCTGAAAGTCGACCGGGCTTACGACCAGATGCTGGGCCGGGGCGAGGTTCGCCCCGCGATCCTGATCCTGCCCGATGTCCGCTTCAGCAGCTTTTACCGGCAGCATTCCGACCGCTTTCCCTACCCGAATTACCTGACCTTGGTGGCGGACGAGGTGTCAGAAACGGTGTCCCGCCTCTACGGCATCCCGCTGGAACGCCGGCGTTGGGCCATCGGCGGCTTCTCCTTTGGCGGATATCTCTCACTGGATGTTGGAAGGCGTTATCCCGGCCGATTCTCCAGTGTCAGCATTGTCAGCGGATTTGCTGATCCAGAGTGGAGCTACTGGCCGGCGCAGCCGCCGGCGCCCGGACCGCTTGATCCCCGCGGCCGTGGCAAGCAGACAGTCGTCGACCCTGGACCTGCTCCCAGCCTTTTCCTCGCCTGTGGTTCGAATGATCGCCTTTTCGCTACAATGCTTGGCATGCACAAGAATTTGATGGGATTGGGCCTGCCCCACGTCTGGTCCACTGCGCCCGGCGGCCATACATGGAAGTACTGGTCCTCCGTCCTTCCGGCAGTGCTCAGATTCCATCTTGCGGGCCAGGAAAGTCAGGTCCAGGCCAAATGAGGGCATTGCTCATTCAGAGCCCCGCTGCCTCTCCATGGGTTCCACGCAGGCAATGGGAACCTCCAAGCGTCGCCATGGCGACCATTGCCGCACAAATCGACAACCACGATGTCAGGGTCGCAGACGCGGTAGTTTGGCGCAAACAGACAGTTCCGCGCTTCCTTGAGCTCCTGCGCGACTTCAAGCCCGACGTCGTCGGCTTCACGTCGATGACGTTTCAATATGACACGACCGTCGGATTGGCCTATCTGGCTAAGAAGTTCGACAGCCGTATCCGCACCGTGCTCGGCGGATATCACGCCACGCTGTTTTCCGAAACCATCGCCACCAGTCCCGACGCAGCTTGGTGGGACTTCATCGTCCGCGGAGAAGGTGACTTCGCCTTTGGAGAATTGCTTGACAGTATCGAAGCCCATGGCAAGGGGATGGAAAACATCCAGGGGCTTTCTTACAAAGAGGAAGGATATTTCCGCCACAATCCCGCGCGCCCACTCGAAGACTTGAACCGAATCCGGATTCCCGCCCGCGATAAGAGGCTCTTCAAGGGATTCCATATGTATTTCCGCCGGGCCGACGTGATTGAAACATCGCGCGGGTGCCTGCATATGTGCAACTTCTGCAGCATTCATGAGATGTATGGCCGCTCGTTCCGCCTCTTCCCGCTCGACCGTGTCCTGGCCGACATCGAGGACGCGTACAGTCGCGGCGCACGGCACATCTTCTGCACCGACGACAATATCACTCTAGACATGGACCGCTTCGAGCAGCTATGCGACGGAGTCTCAGGATTGAAGCTGAAGAATGTCATGTTCACCACCCAGGCAAGCCCGATCGGGTTCGCCCACCGCCCTGACCTTTCCAGGAAGATGGTTCAGGCCGGCTTCGTATCCATTTTCCTGGGCATCGAGAATGGCTCTGCCAAAAACCTTCGCTCGATGAACAAGCCGAATACCTTGGACACTATCCGGCGTGGCGTCGCCGCCCTCCAGAAGGAGAGCATTATTGTCATCGCGGGCATCATCAACGGGCTTCCGGATGACGACCCGGAGAGCATCCGCGAAAACTACCAGTTCATCAAGGATATGGGGATCACAAGTGTCATGGACCAGATCATGACGCCCTATCCCAAGACTCCCCTCAGAGAGGAAATGATCACCGACAACCGCGTTGCCAATCTAACCGATTTTCGCTGGTACGACGGCTATTTCAGCAATGTGCGCACTCATCGGTTGAGCCCCGGGGAACTCAATTTCGTGCGCTGGAAGATTCGCCGGGAAGTCATTGGCATGTGGCGCGCCACCAAGGGCGACTGGAAATTCTTCAAGGGATATACCTACCTCTGGGAGTTTGGCCTCCGCCATATCGTGTGGCTCAACGAAAGGCTGCTCGAACTTCTCTTCGGTATCGAAGGCCGCTACAAACTTCAGATGCGGCAGTTCCTGCAACTGAACGATTTCGGCATCGAGATTCCTGGCCGCCAACGGGTCGAGACCTACCATCCCCTCTACGCCAACAACACCGACCCCTATCAGGACACCAGATGGAGTCTGCTGAAACAGCGGCTACCCTTCCCTTGGCGCAAGTCATTGGCCGGGGACACTGGCGAAGCGCAACATCCAAGCGTTCATGAAGCGGACCGGCGGGGGATCGCGCAGATTCTGGCGAGGCGTGAGATCGATCCAAAAACCGAAGACGATCCCGCTGAGAAGTAGCGATGCCCGCGAGGTGGCGCATCCATCGCTCTCCCGGCGCATTCACCCGATCGCGGCGAGGCGCTGAACGTGGAGACGGATATTCGGCCATAACCGGCTCTGCAGTTGTGGGGGCAAGTCTCCTTAGCCCGCCCCGACTGAGATTCGCGGCTGGCTGTGAGGCTTGGCTATCTCTTCCTCAGGCTCATTGCGTAGCCCTTTTCCTGGCAAAGACCATGGCCGAACCTCAACCGGGTAACCGCGTAATGATATTGCCCGATCATAGTGGTGTTGTCGCTCGAATCCAGGACCGCGCAATAATCCACACCGCCTCTCCGGGTAGCGAATAATAGGTAAAGAGCCTTGCCGCTGACAACGCCCTTGAGCTCGTACTTGCCTTCTGTGCCGCTTACGTCCCGGCTCCCTGCTGTCTGGTCTAGGTGAATCAGCCCAAAATCCGAATCCCAGTTGCCGCTAACGTTGATGGCAGCAGGATCCTTTTGGGCGTCAAGCCAGTCCTTGCCCCGCGTGTCCGCTTTGTCCGCCGATACAACAGCAACAAAAACAAGTAGGAAGCCAACAACCATGAAGCCGCGTAAAGACCTTGTCATTCCTCAATTCCCCTTTCCAGGAATCCTTGTGGTACATCGACCACAAGTTATTGTCGCTCCGCACAAATGCTCGAAGATTGTGAAACCACTCAATTTCAACAGTTCTACCTACTTCTTGCTCATATACATTGGCCTGCTGCTTGCTTGGCAAAGACCCCGTCCGTGCTTCAGCCGTGAAACGCGGTTTGAGTAGCTTCCGTCCATGCTGCCATCGTTCTCAGAGGTCAGAACGGCGCAATACTCTACGGTGCTTCCCGTCGTGAACAGCAAGTAGAGGTGCTTGCCGCTGACAACGCCTGTGAGTTCGTAACTCCCCGCAACCCCGTTCACATCCCGGCTTGTCGCGTCCTGTCTGAGATGAATAGAGCCAAATTCTTCCGATTTCCACGAGCCATTTACATTGATTGCGGCTGGCTCTTTTTGGGCGTCAAGCCAAGCTCTACCCTGATTCTCCAGCGAACCCGCATTCAAGGCGGCCGCAAAAACTAGCATCATGCCAGCCACGAGTAAAGCGATGGGGTGACCTTTCATTTCCTGCTCCTTCTCTCCAGAAGCACGACTACCGGGTGCCTACCCAATAACCTGCAACTTACCATCCTTGAACATTATCTTTGTGGGTAAGCCCGTTTGCTTAGCCACTCTAGTCCACGCCCCTCTCTTCATGTTCCATCCGAGAACTTGGCCCGGATCCTGGCGGAGCATCCATGTCTCGGTCTTAGCTCCGCCCTCCTCGCCGACGGAGATGCTGAGCGGTGCGCCCACCACGATTCTTGCCTGTTCCACGGTCATGCCCGTCACCAGACTGCCCGCGGCAATTCCCTTGCGGATTGCCTCAGGCCAATCAGGATGCTCGTCCTGCAACGGAACCTTTGAAAAGGTCAGGTTGAAGGCCTTGGTGAAGTCGTTCAGGGACTTAATGTCGATAAAGTCGACGGAGACATCGGTGTTGGGATCGACCCGCTCACACCAGACCACAAGTATGCCATTCTCCGACTTCAGCGTGCAGTGGTTAACCGGTGTATTTGCCAAGTAACCCCAATAGACTTCCTCATTCTTGAGATGGTAGCCATTCCGCGGAATGTGCTTGAGCGGTTCTGCCAGCTTGCGGTCGGCGCTTACGCCGGTTGGGGAAGCCTCCAGCATCGAAACCGAATAAGGTGCCCAAGCCCCCATGCCGTACTTTTGCGGAGCCTGCAACTGCAAATACAAGGTGCCCGAGATCATTCTTTCGGCCGCTTCGTGATCTTCCTTGGACAATTGCGCGCGAAGCGCCAGTGGCGCGCAAACGAAAAACATAAGCGCCATGCCGATACACTGGCGTCTGCAATTAAATATCATCAGAAAACTCCTCTCAGTTCTGAATCGTTCACATGATCGTGACCCGCCTGGATTCCCGGGACACAGCTTGGCCGAGCCCACCCCTTTAAAACACCGCGCCGGTGGATCTTCCACTGGGGCAGTTCACAACAGGGTTAGCCAGAGTCTCTACTTTGCTCTGAAGCAGCGGATTATAGCTGCTGCGCGCGATAAGGTGTCAAGCGCAATGTGGGAGTGAGCCCCTTCTGCGTGGTCCAGATCACACCGGTCTGCAATCCTGCCGCAAACGAGGCTGGACGTGGGTGGAATCCGCAGATAGCGCCATGGCCGCCGCTCATCGCATTTGCAGTCAAGGGATTGGAATAAGGTGTGATTTGCGTCACACCGTGGACGACTAACAGAGCGAGTAGAATGAGCCCCAGCGTTTGGCGTCTTTTTCGGTTGACTTATTGCGCTGAATACGGAGCTTTCCGTCTTGGCTAATATGAGCGAATCTAAATCGTCTCGCCGTCATTTCTTGCCGGACTCAGGTTTGACGTTCAAGGTCGGCTCACTCTCTTCGATTGGGGCCCGAGGTCAATGAACTGCGCTCAACATCACGCTGTTTCTGCCCTGCCTTCACTCGAGATCGAGATTGCCCGATGTAAGACGGCCGAGAGGTTGCGGCTGCACCAGGCGGCAGGAATCGCTCAGAGGCCCATCGACCACTACCGGCGCCCGGTGGAGCGGCCCTTCACGGCCGAGGAACGCGACCGAGTGACTATTCTCTTCGGAGGCTTCACCTGGAAGCATGAGCGCTTCATCGAAGCCATTCTTAAAAGTTCCGGCTATCGCTGCCAGATGCTGCCCACCCCGGACGTGGCCGCATTCACCATAGGTAAGGAATACGGCAACAACGGCCAGTGCAATCCCACTTACTTTACCATCGGTAACCTCATCAAGTACCTGCAGCTACTGGAAAGTCAGGGCTTGTCGCATCAAGAGATAGCCGACAGGTACATCTTTTTTACAGCGGGCTCCTGCGGTCCCTGCCGCTTCGGCATGTATGAGTCGGAGTACCGGCTGGCACTCGATAATGCGGGCTTTGAAGGCTTTCGAATCCTGCTGTATCAGGCAGAACAGGCCATAAAGACGGCAAGCGACAATCCAGGTCTGAAGTTTTCGGTGGATTTTAATCTAGGCGCGCTGAACATGCTCAACTTGGGCGATGTGATCAACGACATGGTTTACCAGATCCGTCCCTACGAGGTTGCGCCGGGCGCTACTGATCAGGCAATCGGAGAGGTTGTGGGACATCTTGGCAAATTCCTTGAAACTCGGAAGCCATACGAGGTTGCCGATCGTATGCCGGGATGGATCTCTGGAGCCGTGGCCCGGAACAGAAAACTGGACGGCACACTCAATACGATTGGCAAAATCCTGGATCACCTCTACAGCGGGAACTTTGTACGAGAAATGCACCTGGCGCGCAAGCGCCTGGGCGACGTAGAAGTGGACCACACCCGGGTCAAGCCGGTGGTCAAGATTGTTGGCGAGTTCTGGGCGCAGCTCACCGAAGGTGACGGCAACTTCAATATGTTTGCCTTTCTAGAACAGGAAGGCGCGCAGGTTTGGGTCGAACCGATCAGTGGCTGGATCACGTACCTTTTGCGCCAGTCCCGCACCAGTTGGGAGACAAAACGAGGCATTGATGTGCCTTATCCCGATGTTCGCTGGTGGGAGCTGAAGAAGCAAGTGGCCAACGATTGGAGGTTCCGCAAGAAGTGGTTCCTGTTGCGGCAGAGCGAGAGTATCTGGAACCACCTGTACGCCCGCACAGCCCGCCACTTGGGCGGAATCACGCCCCCTCTTGTTCCGCAGAGCGAACTGGCCAGCGTGGCGCATCCCTTTTACCATTCGCAGGCCCGCGGTGGCGAAGGGCATCTGGAAATAGCCAAGAATGTGTATTACACCACCCAGGGATTGTGCCACATGGTGTTGGCCCTCAAACCCTTTGGCTGCATGCCATCTTCGCAATCCGATGGGGTGCAGTCGGCGGTAGTGAACCGCTTCCGGGAAATGATTTTCCTGCCCATTGAGACTTCAGGAGAAGGTGGGCTCAACGCCTACAGCCGCGTCCAGATGGCTCTGGGCGAAGCTAAGGTCAAGGCCAGGACCGAGTTTGAACAGGCATTGGCTTCCACGGGCAAAAGGCTTGAGGACATCAAGGCTTATGCCGCCCGGCATCGGCAATTGCGGTCTCCGTTTTACCCGGTTCCACGCCGCCGGGGAATCGCTGGAGTTGCGGCAAACTTTGTTTTGCATGTTGGCAGCCTCATCGATGGCAAAGCACGCCTGGCAGCGCTGCCGGACGAGATCTGAGCAGGAGATTCCCTGGATACTCGCACCCAACACGCCTGTCTCGCTGATTGCCCGATGGAACTGGCTGGCAATGCGCAGAGGAGCGAACCCGGCATCCGTTTTTACGCGGGGCTGGACATCGGGTCGACCACAGTCAAAGCGCTGGTCATTGAAGAGACAAGCAGCCGCATTCTTTGGCAGGATTACCAGCGGCACGAAACGCGCCAGGCTGAGAAACTGCTGGAGTTTCTTCTTCGCATGGAAGCCGAAACGGGCATATCCACCGGCAACTGTCGCATGTTCATCACCGGCTCCGGAGGTAATTCGCTCGCCGGCCTCATCGGCGCGAAGTTTGTGCAGGAGGTAAATGCCGTCGCTCTGGCCGTCGAAAAGCTTCACCCCGAGGTGAACTCGGTGATCGAGTTAGGCGGACAGGACGCCAAGGTGATCATCTTCAAAGAGGATGGTCATCATGGTCGCAGAAAGAAGATCCCATCAATGAATGACAAGTGCGCGGGTGGCACCGGTGCCGTCATTGACAAGATCAACGCCAAGCTTAGGATTCCATCCAACGAATTGTGCAATCAGGCCTACAACGGGGTCAAGGTGCATCCCGTCGCCGGCAAATGCGGCGTCTTTGCCGAGACTGACATCAACAGTCTGCAAAAGCAGGGACTTCCGCCCAACGAGTTGATGGCCTCGCTCTTTGACGCCATTGTGCTGCAGAACCTCACCGTGCTGACCCGTGGCCATACCCTTCTGCCGCAAGTGCTGCTGCTGGGCGGACCAAACACTTTCATCCGCGGCATGCGCGAGGCATGGCAGCACCACATCCCCATCCTCTGGAAGGAGAGGGGCATCGAGCTGGCCTATGGTCAGGTTCCCGGGCAGATGATCAAGACCCCGGAAAATGCCCTGTATTTCGCAGCCATTGGCGCAGTTGAATTCGGCAAAGGCGACAGTTCTGAGGCTGGCAGGTACCTGGGGACTGAGCGCCTTGAGCACTATGTGCGTGAGGGGCGGCGCATGCAAAGGGCCGCTTCAGCCAGCCGCGGGTTGAATGCTTCGGTGAAAGAGCTGCAGGACTTCAAAGCCAGGTACGCGCACCCGGGGTTCGTTTCCGCAATCTTCCCTCCCGGCGAGCGGGTGCGGGCCTTCATCGGACTCGACGGCGGTTCCACTTCCACCAAGGCCGTACTTTTGTCGGAACAAGGCATCGTTCTGGCTAAAGCCTATCAGCTCTCCAACGGCAATCCGATCCAGGACACAATCGAAATCTTCGCCAATCTCCATCGGCAGGTGCAATCTCAGGGTGCCACATTGAGTGTGCTCGGCGTGGGCACCACGGGCTATGCCAAGGACATCCTGCAACGGGTGTTGCAGGCTGACGCGGCTTTGGTCGAAACCGTGGCTCACACTGAGTCGGCCATGCATTTCTTCAAGGACCCGCACGTGATCGTCGACGTCGGCGGTCAGGATATCAAGCTCATCATCCTCAGCAACGGCCGTGTCAAAGATTTCAAACTCAACACGCAGTGCTCGGCCGGCAACGGCTATTTCCTGCAATCCACCGCCGAGGGGTTTGGCATTCCGGTCGAGAATTATGCCGAGGTTGCGTTCAACGCCGATGCAATGCCGGTTTTCGGCTATGGATGCGCAGTGTTTCTGCAGACTGACATCGTGAGCTTTCAGCGCCAGGGCTGGCGGGCTGAAGAGATTCTGGCCGGTTTGGCGACCGTACTGCCAAGAAATGTCTTCCTACATGTCGCCAAGGTGCCAAACTTGGCCGCACTCGGTACGCGGTTTATCCTTCAGGGAGGCACACAGAACAATCTAGCGGCAGTCAAAGCCGAAGTGGACTTTCTGCGCGCGAGCTTCCGCTCGGCGGGAAAAACGCCGGAGATTTTTGTCCATCCCCACAGCGGTGAATCGGGAGCGATCGGCGCGGCCATTGAAGCAATCCGCTTGTGGCGGAGTGGGCGCCAATCCACCTTCATCGGCATGAGCGCGGTAAGCAACATCAGCTATCGAACGACGCACAGTGAAGAAACACGCTGCCAATTCTGCAAGAACGCCTGCCAGCGCACCTTCCTCGACGTTCACACCGGAATGGACGGCTGGGTTCAACCACCTCTCCGTACCAGGGTCGCCCTCCTGCCGGGGCAACAGCGCATCATCGTGGCCAACTGCGAAAAAGGCGCCGTCGAAGACGTTGCGTCTATGCGCGCCATTCAAGCCCGCATCGATGACACCAGGGCCGCCAACCCAAACTTGGTTGACATGGCGGCACGCGAGGTTTGGCGCTCGCGCCATCCCGAGAGGGTCGCCGAGGTTATACCCACTCGTGCCTGGACTTCCGCAGGCCGCGACCGAATCTCGCACATGAAACGGCGGGCCCATTTGCGCATTGGCATCCCTCGCGTTTTGAATATGTACGCCTACGCGCCGCTGTTCAGTGCCTATCTTGAAAGCCTGGGTGTGCAGGCGGAGAACATTGTCTATTCGGATTTCACGACCGGGGAGTTGTATCGCGCGGGATCGAGTCGCGGCTCGATCGATCCATGCTATCCCTCAAAGATCGCCATCGCACACGTTCACAACCTTTTATTCAAGCAGCACTTGCGCAAGCCGCTGCACGCCATTTTCTTCCCCATGTTCGATGTCCTGGCATCGCCCCTGGTAAACGTGAGAGCCAGCAACGCTTGTCCCACCGCTTCTATCACTCCGGAGACCGTCGAGGCGGCTTATACAAAAGAAACTGACCTCTTTTCCGAACGCGGCATTCAATACGTCCATCCGCTCGTCAACCTCTCGGAACCAAAGCTCTTTGCGCGCCAGATGTTTCAGGCGTGGGCGCCCATTCTCGGCCTCAGTGAGGGAGAGAACCGGCGCGCCATCGAGATCGGTTACAGGGAATTGGGTAGGTTTGAATCCACCCTTCGCGGCCGTGCCCGCCAGGTCCTCGACCGCCTCGAATCCCAGCATAAGTTAGGAATCGTAATGCTCGGGCGCCCATACCATCACGACCCCGGCATCAACCATGAAATCATGGAGCAATTCCAAAATCTGGGCTATACCATCTTCTCGCAGAGCACCTTGCCGCTCGACGAGGATCTGCTCGAACGCCTGTTCGGCGACGAGGTGCGCGCCGGTGTCATCAGCCACCCCCTGGATATCTCCGATGTCTGGAAGACCGCCTTCTCCGCCAGTTCCAACCATAAACTCTGGGCAGCCAAGTTTACGGCGCGGCATCCCAGCCTGGTAGCCGTGGAATTCTCCAGCTTCAAATGTGGCCACGATGCGCCGATTTACAGCGCCATCGAGCAGATCGTCGAGCGCTCGGGCACGCCCTATTTCTCCTTCAAGGACATGGACGAGAACCGCCCCGCCAATTCCATCAAGCTTCGTGTAGAAACCATCGACTACTTCCTGAAGCGTTACCAGGATGACATGCTCCAGCGAAAACAAAAGCTGGCTGAGATCGAAGTACTGCTGGAGCACTTTGAGCCTGAGTTCCAAGAAGAGGTTGGCGAGCCCGCTTAACTTGCCGATGTCATCCTGAATCATTCCCGGGGCCCGTGACGCTGCTGTAAGCCCAACTCGCGGGCCACTGCCGGCCTAAGGGGTGTTTCCCATGGCAGGCGCCTATCCATGTCCAATCGCCTGTGTTCGGATTGAACCGCCAAACCGCCCGAAGTAGCATTCACGCGGGCGTGTCCAATTTCGATCCGTTAATGCGGCCCGGGCTAGCTGATGCCGGATCAGTCTACCGAATCACGAGAGGCCGATCGTTGAAATCGAACCAGGCCAACAGATGCCTGGTGCCTACGGCGTTTTTCGGTACTAATCCCGACGAGAATACTGCATTGCAAAAGAGGATGGTGCACGCCGCCGGAGGAAGGCACTGCTCGCCTTAGTGCCAGAATCGCAACATGAGGCTTGCGACTGCGTGCCAGGCATGCGTGCGTCCCAGTGGGAATGAAAGCCGGTAAAGGAGCCATACGGATGGCGCCGAGGCAAGGCTAATCCAGTGGATGCGACGCAGACTCGCAAGATCATAGGCGGTGGGCAGCAGGAGCAGCACACCATGCAGTC
>CAWBIG010000078.1:0-10152 GCA_963788435.1 uncultured Acidobacteriota bacterium | reverse complement strand
TCGCGTCGAGGACCTCCCGCTTCGCGCGCCGGACGGCCATGAAGTGAAATACATCGTCATCGCCGACCAGGATCGGATCGTCGGCGCCATCCGCGTCAACAGGCCGCTGGCGCGGCTCACTCTGGACGCGGAACCCGCGGCCAAGCTCGGCGATCTCGTCAGTGGAACCTTCTGCGTCGTGCGCGAGCGCGATGTCTTTTTCAATGTGATCCGGCGCATGTGGCGCAAGCGGGCCGATATCGCCATCGTCGTGCACGACCGGGGCGGTCCGCGACCCGACAATGTCGCCGGCGTCATCACCAAGGAGCTGGTCGCGGATTTGGTGGCGAGCAGCATCGTCGTTCTCCCGACCCCGACGTGAACACTCCGGCGTGGGACTTGGTCGCGGAATCGATTCCGCTACTCGTTGCTCCCTCCGTTCTGGTCGTCCGTCGTGCTCGACCGGCTTCGACTTCGACGAATACTCCTGCCGCAGGAAGATGCTGAGCACGATATAGACGCCTATGGCCAGTCGTTGATCGTCATTCCAATGGGCCGCCGATTCGCCTTGGATGTTTATCCTGCTCGCCGACGGCCTCATCGAACTCCGCGTGCACGAAGTGACCGGAGACGACGTGACCTGTGAGGTGGTAAACGGCGGCATGCTGGGCGAAAACAAGGGCATTAACCTGCCCGGCATCCCGGTGCGCGTTCCATCTCTTACGGAAAAAGACGACGCCGACCTCGACTTCGCCCTGCGCAGCGGCGTGGACGCCATCGCCGTCTCGTTTGTGCGCACGGCTGAAGACATCCGCCTGGTGCGCAACCGGGTCTCCGCCTACGGCTCGGAAACCTGGATCATTGCCAAGCTGGAAAAGCCGCAGGCCATCGAGCAACTGGACCACATTCTCCAGGTCTCTGACGGCATCATGGTGGCGCGAGGCGATCTCGGCGTCGAGGTCCCCCCGGAGCGCGTTCCGGCCATCCAGAAGCACATCATCCGCAAGGCCAGCGAGTATCGCAAGCCGGTCATCACCGCCACGCAGATGCTGGAATCCATGATCGACAATCCCCGGCCCACCCGCGCTGAAGCTTCCGACGTGGCCAACGCCATCTACGACGGCACCGACGCGGTGATGCTGTCGGGCGAGTCGGCCGTCGGCAAGTACCCCGTCGAAACGGTCACAATGATGAGCCGCATTGTGCAGGAGGCCGAACGCACCATCAAGGAGCAGGCCGGCTACGGCGTTCGCCAGCACGAGTCGCACCTTTCCATCGCCGAAACCATCTGCGAAGCCACTGCCCATGCCGCCGAGGACCTTGACCTGCGCGGCATTGCGCTGTTCACTGAGTCGGGCGCCACGGCACGGCAATTGTCAAAGTATCACCCCTCCGCGCCCATCTTCGCGCTCAGCCCCGTCGACGTCACCATCAACCGGCTCAACCTTCTCTGGGGAACCATCCCCATCCGCTGCCCCAAGGTCAACTCCACTGAGGCCATGGTGGAAATGGCCGAGAATCTGCTCCAGCAGAACGGCTTCGTGCGGCAAAAGGAAGTCATCGCCATCGTGGCCGGCACACGCACCAAGTCGGGATCCACCAACTTCATGCGCCTGCATGTTCTGGGTGAGCCCACCCACGATCCCCGCTATAATCCGCCGGAAGATGCGCCGCGAGTCAAGCGCCCGGTGACAAAGCCCGTCGTTCACAAAAAGCAGCCTTAGGATGGATGTGGACCCAGCGCCACTCCGGATGGGGTTTTTCCTTGCTGCGGAGAATTCCCTGCTCTGTTGACACCTTGCAAGTCCATAACTTGCTCGCCGGCTAACCTTCCCTCGACTCTGCCGCATCGGACCCCATTAGAAGCACAATCCGAATGCCGCCTCCAACACACGGCCGGGAGCAATCCCGCCGCGAGGCCGCGCATTCCATGGGAGCCACAACTCAATGAAGGAAAACGCCCGCAGCGAAAACAAAAAAGACCCTGCAAACACCGCTCGTTCCCATTCCGTATCGCCTGCAAAACTGAAAAAAAGCAGTTCCACTGCTATGCATCGGGGTTCCCCCAAAAAAGCTCTTGCCCCCAAGGTGGAAAACCCGGATCCCCATCGCCGCGCGCGCGCCGCTCGGGCCGAGCAGCGCAGTCGAAAGCGGCGCACTCATGCTGCTGGACTGGAGAACTGGGTTCCCCAGGGACCGGTACATATCGGCGGCGTAAAGAACCCCGCTCCCGAGCCGCACGTCCATTTTGCCGGGGTGGAGAACCACTCCCAGGCCGCTCATCTCAACGATTTTCGCGCCGAACCGCACCCCAAGCCCGCCGCCACTCCCATCCACGGTCCGTTCCCCGGCCACCGCAAACAGCCGTGAATCGCAGGAGCGGAATGGCAGGTCAGCCAGCGTCACCATGCCCAGGCTGAAGCGAATCCAAGCGGCAAACACCGCGATAATCCGCACGTTTTCGCGGAGAATCCCCCACGAGATGCGAGGAGTGATTTTGGCAACCGACAATGCAAGAATCAATGCAAGAATCCCCGACGAAGAATGGAAGGACCTGGCGCAGTTCTGGTCCGCTGAAGCAGACGCGCTATCGCTGTATTTCAAGGCTCCGGCGCCCGCAACGGATCTGGTGCATCGCCAAGACCTCCTCCACGCCAGGGACAAGATCAAGCAGACGGTGGGAAAACTACGGGGCAACTCCGCCGCTGATCGTTCTGATATTGAGCGCATCCTCGAACGAGTGGCTGAGATGAAGGGCAATGGCCGTCGCGCCCGAGTCATCTTCGCCTGCGCGCGCCAGGGCCTTTGGCGCGAGTTCGACCTTCCCGGCGACTTTGCCTTGCGCCTCGACGTCGGCTCTTCGTTCACGCTGGCCCCGCTCATCGCGCAACAGCAGCGCCGCCGGCGTTACTGCATTGCGCTGGCGGACCGCAACCGTGCCCGCCTGCTGCTACTGGAGGGTCGCGAAATCACTGAGCATAGCCAGGTGCTCGATGAGGACGACAAGGAGAAGATCCGCACCACCGGAGCCGGCAAGTCTGTGCACCTGGAACGAAAGAAGGAAGAAAAGGCGCGCAGGCATTTCACCTTCCTCGCCGATCATCTGCTGCATTTCTACGAACATGGCGACTACGACAACCTGATCGTCGGCTGCCGCGATGAGATGTGGCCGGAGATCGAAGCCGAGCTGCACCCACAACTTCGGCGCACCCTGGTGGGCCGCTTTGCATGCGACCCCGGATTTGCCAACTGCGACGAAATCGAGGAGAAGGCGCAGGCCTTCGTCGACGCAAGGGATCGCGAAGAAGAATCGGACCTGGTGGACAGAACCGTGGGCGCGGCGGCGGCAAATGCCCTCGGCGCAGTCGGACTCAAGCCGGTGATGGAAGCGCTGGAAAAGGGCGAAGTGCGCACCCTGCTCTGGGCCGATCAGCCGCAAGCCGAGCGAAGCGCTGCGGCCATGTGCGAGAACTGCGGGCACCTGGAAGCAGAAGCGCTCGACGCCTGCACGCTCTGCGGCGCGCGCATGCGCTGCTTCTCCGATGCCCACGAAGCGATCCTGCGTCACGCGCTGGGTCGCAGCCTCGAGGTGCGCCAGATCCACTACACCAAACTGCGCCATCCGGACGGCATCGCGGCCTGGCTCCGCTTCCGCGCCGACACCAACACCGCGCAGGCGCTGGCGTCGTAGGTTGAACGGATTGGAGGATCAGGGGAACCAGCGCAGATCATCGCTCCGTGTCACAATAGCCTAGCTACGCTGAAATGCGACGATGAAGCTGCGGAAATTCGGAGTTGCTGGATCGTCCTTAAGGCCGAGACAACGCCGCGGTTGATCACCTGTTATGTCCTATAGCGAGGAGCGCCATGCAACTGGATCTGCTGACTGAAGTCGCCCTGTTACGGGACCAACCGGAGCGCGGATTGGCTCGCGGTCAAGTGGGAACTGTGGTCGAAATTCTCTCTCCAGATGCGGTCGAAGTTGAGTTCTGCGACAATCACGGCGGCTCCTAAGCGACCGCCGCATTGCGCTCAGAGGATCTCGTTCGCCTGCGTCATTCTCCACGGGAACAAGTGGCCTGAAGTGTTTTTTTCAGCGGGCTGGCGTTTACCAACCGCCGTCGCATGAAATCCAAATTCACTTCCCCGCCAACTGCCGCAGCACATACTGCAAAATCCCGCCGTGCTCGTAGTAGAGAATCTCCTGCGGCGTGTCGATGCGGATCTTCGCCTCGAACGTAGTCTTCTTCCCATCCGCTGCCGTCGCCACCACCGCAACCGTGCGCCCGATGGCAAATTTCGACGCCAGCCGCTCGCGGAATCCAACAATCTCGTACGTCTCCTCGCCGGTAAGCCCCAGCGACTCCACCGTCTTGCCGCCTTCAAACTGCAGCGGAATAATCCCCATCCCCACCAGGTTCGAGCGGTGGATGCGCTCGAAGCTCTCCGCGATCACCGCGCGCACTCCTAAGAGATTAGGCCCCTTGGCCGCCCAGTCGCGCGATGACCCCGAGCCGTACTCCTTGCCCGCCAGGATGATCAACGGTACGCTGCGCTCCGCGTATTTGACGCTGGCATCAAAAATCGACATCTGCTCGCCCTCGGGCAGCAGCCGCGTCACCCCGCCCTCAGTGCCCGGCGCCAGCTTGTTGCGCAGGCGCACGTTGGCAAACGTCCCGCGCACCATCACCTCGTGATTGCCGCGCCGCGAGCCATAGCTGTTAAAGTCCGGCGGTTTCACCCCGTGCTCGGTCAGGTATTTGCCCGCCGGCCCGGCAGCCTTGATGTTCCCTGCCGGCGAAATATGATCCGTGGTAACCGAGTCGCCCAGCACCGCCAGCACCCGCGCGCCGCTGATGTCCGTAACCGGCGCGGGCTCGGCATTCATGCCGTCGAAGTACGGCGCCTTGCGAATGTAAGTCGAGTCCGGCTCCCACTGGTACACGTCGCCGGTGGGGAAGCTAAGCCCTTGCCAGCTCGCATCTCCATTGCTCACGCCGGCGTATTCCTTGCGGAAGCTCTCGCTCGACAGGCCTTTCTCGATGGCCGCAGCCACCTCCGCCTGCGTCGGCCAAATGTCGCGCAGGAACACGGGACTTCCCTTCTGGTCCTTGCCCAGCGGATCGGCGTCGAAGTTGTGCCCGATGCGACCGGCCAGCGCGTACGCCACCACCAGCGGCGGGCTCATTAAATAATTCGCCCGCACGTCCACGTTCACGCGCCCCTCAAAATTGCGATTGCCGCTCAGCACGCTCACCGCAACCAGCCCGTGCTCGTCAATCGACTTCGACACGTCCGCGGGCAGCGGTCCTGAGTTGCCGATGCACGTGGTGCAGCCGTAGCCCACCACGTTGAACCGCAGCCTTTCCAGATACGGCAGCAGGCCGGACTTCTCGTAGTAGTCGGTGACTACGCGCGATCCCGGCGCAAGAGAAGTCTTCACCCACGGCGGGACACTCAGGCCTTTCTCCACTGCCTTCTTCGCCAGCAGCCCCGCCGCCACCATCACCGACGGATTCGACGTGTTGGTGCAGCTAGTGATCGCCGCGATCACCACCGATCCGTGATCGAGGTACTTGTCCGGATCGACGTTGAATCGCGCCTTCACCGTGTTTTGGGCCACTGTCGTAGTCACCCTCAGCGAGACATTGGCCGAAGAAGTCGCTGGGCCTTCGTTGTCCTCTCGCGCCACTGCCAGCGCCGTATCGTTCAGCGCCTGCGGCTGCCAGGCATCCGCGGTCCGCGTGCCCAGCGGCTTGGCCGTGGGCGCAAGCAGGCTGGGCAACTGTTCGCCGAAGCTCCTCGCCGCATCCTTCAGCAGCACCCGATCCTGTGGCCGCTTGGGCCCCGCCACGCTCGGCTCCACGGTGCCCAGGTCAAGCTCCAGCGTCTGCGTGTACTCGGCTTCCGGCGCGCCCGCCGTGTGGAACAGCCGCTGCTCCTTGTAGTAGTCCTCCACCAATTTGATTTGCTCTTCGCCGCGCCCGGTCAGCCGCAGATAGCGCAGCGTCTCCGCATCCACCGGGAAGATCCCGCAGGTCGCGCCATACTCCGGCGCCATGTTGCTGATGGTTGCGCGATCCGCCAGCGGCAGCTCCGCAATGCCCGGCCCGTAGAACTCCACAAACTTGCCCACCACCCCCAGCTTGCGCAGCGCCTGCGTCACCGTCAGAACCAAGTCCGTCGCCGTCGCGCCCTCGCGCAGCTTGCCGGTAAGCTTGTATCCCACAACCTGCGGCACCAGCATGCTTACGGCCTGGCCCAGCATCGCCGCCTCCGCCTCAATGCCGCCCACGCCCCAGCCCAGCACCCCCAGCCCGTTGATCATCGTGGTGTGCGAGTCGGTCCCGACCAGCGTGTCAGGATACGCGACTACCTCGCCGTCCTGCTCCGCGGTGAACACCACGCGCGCCAAATATTCCAGGTTCACCTGGTGGCAGATGCCCATCCCCGGCGGCACCACGCTGAAACTGCGGAACGCCGTCTGTCCCCACTTGAGAAATGCATAGCGCTCGCGGTTGCGCTGGAACTCGAGCAGCGAGTTGGCCTCGTATGCCTGCGGGGTGCCGAACTCGTCCACCTGCACGCTGTGGTCGATCACCAGCTCGGCCGGAATCAGCGGGTTCACGCGCTCGGGATCGCCGCCCAGCGTCTTGATGGCATCGCGCATCGCCGCCAGGTCCACAATCGCCGGCACGCCGGTAAAGTCCTGCATCAGCACCCGCGCCGGCATGTAAGCAATCTCGCGGCTGGGCTCGGCCTTCGCATCCCATCGCGCCAGGAACTCGATATCGCCAGCGGTCACATTCACGCCGTCCTCGCGCCGCAGCAGGTTTTCGAGCAGTATCTTCAAACTGAATGGCAGGCGGCTCAGGTTGAAGCCGCGCGTTTCCAAAGCGGGAAGGCGGTAGATCGTATAGTTGAGGTTGCCTGAAGCGAGAGTAGCCCGGCTGGCAAAGCTGTTCATTGAAGCGAACCTTTCTCGTCCGCGTCGGCGCGGATGGATCAAGAGAATTCCATTCGGAGCCTCCGCCACGCGCAGACTCCACCGAATCGCGCAACACGCGTCGATCCGAAAAAGCTTTCAAGGGGATAGATTACTCAGCGGGAGAGAGGCCGTCCACGGTCAGGCCGGCCGCGGCGAAACCGCTTCAGCACAGGCGTGGATGAAGCGGTTTCGCAGCGGCCGGCCTGAGCCCGTGGACAGCCTCTTCTTCCCGCTGAGTGATCTATCCCCTTGAAGCTTTTTCGGATCAAACGCGTGTTGCCGCGATTCAGGTGAATTGTCGCGTGGCGGAGGCTCCGAATGGACCTCTCTTGATCCATCCGCGCGGCGCGGACGAGTTTCAATGGAGCAGCTGCTCCACTTTCAGGCAACCTCAACTATACGATCTACCGCCTTCCCGGCTTTTGGACGCGGCTGGTTCGTTTGAAGGATCCTGCTCGAAAACCTGCTGCAGCACAAAGGGTGCGGCGTGATCTGACGGCTGGCGATATCGAGTTCCTGGCGCGATAGAAGGCCGAGCCCACACAAGATACTTTACGTGCCGCACGGTGTTGATAAGGACTTTACCGGCGTCCACGCGATTGTGGACCTGGCGGCAATACGCGATGCTGATCAAGACGCTGGGCGGCCGACACGTGAACCAGCTGATTCCGCCGAGCTGGTGATCGACATGCAGGTGGACAAGTTGGCCCGCGGCGAGGCTCGCTCGTCCCGCAGACGACGTTCGAGTGGACGACGGCGTTCCGCAGTTTCCTCACGTGCTTTTGCATGTACCGCCCAGTGAACCTGTAATATTTGGCGCGCGTCATTCTCACCGCGCAGCAGGACGGCGAGGTAGTCGCGTATTCCCTGACACGCTGCGTCGGGACCGAGGTTCGCACATTTTCTTGATCAACGGCCTGGGCGTGCTGGGCTGGGGCGTGGGCGGGATCGAGGCCGAGGCCGCGATGCTGGGGCAGGCGTATTCATGCTGGTGCCGCAGGTGGTGGGATACAAGCTGACCGGCAAGCTGCGCGAGGGCGCGACGGCGACAGACCTGGTGCTGACGGTGACGCAGGCGCTGCGCAAGCTGGGCGTGGTGGGCAAGTTTGTGGAGTTCTATGGGCCGGGAATCGCGGAGCTGCCGCTGGCGGATCGCGCCACCATCAGCAACATGGCGCCGGAGTATGGCGCAACCTGCGGCATCTTCCCGGTGGATGCGGAGACGCTGCGCTATCTGCGGCTGACGGGGCGCGGCGAAGAACAGATCGCGCTGGTTGAGGCGTACTACAAGGAGCAGGGATTATTCCACACCGCAGGCGCGCCGGAGGCCGAGTACACGCAGACGCTGGAGCTGGATCTCGGAAGCGTGGAGCCGAGCGTGGCGGGGCCGAAGCGGCCGCAGGATCGGGTGCTGCTGAAGGATGCGGCAAAGAGCTTCGGCGAGCAACTGCCCAGCCTGCTTGCCCCAACGGCAAAGCCGCTGGGCACGCGGACCGCGGATGCGTGGCAACCGCAGGCGCTGAACGATACCGCGCTGGCAGTGGCGGGAGAGGACAACGAAAGACCTGCGACTTCTTCGGCCAATGCGCCGTCTGCACGTGACCGAACGACAGTGAAGAACGCTTCAACGTCGATCCGGACAAGTACCTCGACCACGGATCGGTGTGATTGCGGCCATTACGAGCTGCACCAACACTTCGAATCCCTCGGTGATGATCGCCGCGGGCTGCTGGCGAAGAAAGCAGTGGAGAAAGGATTGAGTGTCCCGCCATGGGTGAAGACTTCTCTGCGCCCGGTTCGCGCGTGGTCACCGACTACTACGAAGTCCCGGCTCTGGCTGAAAGGCTGCGGCCCTAACGTCGTGGCTACGGCTGCACCACGTGCATCGGCAACTCAGGACCCGTACCCGCCGGAGCGTGTCGAAGTCGATTGACGAGCACAGTCCCTGCTGAGCGGCAATCATGAGGGGCGCGTGAACGTGGACGTGCGGCGAATTTGCTTAATGAGCCGCACTAGGGTGGTAGCGTACGCGCTAGGCAGATCACATCAGCACAGCTTGCGACACCGATCCACTGGGCAAAGAAACCACCAGAAGGGAACTGCAGTATACTGCGCGACATTTGCGCGGCGGAGGTGGCTGCGCGAGAAAGGCCTGTGCGAGCGAGAGCTTCCGCAAGGACCGGCGTGAGCGATGGAGATGCGAGCTGGCGAGGGCTTAATCCTTCCACCCCACAACGTGACGTGGGAGCCGGCTCAACTCCCTCTCGCAAGCCGGTGCTTCGACGGCATGGGCGCAACCCGCGCCGGTCGAGGACATCAGCGGCGCGCGGGTGCTGGCGGTGCTGGGCGACTCGGTGACCGACGGACCAATTTCGCCGGCAGGGAACATCAAGGCTGCCGGGCCTGCAGGGAAGTACCTGACCGAGCATGGCGTGAAGCCGCCGGACTTTAACAGCTACGGATCGCGGCGCGGCAATCACGAGGTGATGGTGCGGGGGACGTTTGCCAACGTGCGCCTGCGCAACAAGCTGGCGCCGGGGACCGAGGGTGGGGTGACGCGGTTGCTGCCCGAGGGCGAGCAGATGTCGATTTTTGACGCCAGCGTGAAATACGCGGAGCGGAACGTGCCGCTGATCATCCTGGCAGGCAAGGAGTACGGCTCGGGGTCATCGCGGGACTGGGCGGCCAAGGGGCCGAACCTTCTGGGTGTGCGTGCGGTGATTGCGGAGAGCTTTGAGCGCATCCACCGATCGAACCTGGTGGGCATGGGGATCATTCCGCTGCAGTTTGAAGGCGGCAAGACGGTGGAGTCGCTGGGGCTGACGGGCGAGGAGACGTACGAGATTGTCGGCTTCCGCGAGCGGCTGGCGTCGAAATTCGCCATCGGGCGCACGGTTGCGGTGGTGGCCACGGCGGCGAATGGGAAGAGACGACGTTCGAAGCGAAGATTCGCATCGACACGCCGCAGGAGATTCTTTACTACGAGCACGGCGGGATTCTGCAGTTTGTGCTGCGGCAGTTGGCGGGGAAGTAGGTTTGGATTTCACACGACGGCGGGTTGGTAGACGCCAGCCCGCTCAAAAGAAACTTCAGGCAACTTGTTCCCGTGGAGCGCGACGCAGGCGAACGAGATCCTCTGCGCGCAATGCGGCCAGTGATTGTCGGCAACTTGACCCAACTGGTTC
>CAWBIG010000077.1:0-9219 GCA_963788435.1 uncultured Acidobacteriota bacterium | reverse complement strand
GATGCCTGCGGTAAACAAAATGAGCCCGGCGATCTCACCCGACGCGCCTGGTAGCCAATTGCCAAGCAGCTTCAGCATTTCAAAGGGGCTCATAAAGTACCACTCGGGATGAATGCCAAGCGGCGCCGGCGAAAGCATGTCGTACTGCTTGCCCAGCGACCATGGAAACACCGAGGCCAGCAGCGCCAGGATGTTGAGCGAGATAATCCACATCGCCAGGTCCTTGCGCAGGAATGCGGGCATGAACGAAATGCTCCGGCGCTCGCTGGGGTGTTTGGCTTCCTCGCTGGGCGGCATGGCATTCCCGTGCTTCTGCACCAGCCACAGGTGAAACGCGAGCAGGGGCACAAAGATGGCGGGAAGAACCACTACGTGCAGGGCGAAGAACCGCTGCACGGTGAACTCACTTACGTCCGTTCCGCCGCGCAGCATGGTGGCGATGGCAGGGCCTATCCACGGAATCGCGGCGGGAATCTGCAGGCCCACCTTGGTGGCGAAATAGCTCAGCTCGTCCATGGGCAGCAGGTATCCGGAGAATCCGAAGACCGTGGCCAGTGCCAGCAGGGCCATGCCGCTGAACCAGCCGAATTCGCGCGGCTTGCGGTAGGCCTTCATGAAGAACACGCTGAACATGTGCACCATGATGGCAAAGATCATCAGGTTGGCCGACCAGGAATGGGCGGAGCGGATGAGCCAGCCAAAGTGCATCACGAAAGTGATCTGGCGGACGGATTCAAAGGCGTCCGCGCCGGGCCGGTAATACACCAGCAGCAGCACACCGGTGAAGCATTGGACGAGAAAGAGGAAGAGCGAAATTCCGCCCCAGTAGTACCAGAACGAATAGGCGTGAGCTGGGACCGTCTTTTTGCGGGCGAAGACGGCGATTTCGGAAAGGCCGAGACGCTCGTCCATCCAGCCGTAGACGTTGTTCGCGATTGTTTTCGTGGTCATTGGGTCTGGTCCTGGTTCGTGGTTCGTAATCTGTGATCCGTGTCTCGTGATTCGTGGCTTGAGAGCGGTCAGCGGTCCACGAATCCCGTTCTTGTCTCAGGCGCGGGATACCTGGACGTCTGCTGCGCCGACGGTGACTTTGAAACGCTTGAGCGGGCGCGGAGGCGGCCCGCTGACGTTGGCGCCCGTGCGCGGGTCGTAGACACCACCGTGACAGGCGCAATGAATTCGGTTCATGTCGGGCTCGTACTGAACGGTGCATCCCAGATGGGTGCAGACCGCGGTGAGCGCCGTCCACGTGTTGTCCGTGTGATGGATGAGCATGGCCGGTGAAGACCCGAATTTGAACATGAGGGCGGAGCCGGCGGGCAGTTTCTGCGCGTCCTTCAATGTGACCTCGGTGACGGCGCCTTCGCTGGCGGCCATTTCCGCCGGCGAGGCGAGGTAGCGATAAACGGGATAGCCGAGCGCGGCCACGTAGCAGAGCCCCGCGGCGCCTGCGGCAACAAGGAAGCCGCGCCGGGACCCCGCGCCGTTGGCGCCGTCCAGCGTCTTCAGGGTGGCGTCATCCAGAACGATGTGACTGCTCATTGGGCAGCTCCTTCCATCGGCTTTTGCGCGCGCGCGACAACAGAGATCAGCCAGCCAACCGTTGCCAGGCCGCCGACAAACAGAACCAGGAAAAGCCCAACCACGCTCCAGTTGGTAACAACCACCCTGTCCCACACATCAAAGCCCTTGCTGAGGAGGGTCAGGTCGCGCACGCCGTCGCGGTAAACAGTGAAAGTAATCTCGACCAGAAGGGCTAGGACAGCGAAGGCCCATCCCAGCCAGTTGGCAGCGATGCGGGCGAACCCCGCAAACCCGGCAACAACTAGGGCGATTGCCACCAGCGCGAGCCAGCCGTAGCCGGCAAAGCCGGCGAAGCGATAGACGGGGTGGTCCGCCGTACCGGCTGCAAGCCCGGCTTTGACGATAGCGGGCTGCACGCCGGCTGCCCACAATCCGGCGGACAGATAGACCAGCCCAAAAAGAGCGGCCACTTTGCCGCCGAGCCCCGCCACAAAGTGCTTCTCCTCCGCCGTAAATGTGCTGCGCCCGGCCAGGTAGACCATCCAGAGGCCGCCGACAAACAGCCCCCCGGCCAGCATCAGCAGCCAGCGCGGCGTCAGGGTCGGATCTCCCGTGGGCAGGTAGGCTCCGGCAGCCGAGGCCGAATACATCCGGCGCCACACATCCGGCCGGAGCATCAGGGTCATGTTGCTCGAAAGCAGACGGGCAATGAATCCCGCCACCAGCCAGGCGCTGAGCCCGATCCACCAGCCGGAACGGCCAGCCTCAAGGCGCGCGCTGAATTTGTAGAGCAGCCAATAGACAAGCATCAGAAGGACGATGATGGAGATCCAATAGAGGCCGATGAGCACGCTGCTGGTATAAAGCGACCGTCCGTAAAGAACCTGCGCAAAGAGCAACGGCGGAACCGCGAGATTGATCACGAAGGTCATGACCACGGTAAGCCGCCGCGCCAGGGCCCGCGCCGCCACCTGCGACAACGCCGAGGGGAACAAGCTGAGCACCACGGCCAGCAACAGGCCGCCCAGCAGCATCTGCATCGCAAGAAAATGCAGCGACAGCGTGACGATGTGCAGAAGCTTGAAGAGCCAGATGGGAGCCGGCAAGGGAATGGGATCGACTGCGGGAAACGGCGACATGGTCTTACCGGGTTCCTTTCGCGCACAGGCGCCTACCTTATGCGGCCGCACCGGAATTCGTTGGCGCCGCCGTAAGCAGGGGACTGCCGGGGTTCAACACGAGCAAAGTTGTTGTTGGAACATTCTGGAGAATTTCTCTCCAATTACGTTTCGTATCGAAAGTTATTCACGAGGGCGAACTCGGGTCTGTGATTGCCAACACATTCCTCAGTGACGAACCCAAATTACACTCGTCTCCGGCGTTGCTTGTGCTGGATCATTTCCTCCAGGCAGGGCTTGCGATCCAATGACGGCAGTCAAGACCAACTCCTCCATGCAACTCACACGGGCAGCCGATTACGCCGTGCGCGTCATGGTGCATCTTGCAGCGGCTGAGGCGGAGCCTCGCTTGTCTCTTCCCTCGCTGGCAAAAGCCACCGGCGCGCCAGAGAGCTTCTTATCCAAAGTGATGCAGGAGCTCACCCACAGCGGCCTCGTTATCTCGCAGCGCGGCCACGCAGGAGGTTTCGCCATTGCGCCGCTTGGCCGCCAGGCTTCCGTGCGTCAGGTCATCGAGGCGGTCGATGGCCCCATCCAGTTGAATGTGTGCCTCGGAACGGAGAGAACCTGCGTGCGCCGGCACCGGTGCCCGGCCCATCCCGTATGGATCAGGGCCCAGCAGGCGATGCTTGCCGTGCTTGATCGCGCCCTCATCGCCGACTTGGCGGTCGATGCCGAATCAATTCCAGAATCGCGCGTGATCAAGGATTCAAATCCGGTAGCCGTGCTGAACGCCTGAGCGCGCGATCCACGAACCAGCTCGATCATGGACCCGGGCCGGTTTTTCCCCCGACCAGGGCCGCCCCGGCACGCTTCAAGGTCCGCCTTTTGGTCGATACTCTTCTTCAGCCCCGCCCGTATACTGGCTCCCATGTCGACGGTGACCTGGAAAATACTTCCCTGGGCATTTTTTGCCGCTTCCACCGGATTTCTCCTTGCTCAAGCAGCAGGCCCCGGCTCTCTTCCTCCTGAACAGCACACGCCGAAAAACAGCGAGGGCGCGCAGGCGGCGGCAAATAGCGGCCAGGCCACCGGCTCTCCCCATCCCGTCCAGCTCGACGCGCAGCATCGGCCCATAACCGCGGGCGGATTCGTCTCCTCCGGCCCGGTCGTCTTCGAGGATGAATCCCAGAAGGCCGGCCTGGATACCTGGACCGACAAAACAGGCACGCCGCAAAAAAGTTACATCGTTGAGACCAAGGGATCCGGCGTGGCTCTCCTCGATTACGACAACGATGGCTGGATGGACATCTACATCGTGAACGGGTCCACTTTCAACGCTCTCGACGGCAAGGAAACGCCGCCGCACGCGGCGCTGTTCCACAACAATCACGATGGGACTTTTACCGATGTGGCGGAGAAAGCCGGCGTGACCAACGACCGCTGGGGCTTCGGCGTCGCCATCGGGGACTACGATAACGACGGCTGGCCGGACATTTTCGTCTCCAACTGGGGCGCCAACCGCCTCTATCACAACAACCACGACGGAACCTTTACCGACGTGGCAGAAAAGGCAGGTGTCGCGCTGGGGGACCCGGCCGCCTGGCACACCGGCGCCACGTGGGGCGATTACGACGGCGATGGACGTCTCGACCTCTTTGTGGCCGGATATCTCCACTACGACCGCAATCACATGCCCACGGCGAATTCAGGAGATGCGCCCAACGCGTTTTGCACGTTCCGCGGCGAACAGGTAAGCTGCGGCCCGCGCGGCCTGCCGGGCGAAGGCGATCATCTCTTCCACAACAATGGCGACGGGACCTTTACCGATGTGAGCGTAAAAGCCGGCGTATCCGACAAGCCCGGTTACTACGGCCTCGGAGCGGTCTTCGCCGATATCAATAACGATGGCAAGCCTGACCTGCTGGTTGGCAACGACTCCACTCCCAATTACCTTTACATCAACAAGGGCGACGGGACCTTTGAAGACGACAGTTATGCCTCTGGATTCGCGCTCAATGAAGCCGGCCTGGAATCGGCATCCATGGGCCTTGCCGTCGGCGACTATGAGAACAATGGCATGCTGGACGTGTTTGACACCGCCTTCAGCGATTCCTACAAGCCCCTTTACCACAACGATGGCGACGGCAACTTTACCGACGTCAGCTACCACGTCGGCCTGGGCGAGATCACGGTTCCGTTTTTGGGATTTGGCGATGCCTTCATCGATTACGACAACGACGGCTGGAAGGATTTGCTCGTCTCCAACGGACACGTGTACCCGCAGGCGGACAAATACGCCTGGGGAACCACCTGGGCGCAGCGGCCCTTGTTGTATCGCAATATCGATGGAAAGCGATTCGAGCCGGTGCCGCCCGTCGTAGGAACAGGCTTGGCGGACGTGATTGCGGGCCGCGGCATGGCCGTCGGCGACTTATTCAATGATGGCAAGGTCGACGCGGTGATCAACGTCATCGACGGACATCCCGTGCTGTTGCGCAATGTGAATCCGGACCACAACCACTGGCTGGAACTGAAACTCGTGGGCGGCCCCAAAAGCCCCCGCGATGCCGTGGGCGCTGCTGTCTACCTTACGGCGAACGGCTTAAAGCAGCGAGATGACGTGATCAGCGGCGGAAGCTATCTCTCGAGCAACGATCCTCGCGTGCATTTTGGCCTGGGCGCGGCCACGAAGATCGACTCTATCGAAGTACATTGGCCCAGCGGCGCGGTGGAGCACTTCACCGTTCCCGATGTTGACCGCATCGTCACCCTGAAAGAAGGAACAAGCAAGTCTACGGCGCCGTAAATGTCCCCGACTGCTCCACGAACGAAACCGACCCGCTGGCCGGCGGAGCAGAAAGATAATCGAACACGGGCGTGGTGCCGCCCCACACGCTGGCCACCCAGTAGATATCCGCGCCGGAGGATGCCGATGGCAGAAATCCGGTCACGGAACTCAGGTCGGGAATCGCGATCGAATTCGATCCCGCCTGGTAGTTTCCGGTAGCAATCACGTTCAGGCTATAGAGCGCGTTGGTGGATGGAATCCATTCGATCTCAGCTTGCTGCGCCACGGCCGGCAAGCTGCTGAATCCCGTGTAGCTGAAATTGAAGGTGGGCAGGGCCGCGGCCGTCGGACCCGTGTAGGTCCACGGCATGGGCAGTGAGAGCGTGGCTTCGCCACCTCCGGTCGAGTTTTGCATCACGCCTACAGAATTGGAATGCGTGCCGGTATCGCTCGCGTTCGCCTGGAAGCTGTAAAAATCGCCGCTCCCAATGTAAGCGGCGGGAATAACCGGATATTGCGTGGTGGCGTTGCCGTTGAGCACGAAACTTGTGCCGCCTGACGTGACGTAATCCACAGAGGCCGCAGGCGCCGAGAATCCGCTGGGCACATTCAGAATGTTCATCGTTTGCATCGTCGGCTGGTCGCTGGCCTTGAAGCTGATCGTCTGCCCGCTGTTCAGCGCGCCGGGGACGGTCTGCGCGCGTAAAATCTTCACCGCGCGCACATTGCCTGAACTATCCACTGCCACCAAAGCCACATCATTCGAGCCCGAAAGCAGGTTCACGCTGAAGTTCCCGCTCGCCGCAACGCTGCCGCCGTATCCCTGGCTTCCGCGCACCAGCACATTGGCCACACCCGCGATGGCCGACGTATCCACGCTTCCCGTCGCGGTGCCGGTCGTGCCTGAAGCCTCGTTGCAGGACGTCGTAAACGAGTTGCCGTCGGCAGTGCTGGCCTCAATCACGTACTCCGCCGTAATCAGGTCTCCCAGGCCCGCAGCCTCCGGGCACACGTAGGCGATCGCGTAGTTCGTGGTCCCGTTGGGAATGGACAGGCTCAGCTGGCCGGACGCGAGCGTGGCCGCGGTATAGCTGCCCGCCCCGATTTCGACCGCAACCGCGCTGGGAGCCTCGCCCTGGAAGGTGTAAACCACGGTTGTGGACGTGGGGCCCGTGCTTGGGCCGGTGCCGCTGGAACTGCCGCACCCGGCCAGGGCGCAAACGCATACTGCCGCCAATCCAATGCCAACGGAATTCGAATGCATAGGGGCCTCTCGGAGCCGAGGATGGGTTCATCTGGTGAAAGCTAGCGATAGTCGCGATAAACGAAAACAGAATCCCTGTGCTTAGATACCCTCGCTCGCGGATTAAGTTGCGGCGAAAGCGAAAATTACGCAGTCGGATTTGCCATCCGCTCCTGCAGGTGTTTCAATGGAGTCGAAGTTGAAACAGGGGTGCTCCGAAAAACGGAGCTGAGAAGATACCCTCGAACCCGATCCGGATAATACCGGCGTGGGAAGTTTCCGAAGGCGGCCTTCAGCGAGTTTGGCATCGGCACCCCTGCTTCATTTTGAAAGCACGTGGAGTCCATGCCAGGCGCAATGCATTCGCCACGATCCGTACCGATCTTTCCCCGCGTTCTGCCGCGCTCGGCTAATATTCGCCGCGCCGTCGCATGCGTATTGGCGGCGTGGTGCGCTGTTCTTGCTGCTGGCCATGCCAAGGCGCAAGCGCCGCAGCCCAGTCCTTCCCCAACTGCTCCGTCCGCGCCGAACCCGGCGCTTCCGCATGTCAACACCACCGTCGTGGTTCATGGCGACGTGAAAGACGACTATCTTTCCAACACCATTACCGCCGGCACGCTGACCGGGCTGCCTCTATCCGAAACTCCGCTCAACGCGCTGGCCATCACCCAGGAGCAGCTCAGCGACCAGCAGGCCCACCTGCTCTCTGACGTGGTCAAGAATGACGCTTCGGTGGGCGAGGATTACGCGCCCGTTGGCTATTACGGCGACTACGAAATCCGCGGATTCCCCATCGATCTCGCCACGGGGCTCGAGATCAACGGCATGACTATCGCCGGCGAACAAGACGTGCCTCTCGAGAACAAGGAGCGGGTGGAGATCATCAACGGTATCGACAGCGTAGAGAGCGGCGTGGCATCCGCCGGCGGAGTCATCGATTTTGTTACCAAGAAACCGGCAGACATAGGCGCCGTCGATCTTGCCACCGATCATCGCGGCAGCGCGCTTGGCGATCTCGACCTTGGCCATCTCTTCGGCGCGCAAAAGCAAGTCGGCTCGCGCGTGACCCTCGTTGGCGAACGCATCCAGAGTTATGTAAACGATGCGGACGGTTGGCGCGCCATGGGCTCCGGTGCAGCCGACTGGAAGCTCTCGCCCAAAGCGATCCTCAACACCGATTTCGCGTGGAGAAGGGATTCATTGGAAAAGTAATCTTTGAGGCTCCCTAGGGCAGCTACGGAATGGCCGCCGAGGATTTTTTCCCCATGCTGCATAACGAGCAATTGCGACGAGGCGAAAAGCGAAGAGGTCTGGGATGCCATCAATATATCCCCGAGGCTGCTTTCTTGACCGTCAAAAATCTTTTGATCCCCATCCGGGGATGTTTGGCGAAACTTTTCCCGGATGTTTAGTAGGCCTTCGGCTAAAACCCCGTCCGAATCGCCAAAAAGCAAAAGAACCCTGGGCAGGTCATTTTTTTTCAGGCGGGTTAAAAAATCATCGAAATACATGGGGGTTCTCCTCTCCTTCCGAAACAAATAAGGTCAAGGAATATCCCGAGGTATCGGCGAAATGGGGGATTTGGGGAAAGGCGTACTCATGGGAAGAAGGTTTGATTTGGGTGCCGGGGGTATGGTGGCGACGGGGGTTGCGCTTTTGGGGTTCTTGGGGTTTTACATAAAAAAAATGTGATCCCCACCAATTGCCCATCCACGCTTAAATGGATCGTGTAAAGTCCGAGATCCCTCGGCAGGCCGGTTTGTCCATACTCCGAGTTCAGATGGTCCATTCCGAGTGTAACGTCCACCAAGAACCACTGATAGGTTTCGTCTTGGATGGTCAAAAGCCGTTCGTAAACCCAACCTGGAACTCCTGGTCGAATTTCGCGATGCGAAGATTCGTCGGCGAATCGTCTTCCACCGTCGCCGTGTGGATCCGGCTGGAGGGCTTGATTAAAAAATAAGCGAAATAACAGACTTGGTCGTTTTTATTCTGATAAAAATATGAGGCGGAGAGTATTCATATCCTCCGCGAAGTGGCTTCGGAGTTCGAGCGGCCGGTGATGCTCTACTCCATCGGCAAGGATTCCTCGGTGATGCTGAGGCTGGCACAGAAAGCCTTTTACCCAGGGCCCATTCCCTTCCCACTCCTTCATATTGATACCGGATTCAAGTTTGCCGAGATGCTCGCGTTCCGCGACGAAATGGCGCGGCAAGTAGGCGCGGAGCTGCTGGTGTGGCGCAATGAGCCGGCCATCGCCGCGGGAACAAACCCCATAGTGCTCGACACCAAGCGCTGCTGCGGGCTGCTCAAGACGCAGGCGCTGCTCGATGCATTGCGCCATTATAAATTCGATGCGGCCTTCGGCGGCGCGCGGCGCGACGAGGAGAAGTCGCGGGCCAGGAACGGATTTATTCGTTCCGCGACACTGCCGGACAGTGGGACCCGAAGAATCAGCGCCCTGAGCTCTGGAACCTGTACAACGGGCGCATCCATCCGGGCGAAAGCATTCGCGTGTTTCCAATTTCGAGGACTCTAATGGT
>CAWBIG010000076.1:0-13184 GCA_963788435.1 uncultured Acidobacteriota bacterium | reverse complement strand
CAAGTCGTGACTGAAGCCACGAGCACCGCAACGCTCACCTCGTCTCCCAACCCGTTCGCCGCGGGTCAATCCGTCACATTCACTGCTACGATCAGGTCCCCGACAGTCGCAGCGACAGGCCCGGTAACCTTCACGGCAGGGAAGACAGTCCTCGGAACAGCTCAGCTTGCCAGACGGCAAAGCCACATTCACAATTTCCACGCTGGCCGTCGGCACCACCACACTCACCGCAACTTATTACGGAGACTCAAACATCTCAGGCAGCTCGGCATCAGTAAAACAAACCGTCGGTTCGGCGGCTGTGTCTGATCGAGGATGACGGGAAACTTCCTATCCAGTCGAAAACTACAAAGTCCGCGATCCTGTCCATATACAACGGCGCTGTAGGGATGGGTAAAGCGGGGGCGCGACTGGCGGTCGTTATTGGTGACCAGTTGCTGAGCTCCGGTACCATCCAAATTAATATTCACTTTTGGGTCGGACACCGGACTTGTCGCTGATGCAAACAAGCTTGCGACCGTCGTTGGAGAGTGAAACTCCGCCCGTGGAAGTGGTTGTCAGCACTGCCTCGACCGGCAGAGGAGTCGATGTGTGCCCACTCTCCGAGGTGACGGCCTGGGGATCGGTTGGCTTGCGGTCGGAAGGGCCATCAGCGTATGCACCGAAAGAAGCGAAGGCGATAGCCCAGCAGAATAGAAGAGGTTTGCGCATTTCTTACCTCGGGGAAAAAGAATGCACCCACTTTACCAAATCGTTCCCTACCGAGCGGGGAATTCGGATGCGATCGCGTCGAGAGCTGAATTCCTCTACCTGAGCGAAACGATCAAGCCAGCACGAATGATTCCGATGCTCCATTTCAAAGGGCCTTTCGCCTGTTCGTGCGCGGCACCGCGTCAAATCCTGATCCGGCTTCCCAAGGGGAAGAGTAGGCCATTCGACAATTACCGTCGCGTCAGGTGCAAGATATGAAAGGATTCCCGTAAGAAATCCAGGACGAGCCTTTGATTGAAATATCTTCAAAGCCGGTTGATCCATGCCCTATTCGGCCCTCGTTTTCGGGCGAGCGATTCATGCTCTTCCTACCGGTATTCCTGATGATGACCTGCGGCAGTGCGATCATTTTTTTCTCTTCGCCGATACTAAGTGGGGAATTCAGACGGCGGCGCTGGTGCTTTACACTTCCGCTATTATTATCTATACCTTCAGCGCAAACCGAGGTATGCCGCGCTACCTCTTTCGGTGTCCCATTGTCCGAGAGGAATTGCCCCGATTGGCTAGGCGCCACGTCGCGTTCTCTATTGTTCTGGTAGGTCTCCTGACAGCGGCGCTGCTCTTACGCCAATATTCATCGCCATGGTGGCTTACCGCGAGCGGGGCGCCTAAGAGCATATCGCCCTTTACCTATGCATTGTTCATCCTGTCCGCATGTTTGGCGTTGACGCAAGTCCTCACAAACCGGTCCGCCCTCCGACGTGCCCACGAGCGCGCTGATGCGGATCGCCTGCAATCAGAGCGGCCCACCATTTCCGGTGTTCAAGGCGTCTAGGGGTTCAGCTTGTTCTTCCCCATTAGCACTGCAACAAGGTTGAGTGCTCAATGAGCTATTCCACAAGACCTATAGCTGCAGCCGAATCTTGGACCTGGTCAGCAGCGCCGAGAGCGCGAGGATGAGGGCGGTGAACACCAGCGACTTGATCACGCCCTGCGCTCCTACGTTCCAGTGGGAGTCGAGCCAGGTGATCCCGAGGGACACCAAGAGGAAATACCAGAGGTCGGGCAGTAGATAAGTCAACAGAGTGTTGGAGCCGGCGGAACGAAGCGGGAATGTCCAGGCGGTCCATCGCTTCAGATCGCAGAGCCAATAGAGGAGCATGAAAACGAGAATGGCGGCGCCCACACTGTACAACGACCAGGTGGGCGTGGCGCGGATCTTGGAGATGCCGAGTGGGGTGAGGACCGCGCCCGCAAGAAGTGTGAGTAGCGCAAACCCAGCGGCCACGCTGATGGAGAGTAGCGGCGATGGCCGCTGCCCGGTACCCAGAAAAAGGATGGAAGTCACCACGCCGGCCATCATGATGCAGGCCAATGCCCCATTGCCGAAGGGCCAGAAATACAGGGGCAGACGAACGGGAAACGCTACGAGCCGTGCGCTCGAAAATGCGCAGAGAGTGACCAGCAGCACAAACCAGAGAACTGGCGCCCATCTCCAGCGGCGAGTAAACAGGTAGAGGAAAGCAACAGCCAGATAGGTGTAACTGATCAGGCCGAGAATCTCGGGATAGGAAGGATCGAGCCAGGCAGTCTGGCCACCTTGCGTGGTCCTGCGGAAGAGCGCCAGAAGTAGGGCGGCGCCGGCCAGCCCGGCGCCGCGGAGAACGGTCGCGTAGGCTGGAAAGCGTTCCCATCGAGGATAGACATTCAGAACGAGCGTCATTGAGAGCAGGCTCAGCATCGCCCACGGACCACCGCTGAGGAACATCTTTGCGGGGTCGGCTTTTTCCGCATTCGCCAGAATGAATCCAAGTACCAGCAGACCCAGCGAGCGTGAGCCGATGTGCAGACACAGTGCCAAGGTGGAAGGATTGCGCTTGAGGCGCTGCGCCACGGCCAGGGGCATCGACATTCCGGCCGCAAACAGAAAGAAGGGGAAGACCATGTCAACGTAGGTCATCCGGTCTTCCCAGGCATGGGCGTGGTTGGTCCACGAGGGCAGGCCGCGCACCTCGGCCACTGCATTCACAAAGATCATTACCGCCATGGTCAACCCGCGAAAGATGTCGATGGAGACCACGCGTGAGGTGGAAGCGCTTGTCGTCTGAATGGCGGCCCGCGAAATTGTGGTGGCGATCATTGAGCCTCTTTGTAAGTTGCGGGATTCAGGGTCTTCATAGGAGATGAAAGTCGCGCCTCTTCGCAACCACCGCGAGCGTCACCTCGAGATCAACGTCCGGGCGCCACTCCGGTCAGTTCGATGCGCTTCTCCGCATCGCCGTCCTGCACGATGACGCCAACCCACGGCGTGCGAACATCCGCGATGCGGGCGTGCCAGGTGATTGATTGCTTGTGTCCCTGCTCAAGGCGAGTCTCCTGCTCTGCCGGCTCACTGAGTTGCAGGTTGTCTGCACGCAGAGTAAACCGGTGCGGCCCATCGCCTTCGGCCTCGAGCTGCACCATCACATCTTGCGACCCCCGGTTCTGAACCCGAGCCGTCGTTTCGACGGCGTTGCCCTTGCGCAGGTCCGTTCGATAAGAACCTGCAGAGAGGACCGACAGCGAAGTATGCTCCGCGCCCTGCCGCACCGTGTAGCGCCCCTGCGGAACCACGGCGCGAAAGTGTCCCGGACTCCCTTCCCATGCGGCTGCCAGCTCCTGCCCGGTTTTCTCATTGACAAGCTGCACAGGGCTACGGCTGGTGGAATCTGCAACGCCTTCGACAACCGCAGGGCCGCTCAAGTCATCCATGAGCCAGATCCATTCACCCACCGGCTGGGTCCAGACTTCTTTGTAGGTCCAACAGATCTGTGCCGGCCAATAGGGTGCGTCCGCAGTGCCCTTGGTTTCAATGCCCACCGGAATAGCCCCGACCATCTGCCCCGAACGGACACTATACAGAGGGTTCCAATCATAACCCTCGCCGTACATGATGCTGCTGGAGAAAGGATTGCGACCGACAATCCACTGCGCCTGTTTCTGTGCCAGGTCTTCACCCTGCGCGTCTCCTCGCAAATGGCTCGCCACCGAGAGCGCTTTGGCTTCGGACAGCAGAACGCTGGAGTTGCCGCGAAAATCGAACCACACGGGGAAACGCCGCAGGTAGACTCCGTCCCCCAACGGGATGCCGCGGCGCAGCTGAGCAAGATAGTCGTCGCGATCCGCTTTCCGAAGAGGTGTCCAGGTCTTCGATTCCGGCAAAAACCGTACTTCGCTCTCGCGATATACCGCTGCGGGCAACACGTCGTAGGGAGCATTCACCGCGGCAACAGCTTCCTGATAATACTTTGCGTGCAGCACGATGGCGGAGTACCACTGAATCCAGTGTGAATCGTCGGGCAGTGCCTGGCAGAGATCGGCCAGCGCCACAATCGGTTGTTCCTCTTCGCCCATGTGAAAGCGGTGGAAGATGTTCTCGCGCGAGGGGCCGGTATAAAAGAAGCCCGTCAAGGGGATGCTCCACGGCTGCACGGTGCGCTCCTGGGAAGCCAGGATCCTGTCGGCGAGTTGAATGGCTGCGTCCGCGTAGGAACGATCGTGGGTGACCCGGTACAGATCAATTGAAGCGATGACGCCAAAGGAAATGCGCTCCAACTCATCCTTCTGTCCGTAGACCTCCGCCAGCGGACTAGCAGTCTTCAGGCCTTCCAGGGCGAAGCTCCAGTCTTGCTTCGCGGTCGCAAGGCTGCGATTGGCCAGCTCCGCGTCGTCATCTTTCAACACGCGGGCGGCTAGCGCTTCTACCGCGGCGACGCGGAAGTTCCATTCCGGATCGTTCACCGCTTCACCGTGCCGATCGTCCGCATCGCCCATAATGCCGTTGGTCCAGTAGCTGATCAGTTGTCCGGTGCTGCGGAAACCATCTCCGAAGCTGGTCTTCAGAACCCAGTTCAGGCCCCACTTCGCCTCTTCCATTACGCGCAGCGCCAGTTCGGGATCCTGCTGCTGGCGGTTCAGCCGTTCGGCTAACTCGAAAAGTGCGTAGGCAATCCCGGGCGTGTTGCCCGTCGCTGTCAGATCGCCGGCATCGTGGTAGCCACCATTCACAAGGATCCGTCTGCTATTGTGAGTGGTATAGGCGTCCTGGTGGCAGATGCCGTGAATACCGGGGATCACGGTTCCGCAGCGTTCGCTGTATAGAAAGTTCAGAGCTTTCAATACGCTTTCGCGCCACGCATCGTCGCCGATGCGGAAGGGCTGCGTGGCCACCGAGCCGGCGCGCAAAAGATAACGCCCCGGCTTCTGCACCTCTGTGAAGTCGAGAACCTGGTAGCTGCCCAGCGCGGTCTGTCTCTGTTGCACAGGCTTGCTGAGCACAGTCGTGCCCGTCGTCGCATTCACCAGAGAAAACTCGCCGGCCTTGAGGCCGCTCGCGATGGCGCTCTTGGACGATCCGGTCAAATATCCGGAATGGCTGAAGGCAATGCGATCGGGCGTTACATCCCATCCCTCCACATGATCGGGTACAACCGTCTCCAACGTGAGGTGATCGATGTAGAGCACCGTCTTGTCGCCGGGATCGGGGAACATCTTGGGCAATCCGTAACCGATATCCAGAGCCGTGACCTTGTCGCGGTCAAGAGGCGCAATCTCCCAGACCACGTGGTTCCACTGGCAGTTCTTCAAGGGGATGGAATCATCGCGGCCCTCGTTCGCGGAATCAGGCAGGATGTGCACGCCTTCGTTGTGCAATACCAGCGAGGCGGAGATGGCCGGCGCTCCGTCGATATCCGGGTAGATCCACACGGAGATTCGATTGAAGCCGCTCCAGTCCTCTGAAGGGAACTTGCGCGTGGCAACGAGGTCGGTCCAGTCCCCGCTGCCATCCACCCGGCCCATATTCAATGTCGACTGAATCTTTAACGAGTGCCGGCCCTCTTTCACGTGCTCGGAAGAAAGGCTCATCTCTCCTTCGCCTTTGAACGACCAGCCGCTCAAGTCTTCCATCTCGTCCAGCCGCCGGGAGCTCAGAACCGGTTTATTGAGCCAGCGATATTGGGCTCCTTTCCCATCGGAGGGCTGCATGGGAACTGGCGGGTAGAATGACTGCATCGCTTGCGCTGCGGCTGGCTGGGTCAGCAGGAAGGCCACGCTAGCTGCTGACGCGAAAGAGAGCAGACACAATCGCTTGCATGAGGAGACCGGACCTAGTGTCATCAGTCTTTCGCCTCCAAGGCAATCGTGTGAACGTACCGTCGTTTCACTTCGCGGCCGTTGAAAACCAGCGCAGACGATGCCTTCCGGCGACTCAACGCAGCGCCGCGAGGATTCTCCAAATCGTCCGACGTTCTCTATACAAGATTAAACATCCTTTGCGTTGCTGGGAGCTTCGATCGTCCAGATTCTTTGGCCGGAATGCCTGGAGATCGCGGGCGCGCTCGTAGACCACCTGAACCAGGCAACGGAGCGGATCGTTCGCGATTAGGCCTCAGGCGACGTCAGACGATTCAGCCACGGTCCCGAATCACCGCCGATGGGGACATTTGGGTCGCTGGCTGGCCGCTGGTACCCATTTCAGGCGACACTTCAGCATCGTCCACAAACCAACCGGAATCCGAGACTGGACCCAGGAATCTGGGCGTTGAGGCACGTTGATCTCAATTCACGGTGACGGTGACCGTGGTTGTTTGGGCGATTGACCCTGAAGTGCCGGTTACCGTGATGGTATAGCTGCCCTCAGTTGTCCCGGCGATGCCCTGGCCCCCGCCGCCCTTGCTGCCCCCGCCGCCCTTGCTGCCCCCACCGCCGCAACTAACTACGCCCATGGCGGCGAATGCCAGCAGCACGAACATGCGCAGCATCGACCGCCAGCGCCTGCGCCGCGCCGGAATTCCGAAGAGCAATAAGCACGCAAGGGCCGAGCCCCCCGTCGCATACCACGGAATACCGCGAATGTTGGGACGAACCAGCGCCCCGTTTGTCGCCGCCGTTGTCGACACGGTGAGGGTGCCGGTTCCGTTTGCAGCGCCAGTAATGCTCACCGGAGAAGTTGTGCCGAAGCTGAAGGTGGGCAGATCCGTGGCGCCCGATGGGCTGGTTGCCAGGGTTGCAGTCAGAGTTACATTGCCCGTGAAGCCTCCGCCGGGCTTCACGCTGATCGTCGTCGTGTTGTCTGTGGTGGCGCCGGGTGCACTGATCGTGATCGCGCCGCTGTTGCCCAGTGTGAAGGTCGGCGCTACGTATGCGCTAACCGTGACCCCGACGGTCGTTGGCATCGAAATCGCGCCGGACTTGCCTGTAACCGTAACCGAGTAAGCTCCTGCCGTTGTCGTTGTGGTTGTAGTCACCGTGAGCGTCGCCTTCTCCGCGGAGGTCCCAGAGATTGTCACCGAAGGCGTAACGCCGCACGTCGCCGGACTAGTCGGGTTTGTGGGCGTCGTGGTCACCGCGCAGGTCAGACTGACCGGGCCGGTAAACCCATTCGCCGGCGTCACCGTGATTGTGGATGTGTTGCCACTGGTGGCGCTGGCCTCAATGGTGATGTTGCCGCTATTGGAGACACTAAAACTGGGAGCAGACGCGGAAGTGACCGTGACCGTGTTCGTTCCGATTGCGCTTTTATAGGTCGTAGAGCTCTTGGTGTCGGGCGTGTAAGTGGCCATAAGCGTGTCGGTAGCGACCGCCAGCGAGCTGCCGGGAACGGTGATGACGGCAGAGCCGCTGGTGAGCGTGGTCGCCGCAGATTTATAGCTCCCGCTGCTGATGGTGACGGATCCGGTGGGCGTCGCCGCACCGCTTCCGCCGCTCACGGTGACCGTGACCATGGTCGACTGCGCCGTGGTGATGCTCGCGGGAGACGGAGATACGGTAACGGTGGGGGTGGCGAGAAGGGCTGCGGCCCAGGCGGCCGGCTGGCTTTGTAACACGGTCAGGCTATTGCCCTGGCCCTGAGTATCGCCTTCGCCGACCAGGATCTCGGGGTAGCCGTTGCCTAGCAGGTCGGCGGCGGCCACACTGGCTGGCCGCTGGCCCAGCGCCAGAGCCGTGTCGATGAGCGTGCCGTCGCCCTTGCCGAGCAGCACCTCGGTGTAGTCGTCCGGATTGCCCAACACCACGCCCAGATTGCCGCTGTCGTTGAAGTCGGCAAGAGCCATGGATGCGACGGCGGCATCGGTGCTCACCAGCGCCAGTGTTTTGGCGGCCTGGAAAGTCCCGTCCCCGTTGCCGAGGAACGTGTAGACATTGGAGACGTTTGGATTGGGGCTCGTGCCGGGAATGAATCCCGCGACAATGAGATCGAGCTGCTTATCGTTGTTCAAATCGCCGAGCGCGGCCACGTTCAAGTTGGTTGCGCCAGTAGTGGGCGCCGTCTTTGAAGTAAAGGTGCTATCGGCATTGCCGAGGTAAACATGGAGGGTCCCGGTGGCCTGGTCGGCGACAACAAGGTCGGTCCGGCAGTCGGTGGTCAGGCTGCCTGCGGCCAGGCCGGTGGGGCTGGCGGAAGTGTCCACCTGCACGGGAGTGCCCAGCGTGCCATTGGATTGACCGAAGAGAACAAAGACGCCCTCACCGCTCTCGCCAACTGCAACATCCGGAATGCCGTCGCCGTTGAAGTCGCCTACTGCCAGGCTGACAGCGGTGCCGGCAAGCGCGTAATCCTGTTCCGCCGCAAATGTCCCGTTGCCCTGGTTGAAGAGCACGGACAATTGCGCGCCGGAGTTGCCGTTGCCGGCGATCACCGCGTCTGCCAGGGTGTCATGATTCATCTTTGCGGCAACGATCATTTCCGGGAAAATATTGATGGTGCTTGTGACCGCTGCGCCTAATGCTCCCGTTCCGTCGCCGGGCAGCATTGCTAACGAGCTTGAACCGGTGCTTGAACTGTTGTACACCAGCACATCGGTCTTGCCATCGCCGTTGAAATCCCCACTGGCAATAAACTGTCCGGAGTTGGCTGGACCTCCGGGGAGCCCATGAGTTCCCTGCAAATAAACAGAGGAGTCGACGAAAGTGCCGTCGCCGCGCCCCATCAGCACCTGGTACATCGGGATCGGAGTGTCGTAACCGCCGCTGGTGTATACTCCCCCGCCACTCGCTCCCAAGACGATATCCAGATTGCCATCCCCGTCGATATCGGTGATGGTTACCTGCATCACGTCCGGCAACCCAGCATAACTGGGGCCAGCCGTAAATGTGCCATTGCCGGCGCCGAAGAGAATGTTGGTTTGCCCGGCTTGCGAGACCACAACGTCGAGCTTGCCATTGTTACGAAGGCTGCCTACAGCATTCGAGATGATCAGGCCGTTCGAACTGCCGGCTACTGCAATAGCCGTGTTCACCGGTCCCTGCGTGAAGCTGCCGTTGCCTGCGCCGAAAAGAACTGTGCCGCCGGCCAGCACATCGTTGTTCCCATCGCCGTTAAAATCGCCTGTCACCACCGGGCCGGGATTCCAGGTAACGCTGGTTGCGGCCGGCCCAGCCGTGAAGGTGCCGTCGCCTTCGCCCAGCAGGGTGCTCACCGTTCCGGAAATAGTGATGGGGGCGCCATACGTCGTGCTTGAAGAGTTCAGCGAGACAATGTCGGGTATATTGTCGCCGTTAACGTCGTCGATGGTTGAGGCAGTGACTCCGTCGTAGTAGACAGGCGACTTGAAGGTGCCGTCGCCGTTGCCAAGAAACACAGCTGTGGCCGGTTGCGACGTGTTGGGATCGGTGAGACCCGGCACCACAATGTCGAAGATATTATTCCCGCGCAAGATCGTGCCAAAGAAGACTGTCGCCGCACTGGTATTAGGCAGCGTAGTGCTTGTTCCGGAATCGCTGGCGAGGTCGGTCACATAGACCACAATCCCCGAGCCGCCCAATACGGCATCGATCGGCGATCCGCTCGAAGTAGTGCCGAGAACCTGAAACGACGTGGTTGGCGGCAAGCCAAAAAGTTGGAAACCGCAGCCATTCGCGAACACATCGGGTGTTGTTGTCAGCCCTGCAAGCTTGTGCAAATAGTCCTGCGCACCTGTCAGCGATGTAAGGACGCTGGTGCTCAGCAGTGAACCGCCGGTAAGGGTGTAGTCCTCATCGAGGCTGCAATCGGATTGTCTTCGCAGCGCAACAGAGTACATCTCGGTGGTTGCGGCTGCAGTGGTGGCGTTGGGCACGTAGCTGACCCCCACGAGCCAGTTGCCCAAAAACGGAAGCTGTGGAATATCCGAGGTCAGAGTTGGATTAAAGGATGGAGAACTGGCCGGTTCCGCCCACTCTCGAGTTGCGCGAATGCCGAAGGTTACGGGGGGAAACGAAGATTCAAAGTCCTCTAAAGCATCCGTTATATCCTGTGCCTGGTAACTGCAAGCTAGCCATTCCTGATAGAGGGAACCACCGGGAAGAGGCGGTTGGCCGCATTTATTGGTGATCGCGTACCACTCGTACCATGTAACCCAGCCACTTTCATCGGGATTGAAATAATCGTTGATCCATTTGAATGGCGACGATCCAGATTGTGCTTGTGCCTGCGGGGCGCCGCCGGTGCAAAGGACGGCCGCAGGGATCGCGAAGGCTAGTGGCAGGCCGGCCAGGCTCCGCCGAAAGGCACTCCGCCGCGCGTCCATGGAGACAGGGCGCATCCCTGGCCCCGATGCCCGCCCACCTCCCGGCGCAACGGCAAGAGAGCGCGCTGGGCGCCACCCGGCAAGCCGGGCGAGGCGGCAAAACCGCGGAAGAAGGGAACACAGGCGAGCAAACCTGACGAGAAATGACCCGAACGGAATCAACATCACGATTCTCCACTGCGGCAATGGTTGTTCTTCCGGAGCCACTGTTGCAGGATCACTGGGTTGCACTCCAAACAGAAAAGATCTCAGCACACGCGACAAAACCACCGCCATCGCTACGCCGAGGAGGACGCCCCCGGCGATTAACCGGAATCCCTCGCCGAAGATCAACTTGCGAATGTCCTTTTGTTGGGCGCCCACCGCACTGCGAATAGCCAGCTCACGACGCCGCGAGGCCACGGACAGCGAAAGCACGCCGAAAATTCCCACCAGCGTCAAAATGCTTCCCACCGCCGAAAACCCTGTTAGCAGGTGCGTGGCGAAGGTCCGAGACGCTAATGATTCGTCGCGAATCTGCTCCAGGGTCTTCACGTTTTCGATGGCCGCGGTTGGATCCACGGAACGCAATGCGCGCTCTACGGCGACCACGACCGCGCGCGGATCCGCGGCCGTCCGAACGACAAGATCCTTTGAGAAAGCATTCGCCTGCCAAAGGGGCAGATAAATCTCCGGCGACGGCGCCTGGGTCAGATCGTCCGTCCGCCCATTGGCGATCTCGCCGACAATTTCCACGCCCGGCTTATCTCGTCCATCCAACCAGAATTTTCGCCCAATCTCGTTGCGATGGGAAAAGTAACGGTCCGCAAACGCCTGGTTCACGATGGCCACATTTGGCGCTTTATCATCATCCGTCGATCGAAATTCCCGCCCGTCAATTAGTGCCATTCCCATCAGCTTGAAATAATCGGGCGTCACCGCGCGCAGCGGCAACGCTGGTTTGTCGCTCTCATTCAGCGCTGGGGGCTGGCCCTCAATGTCCATGGTCGCCGGCCAGTCGTTTCCCGTTAGCGGCACACCCCACGCAAATGCAGCGTAGTCGACACCCGGAAGCGCCGCAACACGCTCCAACGCCTAGCGATGAAAACTGCCCCAAGTCGATCGGCTTTGCACCTCGGTCACAGTCATGGTCAATATTCGGCGGGTGTTATATCCAGACGGCACCTGCGCGATTCTTACCATGGTCCGAATCAGCAGACCCGCGCCGACGAGCAACGCCAGTGTCAGTGCGGTCTGTAACATCGCGACCCCCCGCAGCAGACGCCTCTCTCCGATTCCCGCCGTGCCCTTGGGGCCTGCATCTTTCAGCACCTCCATCGGATTCAACCGAAAAGCGCGCAGCGCCGGTATTGCTCCTGCAAAAAATGCGGCGAGCAGCGCCAAGCCAAGTCCCCACCCCAAAACTCCCCAGCCTGCCGTTACTCCATCCAGGCGCGGAACGGCGTGTCCGGCAATTACCTTGAACAGTTTTACGGCTCCAAGAGCCAGCCCGATTCCCAACGCCCCGCCGAGGACCGCCAACAGAAGGCTCTCGGTGAAAACCTGCCGCAGAAGGCCCATTCGGCCCATGCCCACTGAGATCCGCACGGCATACTCCTGTTGTCGTTGCAATCCGCGCGCAAGCAACAAAGCTGCGACGTTCCCGCAAGCAATGAGCAGCACCAGGGCCGCCGCGCCTAGAAGAGGCAGCAGAATCCGCCTGCCATCCCGGTTCATTTCGTCGGATAACGGCTCCAGTTGCGGCGCGAATCCTTCAATCCAATTGTTCTGCTCACGCATAAACTACGGGCTCTGGCCTGCAAAATTCGCAAGGATCCACAGCCAAATCAACCTCTACGTGTCGGAACCTACTTGCCTCCGTAGGAGATTCGGCGTTGACGGAGTCCTTTAAACCAATGGCGAAAGAGAGGGAATTCTGCGCCTTCTTTGGCAGGTATTCTGGCTGAAGCCGGACATTGCGGGTCAGGATGTTAGTCGGTTCGCCGAAATTGGCGACAATTGCCACGCCTGCAGGTTTTCGATGTTAGTTGATCTTCCTGTCCACTGCATTTGCACTTTCTGCGGACTGCTGCCGGGGACATAGAATCGCTTCGTGTAAGCAGCTTCGCCGTTGACGAATACTTCGATGACGGACCCATCGACGTAGAGATTAAGATCCAGAAACTTGTTTTCACCCGGGAGAATCGGAATTGGATAGGCGTCAACGGATATTTGAGCGGGACGTTGCGGATCGTATTTCAATGTCAGCCACGGAGCCGCAGTCTCAGTGGGACCAGAGAGGACCAATTGGAACGCCTCCCCCGTTCGTCTAACAGTGCACAGGATTTCTCCGCAGCATCCGTTCAGGCGCAGGGAATTGATCTGAGCCAGGTTATTCTGCTCATCCGCCGTCACGCGCAAACGCTGTTCACTGATGCGCAACTGTTTCACTTCATCCGCGATTCGTGTTCGGAGGCGGCCGTCGCCAGTTGCCGTGAGCACGCGCGGCAGCGACATGACCCCAGCCCATCCCGCGGTTTTCGATTCTTCCACCGAACGCGATTCCTGAATCCAGCCCCAGACAATGCGGTTTCCTGATTTGTCCAACTGGGTTTTCGCTGCATACAAGGAACCGTAGTCCAGGATGCCGGCTTGTATGGGACGAAAGTCCATTGTGTCTTCATTGAGCTTCCCGCTTTGCCAGTACGTCCTGCCGGCGGTGGAATAAATCAGGACATGCCAATCGCCGAGCGAGAAGAACTCGGGGCATTCCCACACCTCCCACGGCGATACGGGATTGAGGCTCGCGGGTCCGTCGCGGCCCGTTTTGGACAGCATGTGCATGTATTCCCAATTGCGCAGATCTTTCGATCTGTACAGCAGCACGCAGCCGCCCTGGCTGGGGACACCCGCGGCGATGACCATGTACCACCATTCGCCTTGCCG
>CAWBIG010000075.1:0-42842 GCA_963788435.1 uncultured Acidobacteriota bacterium | reverse complement strand
GTGGCAGGGGCGACCGGCGCCGTAGATTTCTTTTTGCGATGACGCCTGATTGAGGAAGGCGGAGGCGCCGCCTGCGTGGAGGCGGCCTGTCCCGAGTTCGGTTGCGCAGCCGAGGGCGTTTGCGCGGAATACGCGCCGGTGGCGGCTTCCTTGGCTGAAGGTGTGTACTGCGCATCTTCGAGGATCGGAACCGTGCCGTTGAGGATAGGCTCTACGGAAGCGACTTCAGGCTGAGCGTGCTGGCCGGGCCCGAGTACGGGCACGTTCTTGAGCTGCCGGATCTGGACGTCACCCGGGTTCAACTGCGCGTCGGTATCCTGCTGGGCAAACTGCGCCTGCACGGCGGCGACCTGACCGCCCATGGGCTGGGAAGAAAGACGCAAGGCGGGATGAACCAGCGTTTGCTGCGTCGCCGGCGCGGAATGTTTAGGAGCGTCTTCCGCGGCCGGCGGAGGGATATAAACGCGCTGCTTGAGAGATGGCGACGCAGCCCTGCCGGGCGGCGAATCGGCGTCGGTGCTGGTGATGAATTCTTCTGTGGGCGGGAGTTGCACTTGCCCCGTATAGCCGGCTGCAGACTGCGGGTGGTTTGTCTTGCGCGCAGAGGGCGAGGTTAATCCCGAGACGCCGGCCTGGGGCACGGGAATCTGGGTCGTGGTGGGGATGGAGGGCTCGGCGCTCTGCGGTGGTGTGGCGCCTGGCGCGCCATTGACCGGCAGACGTCCCGCGTAGGGATCGGGGCCATAGGCAGGTAGAGGCGGCAGGGTCACGGTTTTGCGAATGCTGCCGCCGGGGTAGTCGGGATTGAGCAGCATCTGAAGATCGCCGGCCGTGATTTGCTTGTGCTCCGTGTTGTCCTGATCGGGATAGTCGAGATCGTGAGCCAGCCTGTCAGTGGGCGAGTTGGCCGGCATGGCCTTGAGCGCGGCGCGCCAGTAATCGGCGGCGCGTTCATTGTCGCCGCGCGCCTGCTCAAACTTGGCAGCCATACCGAGAATCCGGTAATCGTTGGGATAGCGGCTGAGGGCCATGCGAAGCCATGTCTCGGCCGTGGTGCGATCGTTCGAGGCTAGCGCAGCGCCAATGGCTCCCTGGAATTGGTCGGGGGCGGCGTTCTGAATCGGGAGCTTCTTGTAAAGTTCGAGCGACTGCCGAATCTGACCCGCGTGCAAGTAGCCTGCGGCCAGGATCCATTTCACCTGGAGGTTCTCAGGAAACGACAGCGCGGCCGCCTCCAGGATCTCCACTGCCCGCTCATTATCGTTGCGGTCAATAGCGGCCCCGGCGCGGCGCACCGCCCAGTTGGCCCAGATGGTTTGAATGGTCTCGCGCTGCTCGGCGGTCAGGTCGGATCGCGAGCCCAACTGCATCAGCGCAGGATAAAGGCCGCGGTCATTTCCGGTGTTGTAGAGCAGCCACGCGTTCTGAATGGCGAGATTCGGCGGCATGGCCTGGCGCTGACCGGCGTAATAGCGCCGCACCCGGTCCATGTAGACCAAGGCGTTGGCGGTATCGCCGGCCGAGGAATAGATGCTGGCCTCGGTTTCAACAAAGCCGGGATCCTTCTCCAGCTGCTTGCGCACATCGGGCGGAATATAGCCAAGTTCCTCGAACGCCTCACCGGTGTGGCCGGTGGCCTGGAGGGTTGCAACCAGGCCTTTCCATGCATCCTGACGGTCAGGATGCGCGGTAAGGACCCGGCGGTAAATGGCGTATGCCTTGTCGGTATCGCCGCGCTGGAGATAGATGCCGGCCAGCTGCATTTCCAATTGCATGCTGGGGTGGCCGCCCGCGGCCGTGTCCAGCCGAACCGACCGCTCCAGCATGCTCTGGGCAATCTCAAGCTGATTGGACTGCTGATAGATGGAACCGAGCATGGCGAGGAAGTTGGGGTCGTTGAGCGCGGTTTCGTAGGACGCGGGAGGCATTCGCTCCACGTCATTCAGGGCCTGTGAATCCTGTCCGAGCTGATGATGCGCGCTTACCAGGCCCATCCAGGCGGAGATATTGCTGGGGTCTTCCTTGAGAATCTGGGTATACATCTCCGCGGCCTGGCTGAAGCGGTCGGCCGTCATCAGGATGCCCGCGTACTGGAGGCGGGTGTCCTCCTTCAGCTTCAGGCCGTTATCAGGGAATGGGAGCGCGAGCGCCTGGGCCAGCACCTTCTGCGCATCAGCGGAGCGGCCTTCCGATTGATAGATGGTGGCCAGCGTTCGCAGGTACTCGGGATCGCGAACCATGCTGGCGCGCACGTGAGGAGGAAACCGTTTGGCGAGGTCGAGCGCCTGTTCATTCTTGCCGTCGCGCGCATAGCTGATGAAAAGGCCGCGCCAGGCATCGGAGTCGGTCGGCCGCGCCTTGACCAGCTCGGCGTAAATGCCGGAGGCCTGTTGGAACTGATCTTCCTTGAGCATGAGGCCGGCCAGGCCGTTGAGGGCCTCGGGATTGTTGGGGCGCATGACCAGCGCTGCGCGGTACTTTTCTGTCGGCCACGTCGAATTGGTTGGCATCAACGGCCTGGGAAGCCTCCGCCATGGTGAACCAGAATCGGGAAGTCGCGAGGGCCGTCTCGATGATGGCCGTTTTGGTGCCGTTCTGTTCGGCCTGGGTCAGGTAGCTGATGGCTCCCCCGAAGTTCTGTTGCTGCATGCGCAGGAAGCCCATGCCTGCTGCAGCGGGCCCGTCGTTGGGTTTTGCCTGCAGAATCGCGGTGAAGCGCTTTTCGGCGTCGTCGAGACGCCGCGCGTTGAGAGCGGCATAAGCCGCGCGCTCGTCGGGGGTGCGCGCCAGACCTGAGTTCATCCGCGCCAGCTTGGCCTGGTCTTCGTTCAGGCGCCGGGCAATTTCTCTATCTTCAGGATGTGCGCGAAGGTAGGCGCGCAGCTCCGGAGCAGTGGCCGGATTAGCGGAATTCCAGATGAGAGCCTGACGAAGAGCATCGCGCGCGTCCGGATCGAGAGGATGCTGCGCGAGGATATGGATGCCCTCGGAACGGGTCCGCGGATCATAAGTAAGCATGCGGCCCAGCTCGATGGCATAACGCGGGTCGCCGGAATTACGCTGCACGAGGGCACGAAGACCGGCGATGGCTTGCTCCTTGCCGCCGATCGCACCATAGAGGGTCTGGTAATAACCGAGCGCAATATCGCCGTCGGGCGGATGATCGCCGTAAAGCTGGCGATAAATGTTCATTGCCTCATCGTTCTTGCCCTGGCGGGCCAGCTCGCCGGCATGCTGCAATTGGTTGTTTTGATCGTGACCGGTGGGAAGAGCCTCGATCTGGGAAATGGCCGGATCATTGGGATTGACGGCGCGAAGTTTTTCGAGGGTCTGGTCGGACTCCCGGATGTTGCCGCTCAACTTGTAATCCCGGGCCATGCCGGCCAGCGCTTCAGAATTCTTCGGATCGGAGAGCAGGATCTGCTGCCATAGCTGGATCGCCATGTCCGGGCGTCCCCGAGCCTCCAGGGCGCGGGCGTTGGCAACCAGCACCTGACGCGTGTGCTCGGCATCGGAAGGCTTGTCCGATTTCTGCGCCGAGCCAACGTTGGCCACGATCACCAGGCACACCGCAACCACCGATACCCTTGCCGCCAGTTTGCGTAGAGTTGTCATTACCTTGTCCACTCCACCTTGAGTTCTCCGTGCGGTCCAAAACGAAACCTTTCATCAAGGAAGCCGGTTGCGAACAGAACCAGATTCTGGTCGTAGTAGGCCGGATCCTTTCCGTAAAGGCCGCTTGCGGTATCGAGCTTTTGACTCACTTCGATGCGTTGCTGCGCCGCGGGCCGCGCCAGGTCAGGCGATGACCACAAATACGGCAGAAGCGCTGCCGAAAAGCCCACCGGCCCCGGCTTCGACTGCGGAATTCCGTCAGCGCTGACCTTTTCCGGCGGCGCACTGTGCTGTGTCAGGTAACTCCCCATGGCCGGCACGGCGGCCATCAACTCGGCTCTCTCTCCATCGTCTGTGTCGGTCATGCCCGCCCAGAGATACACGCGGATGGCGTCGTAGCTGCCCACCGGCGTCCCGGGTGGAACTGGAGAGGGAGAGACTTGAGCCTGGGATTGAGCCGCGGGCGCCAGTGCGGTCCCTGTGGCCGGATCCGTGCGATGAGCGGTGCTGGGCTTGGAGGCTGTTGCATGTGGTTGCGCCGCAGTTGCCGTTGGCCAATGTGCCGATGCGTAAGTGAGCGTGGAAACGGGGGCCGGAACGGGCGTGAAGCCGGTATCAGCCTGGTAGTTCACCCAATCCATGGCGAATCCACGGCGAGAGCTCTCCCGCAGAAGAGGCGGAATATTCAGCGCAATTGCGCCCCACGGTCCCTGCGGATCGATGGCATCGAAGCGCTTGAAGAGGAAGAGCGGCACATAGCTCGGATTCAGGGTCCACGTATCGCCGTGCACAAATTGTTCCTTTGCACCCGGCAACAGCATGGGTCCGACACCCGGAATATCCGCCACTTCCTGCTTCGCGATCCGGTTCATCATTTGGCGCCCCAGCGATGCGTACGCCTGGTTGTTCCACAGGCGCCCGGCTTCCACCAGCGTGAATGCCATCCAGCAGTCGGCATCGGCTGCGGAACCGGCATCCAAAAGCTTCCACTCGCCCGATTGTGCCCGTCCCCAGAGCCACCCGGGCAGATGATCAGCAAGGTTGCCGCCGGCGAGGTTTTTCTCGGTCCAGCCCAGCAAGCGATCGAAGCGCGCACGATCGTCTTCGGCCAACGCGAAGAACATCGCGTACGACTGACCCTCTGACGTGGTGCGATCGCCGGCATTGCGATCGATGACCCTCCCTTGTTCGTCGATGAATCGGTTTGCATACGCATCCCACAACGACCACGGACCCTGACCACAGCCGCCGCTGGCCGCTGCAACCACGAAGAGCCCGATAAGGGCGCAGGGTGGAATGAACCGCGACACACGAAGGTTCACAGGTCCGCTGGTCCCGACTTCTTTGCGGCGTCTAATAAAGCTATACAGCATTTGCCCCCGGAATTTTAGGGGTTTTATCGGGTTTTGCCCCGTGTTTTCCACCGATTTACCGGTTTTCCACACCGCCGCCTTGCCGCCCGCCCGGTCAAGTACCCCAGACCTGCCGGGAAGGTGCAGCGGTCACACAGGATCGTTTATCAATCGAGCATTTTAAGACGCGCTCTTGCCCTCATCCGCAGCCAATTGCGCAACCAGACAGCGAACAGGAACGCCAGCAGAACAACCACCACCGCTGCCAGCCACGGCACTTGCTTGAACCAAAGCGTCAGGCGCGTCCACCAGGGGAGCAGCCCGACGTGATACACATTTGCGCCCACGCGGAACGACTGAAAGCGCGTGCCCAGCAGCATCGACACGGAGCCCTGAATATCGCTGGCCTGCTGGACATAAAGGAACGTCTGCATGAAGGGTCCAAAAGTGGGAGCGTCCTTGAGGTGAATGGCGACCACGCTGCTGCCGGAGGAGTAAGGCGATTCAATCCCCTCGATAACCGCGTCCGGCGTTGAATTGGCGACCAATTCGCCGGAATCGATGTGATCGGGATTCGTCACCTTCCACCACGCATGGTGCAGAGGTGCAAAGAAGCCCTCGGTATCGTTCACTTGTACCCGTCCGGATTGCATTGAAACCGGAAGGTTTTTGCCGAGCTTGTCGAAGCCCGGCTGGTCGTCGCCGGTGCCGATCACCAGGAAATCGGCGTCATTGCCGGCACGCAGCGCCTCAGCACCAGCCACCGTTACGCGCAGCGCAGGATAGCCCGTCTGTCGCCCGAAGTGGCCCATGAGCGTGACAAAGGTCTCAATCTCCTCGGGAGTGGGGTTGGGCGGCAGCACCACCGTGGTGTTATGCAGATCGGGATAGCGCGTGAAGGGGAATCCGGCATTGGCGAAGAGCTCCAGGTTGGGCATCGGCGCCCAATGGGGATATCCACGCAGATCCAGGTAGGTATCGCGCACGATGGAGCCCTGGATGTTGATGGGAGTCGTATCCGTGCAGAAATCGCGTTTCTTCAACTGGAAAGTGAAGTCGAAGGCGAGCGAGTTTGAGAACGGCCGCAGGTTGACCACGGGTACGGCGATTTCGGCCGATTCCTGCTTGGAGGCCTCCTGGCCAGGAATCAGCGGCACCGAACCCAGATAGGCGCCGTTGATGCGCACCTGCATGCTGGAGATGTTGCCGATAGGAATCGAATTGTAGCGGTAGGAGATATGCAGCACCGAATTCGGCCGGTCGGTGAAGTAGACGTCCGGCGGAATGCGGAAGAAGGTATTCAGCGACGCCGAGCCGTCTCCCTGCAGCTCGTCGGATTTGGCATAGTCCCATAGCGCAATTCTTTGATCGGTCCGCGCCCAGCGCGGCGCGCTGTCGGCCGGTTGCTTTGCCGGCAGCGTCAACCCTGTGATGCTGACGTCGGGACCGGCAAGCAGGTCGCTATGCAGAGCCACGGCCTGCGCCGCCACCACCAACTGGTCGGGATCGCTTCCCGCAAGGATCAGAACCTTGCCGTACGGATCCGAGGGGTTGGTGCGAACAGCAACTGTGGCGCTCCCGCCGGTTGCCACATTAAGTCCTGCGGGCAAGGGCGAGGAACCATCACTGACCAGGATCACGTTGCCCTGGGGAATGGTTCCGATCGAAACCGGGAATCGCACCGGCCGGCCATCGGAGATCATGCCGAAGTAGCTGGTCACAATGCCCGCCGCCTGAATCGATTTGGGGGACGGAGCCGAGGCAAACACCACCGGCACGCTCAGCGGTTGCACCACCGCGGGATCGAGAAACGGCAGAGGAAGCCGCTTGAGATCGTCGGTCAGGGGCAGCAGATCCCCCTGGATATCGAAGTAAGTGCTGGCGTGCACCCGCGACCATAGAGTTGTATTCGCCGGGTCCTCGCACTCCAGCACGTAGTGGCCAATGAATTCCATGGTGAACGAATTGTTGTGCACCAGTAATTCCGCCGGGATATTGAAATCGGCCGACATGGGCTCGCTGCGGCTTCCACCCTGGCCGTTGGGCGTGGGCTCGATAGTGGCAAAAAGCGTGCCGTTCAACATCAGCTTGATATGGCTCAAGGCGGGCAAAAGGCTGGGCGAAAACGCGTAATCGACGTGGATTTTAGCCGCGCGCGGCACGTGAATTTCCGGCAGCGTGAAGTAAATGGTGTGCGCGCTGTCGATGCCGTGCAGGTCGATCTGGTCGGAACCCGTATCGGCCAGGCTGAACACGTCGTGGAACTGGTCGGCCTTGAGAGCAGCGGCCGGAAGCGCATGTTTGCCGGCTGCCGCGAGGGCCTGGCGTCCGGCGGCGTTGGTCTCGGGCTGCGCATGCAGGCGCGGCGCAGCCGCTCCACCCAGCAGAACCGCGATCGCCAGCATGGCGGAGGTGGTGACGGGCAGCCGTTCCACCTTTTTCCTGGAACTCTTCTGGGAGCCGAACAGGCTCTGGAAAGTGGACTTGAGTCCGTGCATCGAGATCTGGAAAATGCGCCCCAGACTACGCAGGACGTCGTCGCTTTCGCGTGCCTCGCCCCAACCCAGCCAGGAGTCCGCTCGTGAGTAGAGAACCATGGTCAGCGCTTCCTGTTCAACAATGCTCATGTTTTCAAATTTCACGCGCAGCACGGTGCCGTCTGAGGACACCACCTGGCCGCGCAGATCGCTGCTTCCAACGGGCATGGGGAAGACCAGCTGCAATTCGGTTAGGGCGGGCAGATTCAGTGCTTCGCTGAAGCGGATGCTGGAGCCGCCGGAGGAAATATCGATGGTCTCGCCGGCAACTTCGGTCCCGTCCGGCAGGCGCGCAATCACCGGCGTCACCAGCGCGATGCGCACCGTGGTCCGCAACTGCCTCAGTTCGCGTGCCACCGCCGTGGTCACGCCCAGAATGATCACGTTGAAAACGCTCCACAGCACGTTCATCAGCACCGTGCCGCGATGGTCCGCATCCCACCAGATGAAGCGCGGGATCGCAATCAGTAATCCGATCAGGTTGAAGATGAGAAGGATGAGAAACGGCTGCGCGATCCTGGTGTCGAAGAACGTCCGCTTCACCACTCCGCCCTTGGCGGTCACGTTGAACTTGCCCAGCCGGGGATTGATAAGCGCCAGCACGGTGGGCAGCAGGATGTAAGGCGAGAGCACGGTCTCGTAAATTTCGTTCCAGAATGAGTGCCGGTGCTCCCCCTGGATGCGCGAGTTGGTCACGTTGGAAAGGACCAGGTGAGGCAGGGCGTAAGCCAGGATGGCCGCCCAGTAGCCGGGGATGTTGGTGTGGGACAGGATCAGGTAGATGAGCGGAGCCGTGAGGAAAACCAGGCGCGGAATCGCATAGAGGAAGTGCGCCATGGCATTGAAGTAGCAAAGCCGTTGCGGGAAGCGGAGGCCGGGAGCAAAGAGCGGATTCTCGATGCGCAGAATCTGAACCATGCCGCGAGCCCAGCGCATGCGCTGCCCCACGTGGGCGGACAAGCGCTCCGTGGCCAGTCCCGCCGCCTGGGGAATGTTGATGTAGGCCGTGCCCCATCCGTGCATCTGCATGCGCAGCGATGTGTGGGCGTCTTCGGTGACCGTCTCCACGGCAATGCCGCCGATCTCATCCAGTGCCTCGCGTCGCAGCACCGCGCACGATCCGCAGAAGAACGTCGAATTCCAGAAGTCGTTGCCGTCCTGCACCACGCCGTAGAACAGCTCGCCTTCATTGGGGATAATGCGAAACTGCTGCAGGTTGCGCTCGAACGGATCGGGCGAATAGAAATGGTGCGGCGTCTGCAGCATGGCCAGCTTGGGATCGCGCAGGAACCAGCCCATGGTCATCTGCAGAAAGCTGCGCGTGGGCACGTGGTCGCTGTCGAAGATGGCCACGTATGGAGAATCCAGGGTATACAGCGCGGCGTTGATGTTGCCCGCCTTGGCGTGGGCATTGTCATCGCGTGTCTTGTATCCAATGCCGGCTTCGAAGGCAAACTGGCGGAACTCCTCGCGGCGTCCGTCATCCAGAATGTAGACGTGCAGTTTGTCCGCGGGCCAGTCCATGTTGAGCGCGCCCAGAGAGGTGTAGCGCACCACTTCCAGCGGCTCGTTGTAGGTGGGAATCAGAACGTCCACGTGCGGCCATTCTCCTTCGTCGTCGGGAAGCACGATGGGAGCGCGCCGCAGAGGCCAGATGGTCTGAAAGTATCCCAGAAAGAGGATGATAAAGGCGTAGGATTCGGCCAGGAGAAGGCAGAAAATGAAGAATGCGTCGATCAGGCCCCAGTGATTGGCCGGATCGCGGAAAAACTGCACCGTAGTTGAAATGCGCCAGTAGCCGTACCGGAAGGTACAGAACATCGACATCATCATCAGCGTCAGCGTGACCAGGTACGAGTCAGAACTGCGCGCCAGCGCCAGGGCCATCAGCAGGGTAAGAAGACCGCAGACGGCCTGCTGGGGCCAGCTCATGGGCAGCACGGCCAGAAAGTAAAAGGCCACTGCCGCCACCAGGATGAAGAGGAGGCGAATCAGGCGGGTGAGAATGTTCTCGCCCGCGCCGATTTCCTGCCACACATTGTTCGGCGTCATCGCTCGCTCCAGCGCACGCCGCGGAAGCCCAGTGAGGCCGGCGCGGCAAGGCTCTTGACCCAGCCTGCGAGAGCGCCGAAATCTTCGGCCACCGTCGAGTTGGGCGCATAATCCACCACCGTCATGCCCTCCGCAAGCGCTTCGCTGACGGCCGGCGCCCGGCGCAGTGAGAACGGCAACAGCCGCTCGCCAAGCTGCTCGCGCATCACCTCGCGCACATCCAGATGAAGAGGAAGAGATGGATCGAACTGGTTCAGCACGTAAAAGGGCAGAACCGTCTGGCCGGGAATGCCGGCATTGCGCTGGAAAAATGCGTCGATGGAGCTGACGCTCACCACCGAGCTCATGTCCGGAAGCAGGGGCACAAGGACAGTCGGGCCCATGCGCAGCACCCGGCGCGTGGTGGCGCCCGATGCCGTCGCCAGATCGACGAGAATGCGGCTGGCGTTGTTGCTGTTGCGGGCCACTTCAAGCGCCAGCGTCTCCTGCGGCGCGTTCTCCGGCCCCAGGGTTTCCGGATCCAGCGTCAGCATCTGAATGGGCGCATCGCCGCTGTTGCCTGGGGGCGTAAAGGTGCGCAACACACCGGGCCGCTGTTCGCGCGCGCCAAAAAAGAATGGCAGCAATCCGTAGACGGAAGTGTCCACCAGAAGCACGCGCTCGCCACGGGCTGAAAGCGCGCGTCCCAGCGTGGCTACCACGCTGGTTTTGCCGGCTCCGCCGGCCAGTGAGAATACCGCCAGCACCGGCGCCCTGGAAGCGCCCTGTGCCGGCAGAGGTTCGGGCTGCGCGGCGGCCGGCGTAAACAAGCCCTTGAGCGCGAACCAGCGCGAGGCAAGGCGATCGCGTGAGCCCTGCAATGTGTTTTCCGGCGCCGGCGCCAATGGCGCTCCGCTTAACTCGCCGCGTTCCGTGGCCAGCCATGCCGGCAGCGTACCCGTCTCCCGTGTCTCGCCGCCCCAGCCTGTACTCTGAAGATCCCGCCCTTGAGGCGGCGCAGCCATCGGATACGGCTGCGAAGGATATACCGGCTGTTGCGGAGGCACCCCATAGCCCGTCGAATACGGCGCCTGCGGCGGATAACCCTGCGCATATTGCGCTGCCTGCCAAGCGGCCTGCTGCGCGGCCAGTTGCGCGCGCTCAGCCCGCTCCGCGTTCTCCCTGGCTGCGGCCAGCGCCTCGCGTTCCGCCTCCACTGCGTATGCCCCTGAAGCGTCCAGCGAGCGACGGCGCTCCGCCTCCATGGCCTCCTGCACCCGCTGGCGTGCCACTGCCCGCCATTGCGCTCGCGACGCAGAAAAGTCCCGGTACTTGGCGCCGTGCAGGTTTGCCCACGAGTACAAACTGGCTACGTCCTCTGGCGTCTCGTCCGGATCGGTCGCCCCTCTACGGTCAGTCATCTGTCACCCTTTTTCCTGGAACAAGCTTCCCCCAGTGCTCTCTTTCAGCACCAGGAACAAAGCCCGAATCCGGCTTGGACTCTTCCGCGTGGCGTGGTGTCTCGCACCACGAATCCTAGTTGTCCACTAGTGCCAAAACAATAACACTTGCAACGTTACTCTGATACCACTTTGGGGGGAGAAATTTGGGGACTGTTTGCGCTAGATTCCCACTTTTACGGGATTTATGGCGCAAAAGAAATCAGGGAATCCACGCGAAAGTAATTCATAGTAACTATTACTTTGATCTAAACACCTGGCGCGCTTTCGATGATCTTCTCAAGGCGCACCCCATGCTTCCACGGCCGCGCCCCCATGCTCCCCAAGCCCCGCGCGGATCGATTCCGTACTGTGGTAGCTTGGAGTTAGCGGCCTTGAACGAGCTCGTAGCTCAGTTGGTAGAGCAACGCCCTTTTAAGGCGTGGGTCCTGGGTTCGAATCCCAGCGAGCTCACCACCCACCCGGCCGCGTCCGCTGCAACAGTGTTGCTGGATTCCGATGCGGATGCATCACTCCCCATGCCCGCCGCAGTGCATCACGCCCAGAAACTTCGTCCACGGTCCCACGGCTTCGCGGTACTGAAACGCCATGACCCGCGAAATCTGGTGCAGATGGGTCAGATCGTGTCCCGCCCACGCCGCCAGCAACTCGCTCAGCGTCACCGGTCCCAGCGCCGGGTGCGTGCCGCGACGCTCCAGATCTGCCCCGCAAAGTCCCATCGCCCGCAATTCTTCCAGGCGATCGGCCCGCAGCCGCGCAAACTCGTCCAGAAGATCGGCCACTGTCTTTCCCTGCATCGCCAGCCGCTGGCCCAGCCGGTCAAACGGCGGAAACGGCCGCGCCTCGCCGAACTCCAGCAGGTGCTTCACCCGCGGCATCCAATCCGTCCGTTCGCAATGCGACAGATGCGCCACGATCTCCCGCGCATTCCACGTGTCGCCGCCTTCATTGCGCTCCGTCCACTCCGCCGGAAGGCCGCGCAACAGCTCATCCAATGCCCCCGGAGTCCGCTCCAGCAACGCCATCGTATGGTCAAGATCGGGAGTCATGAGTGAGCTCTCAGTACGCATTCTTCAGTTGTCAGTGGTCAGTGGTCAACGACAAGCCATCAGCATTCAGCCTTAAAAGTCGATGGCTGAGAGCCGAGGGCTTGTTCCCTGATCCCTGTTCCCTCGTTCCCTGCTTTTCTACTCCCTACTCCCTTTTCCCTGCTCCCTGCTTTCACGCCGGCACGCAGATCTCTGAAATCAACTCCGCTTCCGGCGTCGTGCGCGGGTCGTTCACGTAGTTCTCGATGTTCCAGCCGTCGCGCACCGCAATTCCCTGCTCCTTCACCATCTCCATCACTCGTCCCGTAGCCGGCCCCAGCTGCGAGTACGGTCCCGTCAGCACGAACTTCGCATACCGCCCGCCCTCGAACTTCTCATAACTGAGCCCCTTCGGCAGTTCCGACGGCGGCGCTCCCAGGGCAAACCCCGCGCGATACGTGCCCGTGTTCATTTTGTACAGGCTCATATAGCCGGTGATCTTGTTGTGCTCCAGCAGCGCGGGAGCCAAAGCATGCGCCTCACCCCACGCCGCCGGCGCGTTCTGCATAAACGGCCCAACCTTCTCCACAAAAACGTAATAGGTTTCCGGCCAGTGGATGTACTCGGGTTCTTGAGTCAGGTTCATCGCGTCCTCTCTTCAGAGCTTGATTGGATGCGCGCCGACGTGTCAATGGCCTGCTGGCTGGTTAGTGCGGAGCCGGCGTGCCGTCGGACCAGTGGTCTGCCCACACCATCATGATCGTCATCCGCTCTTCAGGATCATTCGCTGCAATAACCGGCGATCCCGCCACATTTCCTCCCCACTTCTCTGCCGCAGCGCCCGGAACAAACCACATCAGGTGTGGATGCCAGTTCTTCACGCTATCGTTCAGGTACTGCTCCTTCGACATCATGTAGCACATGGCGTCAGGCTCTAGCGCCGGCAGCTTGCCGCTGTCGAACCCCGCTGTGACCGCCTGGGCGATCTCCGCTTTCGACTTTCCTTCGAGCGCCAGCTTGGCCTTCATCCGCACGATGGGCAAATCGGTCCGCGCCGCCGCAGCATTCAGACAGATCGGCGATCGGTTCTTCGGATTCCAGAACACAGAGTTGTCCGTGGCGGCGGCGAATCCTCGCTCCACCAGGCAGACAAACCCATTCCCGCCCTTCACCGCCGTGGTATATCCATCCCGTCCCAGCACCAGCACCTCGGCGTCGTCGGAGACTGATTTCGGAGCAGCCGTGCGCGCCAGGGCGATCTCCGCATCCCGATCGCCCATCAGATACTGGTCAATCGGCGCCATCGTCGGATATGCACCTTTGGCCTCCTGCGCCGGCGCTTGCCACGCCGCAGCCAGCGTGACCGCCAGCGCCAGGCTCGACAGCGCGATCGTCATGAGAGAAGTCCGCTTCGTTTTCACTGGTTTCTCCTTATGTTGTGAGGATTTTCCCATTAAGGAATGCGGCGGCCTCTGGATTTCGCTGTGCCGCTCTCTCGGTAGATACGTTGATATCAATATAATTTGCCCGTGTCAATCTTTATTGGGCAGATTCTGACCCGGAGACCTCGCGGAGACCTCGGCAGGGCTGCTCTGAGTGGCCTTACTGGACCGCTTTGTCCGCCAGGGCGACAGCGGCTTTCAGTTTTTGTTCGGCGGCTTTCGCTTGCTGATCGAGTTCCCGGAACACAGCGTACTGAGCCGCAGTGGGACGCGCGTAGGCGACCTCGACGTCCGCCGCCAGGTATGCCAGGTGGCCGTGCAGCTTCACTTCCTGCATCGTGTCGCCCTCGCTGGAGCGGATCTTCATCTGCACCTCGCTGTCGATGACCGAATTCAGCGCGTCCATCGCGCCGGCCGCCTGGACCTCAGTCAGGCTGTGCGCGGAGACTGCCTTTTTGAGCTTGTCCCTCGCGGCAATCGCGGCATTCACTTCCCCGTTCAAGGCATTCACATCCGCCTGGATCTGCTGCGTGAGCGCGAGGCGCGCGGCCAGGTCCTGCGCGGTCGCATGCAGCCGCGGATCAAGCGCGATCGGGAAGGTCTGGCGGGATTTTTCTCCGCCATAATCGAGCACAACCGTATACGTGCCGGATACGGCCATGGGACCGTTGGTGGAGTAGTCCAGTCCTCCCGCGGCTTCCGGCGAATGGTAGCCATTTACCTCCACCGAGGGCGGATAGCGCAGGTCCCACTGGAACTTGTTCATGCCCGGCTCAATGGCGGTCAGCTTGGCCTCAGCTTCCTGCGTCTGTTCAATGGCGCTCTCCGCGCTGTGATCCGGTTCGGGCTTGCCGGCTTCCTCGTCGGCCTTCTCTTTTTTCTGTTCTTCGGTTTCAAGATGGAGGGTGAAGCTGCGCACCAGCTTCCCGTCAGCATCTTCAAACGTCAGCGTGGCCGGCGTCTTGCCGTCGTAATTGGCGGGAACCCGGAAGAACACAGTGGCGCCGAAAGGCGGATTGTCCCCGGCGTTCGGCTCCATTTCGTCCGGATCCTCGGGCGCGCCGTAGGCGTGGGTGAGCCACGCCTTCTCCGGCGCAAAAACGTAGCCGCTGCCGGCGGCCACTTGAGGCTTCCTCGTCAACTGCTCCAGCAGGGCCAGGTTGTCCAGCACCCAGAAGGAGCGGCCGTGCGTCGCCACAACCACGTCGCCCTGGCGCGTGTCGATGGCGATGTCGCGCACCTCGGCGGGCGGCAGGTTCAGCGTGAGCGGCTGCCAGTGCGCGGCCCCGTCAAAGCTCACGTAGACCGTGCTGAAGGTTCCCAGGAACAACAGGCTGGGGTCGCCGGGGTCCTGGCGGATGTTGAACGCAAATTCGTTGTCGGGCAGCCCGGTGGTGATCGCGGTCCAGTGCTTGCCCAGGTCGGTGGTCTCGTAAACGTAGGGCCGGAGATCGTCCCACATGTAGCGCCATGCGGTCAGGTAAGCTGTCGCCTTGTCGCTGTGCGAGGGCTCGATAGAGCTGATGGCGCACTCCGCCGGCAGTTCCGGCGGAGTGACTAACTGCCAGGTCTTGCCGCCGTTGGTGGTTACGTGCACCAGGCCGTCGTCGGAGCCGGCCCATAAAAGATTGCCGTCGAGCGGCGAAACCGCGAGCGCATAAACTTCGGGATAGATTTCGGCGCCGGTCTGATCCAGATCGACGGGGCCTCCGCTGGGGATTTCGGTTTCAGGCTTGTTACGCGTTAAATCCGGCGAGATGCGCGACCAGGTCATGCCGTAGTCGTCGCTTTTGAACACATTTTGTGCGGAGATGAACATCTCCCTGGGGTTGGCCGGCGAGAACAAAATGGGATGCGTCCACCCGAATCGGTACTCGTTCTCCGCGGACGAAGCGCCGCTGCGATAGAGCGGCCACGGGCTCACGCTCTGGAGCTGGCCGGTGGGCTCGTCCAGTTTCACAAAGATGCTGTAGTAGCCGCTGCCGTAAGTGACGTTGGGACTGCCCGGCTGGGGCACAACGAACGTGCTTTCTCCAAACGCCACGGTCTTCCAGTCGCCCACCGGAATGGACCCGTTGGGATCGGCGCTCGGTCCTTCATACGCGCCTTCGTCCTGCTGCGCTCCGTAGATGTGAAAGGGAAACTGGTCGTCGAGATTGACGTGATAGAACTGCCCGGTGGGCTGGTTGTGATCGAAGCTCCAAGTCTTGCCACCATCGGTGGAGACGGTGGCTCCGCCGTCGTTGCCTTCGAGCAGGATCCGGGTGTCGTTGGGATTGATCCATAGCGCGTGGTTGTCGCCGTGCGGCGTGTGCAGCTTGGTAAAGGTCTTGCCTCCGTCGTGCGAAACCCACAGGGAATCCACCTGCGGCGCGTAGACCGTGTGGGCATCTTTGGGGTCGGCAAAAATGGCCATGTAATAGAAGCCCCGCTGCCTGAGCTTCATCTCGTTATTGACCATCTTCCACGTGGCGCCGGCGTCGTCGGAGCGAAAGACGCCGCCCTCCTTCGCCTGAACAATGGCATACACCGTATCCGGCTGGCTGGCGGCAAGAGAGACGCCGATGCGCCCCAGAATTCCCTGTGGAAGGCCGGGATTGTGGGTCAGGTTGGTCCAGTTCTCGCCGCCGTCGGTGGTTTTATACAGCCCGCTTCCCGGCCCGCCGCTGATCAGCCCCCACGGCATGCGCTGCGCCTGCCACATGGTGGCGTAGAGCAGGTCCGGATGGTTCGGATCCATCACCAGGTCGATGGCGCCCGTCTTGTCGTCCACAAACAGAATCTTCTTCCAGCTTTTGCCGCCGTCACTGGACTTGTAGACGCCGCGATCGGCGCCGGCAACGAAGACGTGCCCCATGGAGGATGCGTAGACCACGTTGGGGTCCTTCGGGCTCACCACAATCTCGCTGATCGACTGCGTTTCGCGCAGCCCCGCGTACTGCCACGTCTCGCCCGCGTCGGTGGATTTGTAAATGCCGTCGCCGGGAATCATGTCGTTGCGAATATCGTCCTCGCCCGTGCCCACGTAGATTGTCGAAGGATCGGACGGCGACACCGCGATGGCCCCGATGCTAGAACTTGGGCCGGGCAGCTTCTTGTCGGAGATGTTCTCCCACTTGATGCCTTCGTCCGAGCTCTTCCACACCCCACCGCCGACCGCCCCGGCATAGAACAGGTTGGCGTTGCCGGGAACTCCGGCCACGGTGACCACGCGGCCGCCGATATACGGCCCCACCGAGCGCCATTTCAGCTGGCTCATCAGGTCCTGCGCCGTCACCGGCCCTGTTTCCTGCGGCGCAGCCAGCGCGGGAAGCAATCCGGCAAGGACAAAAATGGAAAGCAGGCGGACAGTTGCGAGAGCGAAAACACGTCGCATCTTTCGATTCCTCTGAATGAGTTGTTTTTGCGACCCCTGGAGAGTCGAATCATAACACTTCAAATGCAGCCGTAAGCGCTCAGCCTTCAGCCGGAAGCTGCAGGCTCGGAGCTGTTCCCTGTTCCCTGTTCCCTGCTTCTCGTTCCCTGCTTTTACGCCGTCGGTTTCTCCGGCGCCGGCATGGTGGCCAGGTACAGCCGCGCAAACTCCGCGCTGTACTCCTCCAGCAGATTCTTCACCCGCTCCGCCTCCGGCGAACGCACAATCAGCCCCGCGTGGTGATGCTTCTTCATCCGGTAGACAATCTCTGGCGCGGAAAACTGGCTGGTATCGGGCTCCGCCGTGTGCGCCAGGCAAAGCACGCTCCCCGCATACTCCTCGTAGTTCGCCGGCAGCTCGTAACGAACTCCGCGCAGGTCGCTCACTTCAATCCGCGCCCATTCCCGCCACAGGTTGATCCCCGTAGCCGCCTCCACCAGGTCCACAATAAACGCCCCGCCCACACGCGCCGCAATCTCCAAAAAGTAGTTGTGCCCATCCCCGTGTGCGCGGATGTACTCCGCGTGGGTAACGCCGCGAACCATTCCCAGCGCCGGCGCAAGGCGTGCATTCAGTTCCGTCAGCTCACGCCATTCGCGGCTCCCGCGGTCCACGGTGCGCGTGGTAAACACCCCGCCCTCGTGCATCACCTGCATCGGCGGCCGCCCGTACTGGTGCACTCCTGAAAACACCACCCGGCCGTCGCTAACAATCGAGTCCACGTGGAAAATGTCGCCGGGTACAAATTGCTCCAGCAGAAAATGGCTCTGGCGGTCGCCCAGCTCGTCCAGCGCGCGCCAAAGCTGCTCCGGCTCCTCAATCTTGCGGATGCCCAACGCCGACGCTTCCGCCCGCGGCTTCAGCAGCCACGGCGGCGCAACCCGCCTCATGTACTCGCGCAGATCGTCGTAATTCAGCACCGGGCAGAATGCCGGCGTAAGAAAACCTGCCCCACGTGCCCTTTTGCGCATGGCCAGCTTGTCGCGATAGAACGCCGTCGTGCTCAGGTTCATCCCCGCCATGCGCCAATGCTCCCGCACCGCCGCCGCGGTCTCCTGGTCAAATTCGTCCAGCGCCACCACGCGATCGAACCGCCGCCCCCGCGCCATCCAGCTCACCGTGTTCAGAATCTGTTCCCGGCCAAGGTCCTCAGGCATCAGCGCCACGTCTTCCAGTGCTTCCCTGGGCCAGTCGGCATAGCGCAACTTCTCCACCGTCAGCAGCGTCGGCCGCACTCCCATGGCCGCGCACTGGCGCATGAAATCCTGCCCCTTCTCATAGGTGGAGATCAAAAGAATCCGCTCTGCCGCGTCGCTCATTCTCACTCTCCCCATTCGCTCGATTTGGACCGCCGGACCAGCATAGTTCTACCATAGACCCTGTTACAGCATGAGTCTGGGCGCGCTACACTAAAGCCCAACCTCATCCAATCGGGAGCCGGGCATCCCATGCGGCGGACTTGGATCAAAAACGCGGCAGCCTGCGTCGTCATGGGCGTCATCGCTGCTGCCGTCACCTTCAACATCGAGCGCATCTCCGCCCATTCTTCCAACCTTATCGAGCGCTGGCTCCAGACCATCGCATTCACCCTAGTCGTTCCCGGCCTGCTTGCCGACTTCTTGGCCGGCAGGTCGGGACACAACCTCTCCTTATGGATGGTTGCGTCCTGCAACTTCCTTTTCTGGCTCGCCTTCGCAGGGCTGTTCAGTTTCCTGCTCAACATACTCCGCCAGCAAATCCGTCTCCTGGCTTCGCGCCTCTGATGCTCTCTGCCAACTCCATCACCGACCTCCACGACCGGCTCACGGCTCTCTGGCACACCAAGCCAGGCGCCGAGCCGCCGCAGCCGGACCCGTTCCTCTCCCTCGTTGCCGGCCAGCACCACGCCAATTTCGACCTGTGGCACATTGAGGACGAGGCCCGCCGCCCCGGCGCACCCGACGCCGAAATCGCCGCCGTAAAGCGGGGCATCGATCGCGCCAATCAGCTTCGCAACGATCTCGCCGAGCAGCTCGACGAGGCCCTCCTCCAGCACCTTGCCGCGCGCGGCCTCCCCAACAGCGCTGCCCCGCTCCATTCCGAATCGCCCGGTCTCATCATCGACCGGCTCTCCATCCTCGCCCTGAAGATCTATCACACCCGGGAAGAAGCCCTTCGCGCCGGCGCGCCCCAGGGACACACGCAACGGAACCAGGAGCGCCTTGAGGTGCTCAATGAGCAGCGCAAGGATCTGGCCGAATGCCTCAACCACCTGTGGAGCGACACCCTGGCCGGCGCCCGCCGGTTCAAGCTCTACCGCCAGTTGAAGATGTACAACGACCCAGCCCTGAACCCCGCCATCTACGGGCGTTCCTGAACTCGGATCAGACTACTTAAACTTGGAGCAGACTACTTAACTGACGGTGCCCCCGGTCCCTAGCATTTGGGGACCGGGGAGGTGGAGGACGAGAGGCGGAAGACGGTACCCCGGTCTCCAGCATTTGGGGACCGGGGAAGCGGAAGACGGTGCCCCCGGTCCCGAGCTTTTGGGGACCGGGGCCGTGGAGGATCGCGGTCCGTAATCCCGCATCCACTCAGGCAACTGCCAGCCTCGTTGCCCCGCTGTCCATTCCGACTCGATCTCAACTGTCCCCGCCAACCCGGTGGCGTAATGGCGAAAGCTCGACCATTTCCAATCCTCCAGCTTCGCCACCAGCCCTCGGGGTACGGGGTTGCGATGGATGTAGCGCAGTTTCTCAATGAACTTGGCGTGCGTCGGGACGTTGAAATCGTAATAATGAGCCTGCCAGAAGGGCCTTTCGCCGCTACGCAGGCAGACGGATAGCTTGAGACCCTTGATGGCCTCTGATAAGAGTGCGCGCCTGGGCTCGTTGACCAGCAGGTGTAGGTGCTCCGGCATGACCACGTAGCCGCCGACCGCAAAGAGATAGCGGCGGCGGATTCGTTCCAGGGCATCCTCAAACAGTTCCATCGCCGCCACTGATGCCAGGTAAATTCGACACTGGTAACAACGGAAAGTGAGAAAGTGGTATTCCCCGGTTCGCTGATGCCGGTTGTGTTGGCCTTTCATTCGCTCCAGAGGATACGCCCGTTCGGAAGACGATGGCGGTGACGGCCACCATCATAGGGGCCAGCCTGCTTAGCCGACGGTCCCCCGGCGCCGGAATCGAACCGCGGTCACCGGCAGCAATGTACATTAAATGACGGCAGCAAAGCCCGTAACCGCACCCCGGGAGCCCGCCGCCATGCCCCCACCATTGACGCGAAGTAGGCCCATGCGTATAAAGTTGCCCTGAGCGCATGATTTGCGTGGAAAGCGTCTCCTGTGTCGCGCACAGCGCTTCCGCTCTTATCGTGCCTCGATTTGAGATAACGATGCCACCAAGCAAACCCGCGGTATCGAGCCGCAAGAAACCCGTTGCCGCCCCCAAGGCCAGGCCCGCTGCACTGCCTGAAAGCGGACCCGCGTTCACGCAATACCAGGCCGCCGTCCACCTGGTGCAGCAGGGAAAGTACGACAAGGCGCTGGCTGCCCTGGAAAAACTGCTGCCCATTGCGCCGCCGCATATCGCCGAGCGCTCCCGCATGTACCTGGCCACCTGCCGGCGTCAGCTTGAGCATTCATCGCTCTCCTTCGCCTCTCCTGAGGAACGCTGCGACTACGCCGTCTCCCAGCTGAACCAGGGCCTCTATGAGGAAGCCCGCGAGCATTTCAATGCCATCATCGCCGCCCATCCCAAGGCCGATTACGCCTACTACGGCATGGCCGTCCTCGATAGCATCACCGGCCGCAGCCACGATTGCCTCGCCAACCTCTCCCGCGCCATTGAACTCAATTCAAGGAGCCGCCTCCAGGCCCGCTCTGACAACGATTTCCTGAATATGCTCGACGATCCCCGCTTTACCGAACTGCTGTACCCGGAACTCCCCTGATGTATCAGGCTCCTTGGTAAACTCTGGTTACGCGGAGTGGATTTTGCAAAAGGGCCGGTCTCTAGGTTTCGAAGTCGAAGAGAACGTAAAGCCTCTGCGGGTGGTTGCTCTCGGCGGCGGCACAGGGTTGTCCACCCTGTTGCGCGGGTTGTGCCGCCACGTTGCCCCTCCCCATCAGCCTCTGGATCTCCAGGCTGCCATCTCTGACCTCGCCGCGGTCGTCTGCGTTACTGACGATGGCGGATCCTCCGGGCGATTGCGCAAAGGCTTCAACATGCTCGCCCCCGGCGACCTGCGCAACTGCATGGTCGCGCTCAGCGAGGAAGGCGACCTGCTCGCCCGCCTCTTTGACCATCGCTTCCGCGCCGGCGCTTCCCTTGAAGGTCACAACTTCGGCAACCTCTTCGTCGCCGCCCTCACTGAGATTACCGGCGACTTTGCCCACGCCATCCAGCTCGCCTCCAAAATCCTCGCCACCCGCGGCAAAATCTATCCCGCCACCACCACCAATGCCACCCTCATCGCGCGCATGGACGACGGCTCGCTGGTTCGCGGCGAAACCAACATCAACGCTACCCAGCGGCACATTGAAGAGCTGATGCTCGATCCGCCAGACGCCGCCGCCCTCCCTGAAACCCTGGAAGCGATTGAGCACGCCGATCTCATCACTGTGGGTCCCGGCTCCCTCTACACTTCGCTCATTGCCAATCTCCTGGTCCAGGGCATTCCCTCCGCATTGGCAAAAGCGGCCGGCATCCGCGTGTTTATCTGTAACCTCATGACCGAGGCCAACGAAAGCCTTGGCCTGGCCGCCTCCGAACATATCGAGCGCATTTACGAGCACACCCGCGCGCCCATCTTCGACTATGCCCTCATCAACACCTCTCGCTTCAATCCCGATACCCTGGCCCGCTACGCCGCCGAGGACGCTTCCCCCATCGAGGCCGATATCGAGCGCATTGAGAATATGGGCGTCCACTGCATCGTCGGCGATTTTGCCGTGGAAGGCGACGTGGTGCGCCACGCCGCCTCACGAGTTACCGGCGCCCTGCTGGCCCTCGGCAACACCCGCGCCGCCCACCGCCGCTGACGCCAGAAAAGCCGGGCGCTGTGCCCCGTTCATCGCAGTTTCATCGCGATGAACGGGCGGAGGGAGCAGCAGCCTTCAGGCTGCTGAAGAGACGCATAAGAATCCGGGCGGCTTGAGCCGCGGGCCCTTCACTTGAGAAAGAACGCGGCCGTCATCCTGAGCGAAGTTTGCCGCGCTTTTTGCGGCAAACGCAGTCGAAGGACCTGCATTTCCCGCCGCCTGAGGATGCGACGCACTTCTGGGGTGCCACACCACGCCCATCGTGCGAAACCGCAGACTTACCGCCGCGACGCATTCCCTCGCCGATCGCGAATGAGCCGGCGCGCCCGGCCGACCCGCCCCTCGCCGCGCATGGAAGCCCCCACCGCAGGTTTGCCCGCCTCTGCATCCGCGGGAGGCGGCGTGTTCACCAGCCACAATACTCCCTTGTGCATCACCGGCATCGAGTAGTTTTCAAAATGCAGCGTGTAGGAGCCTTCCGGCAGGTCCGCCGGCGCTTGAATCACCACTGGCTCGCTGTAGGTAAACTGTTCGGCCATGCGCGACGGGCTCCGCTTGGCCATCAACTCGCATCCCGCTTCGCGGCCCATTCCCTTCAGCCTGCCTGTCAAAAGCACATTCAGGTGCATGCCCCATCCATTTCGGATCAGAAAGCCAACGCCAAAAACACCAATGGAGCGGAGGATCGCCCCGCATCGGAACACCGCTTGGTCACCTCAATGAAGTCCACATACCTCACGTGGACTCACATCGATGATGACCCCGATGCCGAGCATAAGTTGCCCAGGCGACATAAGAGCAAGGAATTTCTCAGCGGTACCTTCCCCGTTAGCTCCATCATCGGCCGGCAGGGGAAGATCGTCAGTCCATCGCCATGCTGAGCTGGTGGCGCACATCGGCGCCGCGCACCCAGAAGATTACGTCGGTGGCGATGTTGGAGGCGTGATCGGCAATCCGCTCCAGCGATCGCGCCACAAACAGCCCGTTCATGGCTTGCTGCGTGTTCCGGGGCTGCTTCTGGATCAGGTCCAGCAGGTCGGCGTGGGCGCGCCGGTTCATGCGGTCCACTTCATCATCCATCTCCCGCACGTGGTCGGCTATCTGGGCATCGCCTTCAATCAACGACTGGATGGCGGAACGGATCATGTTCGCCGTGCATTCGCCCATGACCGCAAAGTCCACCGGCAGTTCCACTGGCCCGATCTCCAGCGCCTCCCGGGTGCGGCGAGCAATCGCCACCGACTGGTCCCCAATCCGCTCCAGATCGCCGTTAATCTTGATGACCGCAAGAATGAACCTCAAATCAATTGCCATGGGCTGCTCCTTGGCCAGCAGCTCGTAGGCCATCTCGTCCAGCTCCCGCTGGGTGGTGTTGATCGCGGTCTCGTTCTGGCGGACATACTGGCAGAGGCCGGCATCGCGCTGCAGGTAGGCGTCCACGGCCGTTTCCACTGTCTGCTGCGACAGGGCGGCCATGGCCAGGATCTTGTCCTTCAGCTCGGCAAGTTGCAGTTGAAAATGAATACGCGGCACGGCGCAGATTTCCTCTCTAATGATTGTGCATCAGGTAATGTTACGAACCCGCGAAAATCCGCACCAGGCATCACCAAGGTCACGTCTCAATCCCCTGGAAAAGTCCCCAGACTCCCCTTTACACACGTACTTAGACGCGCCGGGGCTCACGCGGCTTCAGCATTCATGTCCTACGATCGTTGTAAATGGCAGACAATGACGCAAATCACTCTATATTGATCGTGGACCCCGCCGCGCATTCAGCCATCCCATTGTTTGGTTGGTACTAAATCCAGGTCCCCTCCCCAAAGAATCGGCCCGCCGGAGGTTCGCCAGCGGGCCGAATCAATCGATACAAGAAGAACTTGTCCGGATCAGAAGTCCAGCCTCAGCGCTACCTGGCCGGTGCGGTTGCCGCCCTGTCCCTGCGGCAGTGCGGTATTCAAAACGCCAAACGTGGAAGGTTCCCCAAGGTTCAGCGCCGGCGGCGCGTAGTTGGTGTGGTTGATCACGTTGGTAAACGACGCTTCGAAGCGAACATGCATCGACTCACCAACATTGAAACGTTTGGCCAGGCCCGCGTCCACGTCGATCATGCCGGGCCCTTCAAGAATACCCACGCCGCAGGTCCCAAAACGACCGGCATCCGCAGGCGGCAGAGCGAAGGCGCTCAGGTTGTAGTAGCTCTGCGGGGAGCGATTCCGGGGGATGGAATTGCCGGCGCAGTCAGGACGCGCAATGGCCCCGCCGGAGGCTCGCTCAATCAAATTGGTGTTCGACTGATCGTCGTTGGGCGGCATGGTGGGGGTGAGCCACTCACCGGTCTGCATCGTCGTTACCGTGCTCAGGTTCCAGCCTCCAATCACTGGATCCAGGAGCCGGGGTCCCGCGAAAGTTTTTCCCTTTCCGAACGGCAGTTGGTAGGTGCCTGTCACCATGGCACGTTGGCGCGGGGTTGCCACCACGTTGCCGCGGTCGGACTTTATGTTAAAACGGTTGGCAATTTCCGAGGCATAGGGCTCCTCGCTCGCGGTTGCACTGGGCGCGTCGCTGCCTTGCGCGTCGCTGATATTTTTGGTAAGAGTGTAGTTCGCCTGGAACGCGATCCCATGTCCCTCTTTATGGGTGACTTCCGCTATACCCGACTCATAGTGTTGATTGCCGTTTGCAAACGACTCCATCAACAGGAGCCAGTTTTGGAAGGGCGAACGAGGATCGACGACCGAATAGCCGTTGTTGGGGACAGAGAAGGGCGTGGTGCTGGCCGGAATCTGGTTTTCGTCCACGGTGATGGGAAGATGGTAGGCGCCCTGGCCGGTGTAGCTCACCTTGACGACCGTCTTGGGCGTCAACTCCCGTTCCAGGGTCAAGTTCCATTGTGCCGACGAAGGATCCTTCCAGTGGGGATCGTTTGCCTCCTCGAAATCGCCGCCGCCAATAGATGCCGCCGCGCCGGGAGGGGAGGTGTTGGGAAACTGGAAGAACCCGGAAGAGCCCGGCGATGCATTGTTGTAGGTGAGGAGGTCAGAGAGGGCGATGATGCCGCTGTTGAAAGACATGGGCCCGAGGGTCGTCATGGTATAGATGCCAACGCCGGCGCGAATGACCGTCTTGTCGTTGTTGAAGGGACGATAGGCAAAGCTGACGCGCGGGTCATAATCACGCCAGTTCCAATCCCGAAGGCCTTGAGGAAGCCCGGCCCGGCTTGCCGTTTCAACGTTATCGCACGGTAGCGGGCTCCCGGTGTGAAGCGAACATGCGTTGAATCCCTGAAGGAAGCCGGTGTTGACCTGCTGGAGGAGCGAATTGTTGGCGATAAAGTTTGGGAACTTGTCAGGAACGACGACAGTCAAGTTACTCCCCGACGTAAGGTAGGTCGCGATATCGCCATTGCTTTCGACAAACGGCGGCAGCAGTTCCCACCGCATCCCAAAATTGGCCGTGAGATGCCTGTTTACCTGCCAGGTATCTTGACCGTAAACGCCCCAGTGGACACTGCGCGCATCCATTTGCGGGCCAATGACCGCGAAGTAAGAGGGGCCTGGCATTCCAAGCAGAAAATCGCCAAAAGAGTAGCCGGTGCGGCCACCGCTGAAGGTGAATTGGCCAAAGTCGTCAGAGGGCGCGAAGTACATCTCGGCATTGAAATGCTCCCTGCGGGCATCGAATCCAAACCGAAGCGTGTGCGCCCCGAAGACCTTGGTGACATTGTCGGTGAATTGCATATTCTGCGAGATGGTGGTTCCAACCTTGTCCTGCCCGATGTTGGTAACGGAGCTGTCGGCGAAATCGAAGGTGGGGAAGGCGTCGGCCGTGGGATGCGCGGCGATGCCTACCGGATGATCGAAGTTGAGCCCGAGATCGGAAATGGCTGTGGCCCCCTGGATCGGGAAGCTGTCGTTCTCGTTGTAATTGGCGAACCCGAAACGGAATTCGTTCACCAGGGTGGGAGTGATGGCATAGTTGTAGGAAGCCACCATGCTGCGACTTTGTTCATGTGCCCCGACATTGGGCAGAAAATTGTTGGCCTGGCCATAGACGCCGGCGTTGTTGGCTTCGCTATAGAACGTGTTCTTGAAGCTGTAGCGCACGTAGACCTGCTGCTTTGAACTGAAATTGTGATCGACGCGGGCATCGAAGCCGTCGGAGTTCGAGGGGTTGGGAACGAGAGCCAGATAGTTATAAGACGGGTTGCTGGCGTTGGGCAACGGATAGTAGTTCAACAAAGCCAGAGCCACCGGATTGATGCAGGCCTGGCACGATCCGGCCGGGATGGTGTTGTTGGGGAAAGGCGCGCCCGTGAACGGGTTCATCACAGCTCCGGCGCCCAGGGACTGCACCAGGTCGTTCAGGTTGCCGGCCCGGTCCGCCGCCGACGGTACAAGAAGCTCCTCGGGATAAGACTGGGTCTTACGATTTCCCTCATAATCGGCGAAGAAGAACGTCCTGTCGCGCCCCTTGTACAGCCTGGGGATGGTTACCGGCCCCCCAATACTTCCGCCGAAGGTGTTAAAGGTCCGGGGAGCCTTGAGGGGGAAATTCAGAACGGTAGCATCCATAGCGCTGTTCTGGAAATATTCGAAGGCACTGCCATGCAGTTTATTGGTTCCACTCTTGGTGGTAAAGGTTACGTCGCCCAACTGGGCGAACTCCGCATTGTTGTCGAACGCCGTTACTTTCATCTCGTCGATGCTTTCGAGCGATGGATAAGTATCCTGCAGCGCGCCGTTGAAACGAATGTTGGCCGTGGAAATTCCATCCACCGAGAAGCCCGTCTGCGAAGACGTCGCACCCCCGACCGCGATATTCCCCTGCGAGTCCCTCGTTACCTCGGGAGATGCAGCCAGAGCCGCCAGAGGACTGCTCGACACGGACCGGGAGTTGAGCGGCAATTGAACGATGTCCAGGTTCGAAAGCGTATGGTTGAGGGTTCCATTTTCGGTATTCATCAGCGCCGCATCGGCGCTGACTTCCACGGTGGTGGATCCCGCGGTCACGCTCAGGGTGACGGGAAGGCGGAGTTCCTGGCGGGCTTCGAGAGTGGCCAAAGAAACCACGGAATCGGTGAATCCGTCTTTATGCACCGCGACTTTGTAATGGCCGGCCTTCAGGTTTTCAATGACAAACTCGCCGCTCGAGCCGGAAGTGGTGGTGCGCTCTTCGTTCTCATCCAGCGAATGCACGGTGACGATCGCATCCTGAACGGCGGCGCCGGTGGTGTCCTGCACGGTTCCGCGAATGGAGCCAAATGTGGACTGGCCAAATGCCGTAGCGGCGCACAGCACGAACATCGCCAGAGCACCAACCACCTGCAAAACTGAATTCCGCGATAGCCGGACCCCACGGGATTGAAGATCGTGAGGGTGCTCGATGCGCCGCATCCCGCGCCTTCTGCGAGCGCGGATGAATGCGTAAGTGTGCGCTGCGTGTATGACCCGACCTCCATCGGTGTTCATTTGCATCTCCTCTTTCCGCTGCCACGGCGTGGCAACAGGTTCAGGCCGGTTGGGGATGATTTGCGCGGGCGGAACATACCGCCAGAGGTCGATCCATCCTCGCGCGACAAGATGTTGGAATTCTGGAACCGGACTGATTTCAATGTTGCGGTGGAACGAATCAGGTTCGCATGAACATGCCGTGAGCAGGCCGTAGAGAATCTGTAAGGAAGACGTAAACATGGTTGCGGCCGCTGCGGCCACGGGATGGCGAAGAGCAAAGTTGCTGACTTGGTCCCGGCTGCCAAGGTAGTCACCCGCACGCGGCGGTGCACTCGCCGCGCTGAATTTGTAACGGTAACTCGCCCGGTGCAAAGGTAATTGCTTCTCTGCGGAGTTATTCACTTAGGAAGCCACTGCTCTCCTGTCGAGTGACTTAGATCACCGCGCGAGTTATGGCTTCGAGTCATACTCGGATAACTCTGCTTCTGCCGAGAGAGCTATCTCCCCGGTTACTCCGCCGCGGCGGACGAGGGACTGGGGGCACCCTCAATAGAGGAGAGGCCGGTGGCTAATGGCGGCCTGGCTTCCTCGGCGCCCGCATTGAAGGAGGACACGTCCATGGCTCGCAATGGTCCATCTGTATCCTGGTCAGCCAGCGCCATACTTCAGGGGCTGGCGGAGAAGGTTGAGCGCGATCTTCGGCTGGCCCACGACTCCATTGGTCACTCAAGCAACCTGGGCGAAGCCAGCCAGCAGGTTTGGATCCGCATCTTCGATACTTACCAGCCGGAGCGGTACCGGGCGCGCTAGGCCACGGTGATGGCCGATGAGGGGCCGGGGAAACTGGACTTTGGGTGCTGCGCATCGGTGGGGACGTTCGGATGCGGGGGGCGGAAGCGACCGCATTCGAGTTGGATCCACAAGCGCCCGGCACTGTTCTGATAGAGCTGATGGCGCGCCTGCAGGGGTGCGGCACGGCCCCGGCGATTGATTACCGCGCCTACGGGAAGTGGATGGTCGAGAAGGGCGCGGAAACGATCTGACTGCGATCGACCCACTGTCATCTGGTGCGTATCTTGCGTATGGCAGGAGAAGCCAGGCGGGATGCTACTATTCCTGAATGTTCAATTTCGGAAATCCGAAAACACCGGGCCAATGGATTGGTCATATCTTCGTCGCGATCATCGCGCTTTTTCTAATCTGGTGGATGTTTCGGCTATTTGTTCTTTGATGGTCATTACGGCGATACTGCCGCGATAAAAAGGGCACAGCCCGGTGGCGGATCGAGCCCCTTCACCTGCAACTGACGACTGAGTTAGTGATTCCGCCGGTACTGGCCCCGCCGCGACGGCAGAGTATCCACGTCGTCGGAGTTCTCCCAGACTCGTGGCGATTTGACCGGTGTTTTCGGCTGTTTCGCAGCCTTCTCGTGCTCCGTGGTTTCCGCCTGGAAGCGCGGCGGAATGATCTCCGGACGCGCCGTCACGGAATCGCCGGGAAGATTGCCGCTCGGGTCGGGGCTGGCCGGCTGGGCCTGGATGGCGCGCTCCGGCACAGGCGCCCTTGGTGGCCGCGCATCGCTCTGGGCCTCGGCTTTGCGCTGTTCCACTTCGTGGTGAAGGGTCTGGATCCCCAGCGACACAAGAAGATTGCGCAACCCGCTCAGGCGATTGGCGGCGGAATACAAGGCTTCATCCTGTTCTGTGATGGGCTCGGCGGGGGCGGCCGCGGGAATCTCCACCGCGGCTTCCGGAGTCACGGACGCCGGCTCAGGCTCCGAGGCAGGCGCATGGGCCGTTGATGGCTGTTCCAATGGCGCGGCCAGTTCCTCCCACCACTCCTTCAGCGGCTCGCGGAACGCCCCCGCCTGCTTCATTTGTTCAAATGGATCGGGGCGGCGCGGTTGCGTCCCCAGGCTATCCGCAAACGCGGCGGCCTGCTCTTCCACCGGCACGGCAGCGTCCGCAGCTTCAGCCTCCGACCGCAGCAGTTCCCGCCACGCAACCGGCACCTCTTCCCCGGTGAGCGGAGCAGATTGCTGGCCGCCCAGGATCACCTGGACGCCTTCACGGCCTCGTGCCGGCTTCGCGGGTACGGCCTTCCAACTTTGAGCCTGGCTCGGCTCCGGATCCGGCATTCGAATCGCGTCCGCCGGTGGCGGCTGGACGGGCGCTCGAAAGGTCTCAAAATCCGGTTGAATCCGCTCCTCAGAAGGCCCGCGCTCCGTGGTCTCCGCCGCGAAGAACGGCGATTCAGAGAAGTGCGCGGAGGGTTCGAGAGACTCCTCGAGGAAAGCCGCATTCGCCGTATCGGTTACGGATTCTCCGGTGGCGCGAAAATCTGATGGAATCAAAACGGCGTCTTCGGAACCGAAGACGGGCGTGGGTTCCTGAAGGAAAGGATCGCTGCCGAGGTCGGCAGATTCGTCCTCGTAAGCCGTGGGCGCCTCTGCGGCAAACTGCGCACGAATGCGCGCATTTACCTCTGCTTCCCAGGGAAGGAAGCCGTCAGCTCCTTCAGCCCATGGCTCGATGGGGGACATTTCGCGCCGCACGCTGCCGGCGGCCGCATTTTCTCCCTTCTCCGATTGCATGAAGCTCTCCGTTTCCCAGCTCCCGGGCGCATCGGCAAAACTAACCCGCGGGGCAGGTTCTCCCAAATCCGGCTGGTTCACCAACATCGTCTCACGAGCTGGTACAAATTCCCTCTCGTTCGTTTCATCGTCCGCCCGCCACTCCGCGTGCGCAGGCCATTTGGCCGGCTCGGAAGCAGCTCTGGGGTGCGCGGCCGGGCGCTCCGCAGCCTCCGCGGCGGGAGCAGAACTCCGCGAACGCTTGCGCTCGAATGCCCGCGCCTGAGCTTTCAAATGCTTTTCAACCGCGTGCACAGAGCCGCGAAACGCAGGATTGCCCTTCTCCATGGAAATGCGATTGAGCACAAACCCCACTGCCGATACGTCGAGCCGCTCCAGGGTCTGCGCCACCTCCCGCAACTGCGCCTTGGTGGTGGTCCCGGACTCGATGACGACGATGGCCGAATCGACGAAGCGGGCAAGGTATTCCGTCTCGCCGGAAATGAGCAAGGGGGCGGTATCGGTGACCACGATGGTGTCGCGGTTGGCCCCGGTCATCCGCCGCAGCAGAGCTGTGGAACGGCTGCCACGCGGCACGTGCACCAGATCGCTTCCGGGATGGATGTTCTCTTCGGACGATGCGCCTATGGCATCCACCAGCGCGGTGGAGCGGCCCATTGCCTGGAGCATGGTGCTGACGCGCGTGGATACCGTGGTGGTGCCGGCTCCGGGCGCCACGCCGGTAAAGATGCAACTGTTGAGGTGCCCTTGCTGATGCGCATGCTCCACCGCCGCCGCCAGCCTGAGCATGTACTCCTCCGCAACGCCGGTGCCGACCTCGTAGAGATCGGGAAGCAGAGCCATGGGGGCAAACCCCAGCACCCGCTCCACGTCCGCGGCAATGTAGACGCGGGGGTCGAGATTGTGGGCAATAAGTGCCGCTGCCAGGGCAAAGATGAGTCCCGCCAGCAACACGATGAGCGCGTTGCGGTAGACTTTCTTGCGGTCGGCGTGCAGCGGCGCGATGGCCGGAGCCGACAGATAGACGGCTCCCGGCGCCGCATTATCGATGGTCAGGTTGCGGTATTGCTCGTCTACCGTGGTAAAGCGGGCTTGCAGGCGGGCGATATCAGTGGCCAGATCGTTGGCGCGCTGCAGGCGCGGAGTGGCGCTGCCGGCGGCGCTGGTCAACTGCGCAAGCTGCGCATTCAGGCGATTTTCCACGCCCGACGTGCGCTCCAGATCGGTCTTCAGCTTTTGCTCAATCTGCTGGGCGGCCTTGGCGCGCAGGTCCTTGCTCATGGCATCGAGGGAAATGTTGATCTTGGCCAGCTCCTGCGCATCCTGCTTAAAGAGCGGGTGCTGAGGAGTGAGGTTGGCCATCTGCGAAATAAGGTCGGAGCGGCGCTTGTTGAGCGCCGTCTTCATGCTGATCAGCCCAGGATCGGCCGCGACGATCTCATCCGCGGCTGCGTCCAGCGCAGCTGAGGACAGCCCGCCGCCGGCCGTGGCCATCAGCTTGGCCGCGGCTTCGTCATTGTCAGTGCGCGCCTTTACCAATTCCGTACGAATGGCCGAAATCTGGTCGTCGTACGGATCGGGCGTGGCCGTCCCCACCGCGGCGACTCCCAGCTGCTTATTCAGCGAGTCCTGCTCGGCGCGGTCGCTGGCCAGCTCTTTCATCACCCGGTCGCGTTCCTCACCCAGCAGCGCGATCCGCTGCGTATCGCCGGAGCGCAGCTCTTTGGTTGCGCTGTCAATGAAGCTCTCGGCCACTGCATTCGCCATCTGCGCCGCTTCATCCGCGCTGCCCGCCGTCGCCGTAATGGCAATCTGGTATCCGGTGCTGACCCGCTCCACCAGGAGATTGCCGCCCAGCCGGTCCGCGGCCGCCTGTTCGCTCTCTTTGGCTCCCTCAAAACCGGGAATCCGCCGCACCGCTCCCGCCAGCACATCTTCCCGGGTCACGTTATGAATCTGCTGCTGGATGTACGATTCGTAGGTATTCGAGTCGTGGGGCCAGCTTTCCTGTTGCGGTGAGTTGTCCAGCAGTTGCGGCGTCGAGTGGACGTAAACCAGGCTTTCCGCCTTGTAGGTGTGCCATCGCCGCGCCAGGTAGGCTCCCGAAAGCACCAGCGCGGTAAGAAAGATTCCCAGCGCCAGCCCGCGGTGCATTTCCAGCGCGCGCAGCAGATCGAAGTGGAAGAAGGTCTGCTCCGGGTTCACCGCCGGCATGCGGCGGATGGGATTGGCCTCGGCGGCCGCGCCTCTCATTGGCCCCCGCGGAGGTTCCTCGTACGGAGCCAGCTCCCTCATGCTCTTCATAGCGCTCCGTTCACGGCCGCCAGCGTGGCCAGCTCGGCAAAGGGACTCAGACTGGAAACGTACCAAGTGAAGCGGTAAAACCCGCTCTGGGGCACGAAAATGATGTCGCCTGGCTTCAGCGTAATTTCCAGCGTCTTGGCGGGATTCATCAGGTCATTAAACTCAATGGTCCGCTTGGTTCCGGTGGAGGGATCGACAATGACGATTTTTGGATGGCCGCCCGCCTTTTCAGTGACTCCGCCGGCATCGGCCAGCACCTTGGGCAGGGTGGAATTCGACAGCAGCGCGACCGCGCCCGGATGGTTGACTTCGCCGAGAACAGACACGAACCGTTCCCTGGGATCGGGAACATAAATCACGTCGTCGCGCCGCAGCCTGAGATCGGCCAGCGGGTTCCCTGAATCGATCAGGGAGCGCAACTGCACCGTCATGACCTGGCCGCTGCCACGATAAATCGTGCACTGGTCGGGAATCTGCGGACGCTTGTCAGGGCCTACCGTGGGCAAGCCGCCGCGGGTAATCGCCTCAAGCAGCGTAGGGCTCCCGTCGAACGTAACCGGCCCAGGATGATCCACCGCGCCCAGCACCAGCACGCGGTTGGCGGTGTATTTGGTCACCGTAATCATTGCGCTCAGGTTGGAGTAGTACGCCGACAGCACCTCTTCCACTTTGCTTGCGGCCTGCTCCCTGGTCAGGTTGGCCACCATCACTTCACCGGCCACCGGCAGGGTAATGCGGCCGTCGGGCCCCACAACCAGCTTGGCCTGCAACTCCGGCCTGCCGGAAAAATCGATGGTGATCTCGTCGCCGCGGCCCAGCCGATATTCCTCGTCGGCCGCAGGCTCAAACTTCCTCAGCGCCTCCATCGGGTTGGGCTTCAGTTGTGGATCGGGAGGCTGCTGCTGTTCGGCGGCGGCCGGCGCGGAAGCCTGCGGCGCGGGGATGCCCGCCTGTCCCGCGCACACGCCTGCCATTGCCGCCAGGAATAGAAAAACCATAGAAATTGAAGAGTACCGGTTCATGTTTCCGCTCTTCCGCCCTTCCCCATCTCCCAGCGATGGAGCCGGCCGGTTTTGGCGCCAGAAGCGCAGCATAATCCGGCTCGATGGCAACGTGGTTCCCATTGTTTGGCTCTGACCCTTATCCCCTGCATCCCTCGTTTCCCGTGGCCGGCGACACGGCTGGGTCACCTGCTGTGGGCAAAAAAGAAGAAAAATGCTCTCGCCGTACAGGCTAAGTCACTGCAATCGAAACCACTATCCCACAAACAGGGGGGAAAGCCGCCTCCCCGCTTGGTAACCAGGCGAAACATCTTGCAAAAGGCTGAGGCAAGTGAAAGCAATTCAATAAGTTAAGCTATAACGCCGGACCGTTCTCCTTCCGCCGGCAATGGTTACCCTTCCAACGCAGGTTCACCGTGCCCCGCCATAGCATTTGGCGGCGTTAAAAACCAGCGGACTCGCCGGTCCGCCGTCCGCTCCGCCCATGATCTTGGTATAGCAGGTTTGGGCAGGATTTCCCGCACTATGTGCCGCCGGGCCCCCCGCTGCTTTCACATCGGGACCAATCGCCGGATACGGGAGCGAGCCCCACCAGGCCGGCTTTGTGGGGAGATAAAACGACGCCGGCAGCGCCCGGCTCGCGTTGTCGAGCCAATCCGTCCGTCCCGTTATGTTGTTGAAGTTGCCGTTGACTACATCCGTGCGCGACGTACCCGCCGCATGGCATGGCGGGACGCCTCCGCCGCACCCATCGCCCTGCCCGTCGTCGTTCTCGCTCCCATAGCCGAAAGAGATTGCCGTAGCCGTCTCATAAGTGCGGTGCGCCGGGAACTCGATTGTGGCAGCCTGCGGGACCGGACCGCCCGCTGTGCGCAGCGCCTGCATCTGCGCGCTGCCCAGCACATTGCCCACCACGTTGTTGCGCGTAGCCACATACGAAAGCTGTACGGCGCGCGCGGCCTGGAATGCGTAATGCCCGTTTGCTGCCGCGCAGGTGACCGTGGCCCGCCCTTCGAGCGGCGCGCATACGCGGCTGGTCCCCGTAACCCAGTTGCGGAAGATCGTGGTCTGGCTGGAACTGCCCCAGACCGAATCCGCATAAATGGACGCCAGCACGTTGCCTTCCAGCAGGTTGAACTGCGGGTGGGAGCCGTGGAAATCGATGCTTCCCATCACCACATTGGGCGAGCCCGAGTCGAATTCGCCCATCATGTAGTTGTAGGCAACGACGTTGCCCGCCGCGCCCCACTCCAGCATCACGGAGTCATGCAACCGCTCCATGATGTTGTTTTCGATCAGCGCGGCGCTGGTTTTGAGAGCCAAGTCAATGTCAGAGTCATGCGCGCCGGGCTTATGCAGGTAGGCGTTGGAAAAGTAGCTCGAGCGAATCTCGTCGTGGAATCCGAACTGCACGTCGACGTGATCGCCGTCGGCGTAATTGGATTCGACGCCCTTGATCCAGCAATAGGCGCACATGGCCAGCTTGAAGTTGGCGTCGTACCCGGTATTGCTGGCGCGAACCTGCAAGTCTTCAATCCCGGCGAAGCTGGCCGCCATGGCAAACGGAACCGCTTCGGGCGAGTGCGTGTAGTCGCTATAGAGTGCGGGCGAAATGCTGGCGGTGTGGCCGTTGATGGCCGTAACGGCCACAATTTGCCCGCGCGCCGTGCTGCCGTCGCGAGTCCAGCCGCCATCACACCAATTGCAGTTTCCGCCGCTTCCCGCCGCGGTGACAAACGCCGGGTCGTTCTTTTCCGCGATGACCAGAAACTTTCCCGGCGCGACTCCGGTTGGCGATTCCAATTCGATTTGTGCGGCGCCCGCCCTTGCTGCGCCCATTTTTACGCGAGCGCCGAACGCGCCGCTCCCGTTCCCCATGGCGATCACGGCCTCACCCGCTCCGGTTGCGGCGAGGATGGTTCGGTCTGCGCCCGCACCGCGCAGCGTTACGTTGGCGGGTATGTGGATGGTTCCGGCAACGGTGAACGTGCCGGCTGCGAGCAGCACGACCTGACCTGGAGGACACGCAGCCAGGGCCGCATTGATGCTGGTTACCGTGGCTGTTGCGGTGAGCCGGACGCACACCGTTGTTCGCTGGGGAATTCCGCCCACTCCCGCTGACGACCAGTCGATGGCGCGGTTCGCATCCAGAAAGGGCTTCCAGGGCTGCGCTGAGGCAAGCGCCGGAATCAACGTCCCCACCAGCGCCAGTGCCCAGGCGCATCGCCTCACAGCGCCCATCTGCCTTTTGCGGAAAATCGGGGTTTCATCTTTATTCAAGGCTGCGTCGCGGAACTTCGGCAAGTCTTAATAGTAACTCCGCATGGGCGCGGTCTAAGGAAGCCCGGGGCAACTGCGACCCCATGCGCTTTTATGCGCTGGCCTCGTCGGCGACGGTGCTTCGCTTTCCCACCAGCCGGTCCACCAGCGCAAAATACTCCTGCCGTTTTACGTCCCAGTTATTCGCGGCGATGAAGTCGTCGCCCGCTTGCCGCAAAGCCGCCACCCGCTCCGGCGATTGCATCAGATTCACGATCTTTCGCGCGAGGTCTTCCGCATTGCCCGACTCAAAGAACTCCACTAGGTTGTCGTTGAAATAGAACTCGTCGATGGGCGTGCGCGAGGCGATCACCGGCACACCCATGGCCATGAATTCCATAATCTTGGTGCTGAAGGCAATGCTGCCAAAGCCCTCGCCGCGCTTGGGCACCACGCCGGCATCGATGGTCTCCATGGCCTTCGCCACCTGCTCCAGCGACACTGTGCCCCTCATCGTCACCATATCCTCAAGCTTGCGTTCGCAGATGAGCCGGTGCAGGTTCTCGCGCTCCGCGCCGTCGCCGATGATGAGAAAGTGCAAGCCCGGCGCTTTGTCACGCGCCAACGCCATCGCTTCCACGGCGACGTCTACGCCTTGATGCCGGTTCAGCGTCCCGGGATAGCACACGGTGAATCCTGCGCGTGTTTTGGGCGCCTGCTTGCGGCCGGGAAAGAGCCGCCGGTCGGGGTAATTCAGCACCACCGTACATTTTTCCGGGCGCACGCTGCGCCTGCGAAGCACCGCTCTTTCCACCATGTGGTTGACCACGATCACGTAGTCCACATAGGCAATCGAAATCCGTTCCACAAGCGCCAGCAGACGAAACATGAAGGACCGCTCGCCGATTTTGAATTTGCTGTCGTAAAACTCCGGGGTGATCTCGTGCATGTCGAGGATCACGCGCGCTCCCATCAGCCGCGGAACCAGAGTGGCGAACACTTCGAAATCCGGCAGATTGTGGACGTGGATCAGCGCGTAGGGCGAACGGAGCTGGTTGGCAGCAAGAAACCATGCCGTGCGGAAAAAGAAGAAGAGCATTTTGATCAGGTAGCTGAGCGGACCGCCCTCATTGCGCACGCGCGTTTGCAGGCGGAACACGCGCACGCCTTCGATGACTTCCTTGCGCGGCTGCCCGGGAAGTCCAATGGAGAGCGCATCCACCTTGTCGCCGCGGCGGGCCAGCGCCTCGGCGTAACGGCGCACGCGGTTATCGGTCTCGTAAAACGAGTACGCCACCATGCAAATTCTCATTGCTCTATTGTCCTCGGGGGGCTGATACCGGCGTCGCGCATGTCGGCGTAATTGTCCCTTCTATCAACACATCAAAGAGCACCCGGGGCTGACAATGCCACTCGTGCGGGCAATTCTCCCTCGTAAGTGGTAAGCGGCAGCGCCAATCGGCGCGGGCAATTCTGCGATTTTCAAACTACGAACTAGGAACTTCAACGTTGCTGCGTTTTCGTACCCGCAAATCTTTCAGCAACCTGGCTGCGGTCCGCAACGGCGCCGCGCCGCCATGGAGGGTCACCACTCCCGCAAAGTAAAGCACACCAAACTCCAGCGTCACAAAAGCGATCCGCAGCGCCGCTCCGCGCGCTCCGGGCAGTTGATCCAACCCCGGCAAGCGTTCAAGGACGATGTACGAGACCGCCGCTGCCGCCAGCGCCGCCGCAATATAGCGCCAGACCACGGCGATCACCGGGCCCACGCCCAGCCCGATCGGCCGCCCCGCATACCAGATGGCGGGCAGGGTGAGCAACCAGAACGACACGCACCACGCCACCGCAACCCCCTGGGGGCCCCACGGCAAGCCGGCAATGAACAGCGAAATGGTAACCACCCACTCAAAAATGCCCCAGCGCAGCCAGCGGTCCGCGTGTCCCAGCGAAACGTGGATCCAACCATGCACACCGTTCACCATCATGATGCCGATGGCCGGCGCGAAAAATGTGAAGATCAAGCCCGCGGTGCCCCAGTTCGGTCCCAGCAGCAAGCGGATGATGTCTTTGCCGATCAGCGTGAAATCTCCCGCGAGCCCCATGCCCAGGAAGGCAAGCATGCCGGTGGCTCCCAGCAGGTAGCTTAGGAACTGAGGCCGGTCGTCGCGCACCCGACTCAGCGCCGATACCGCAACGTTCGAATTCGCTGAGACGATCTGCGACATCGGCATCGCGAACAGGTCGTACGCCTTCTTGTAGTAGCCCAGCGGATTGGCTCCAAAGCGCCAGCCCACCAGCACATTGTCAAAGTTGCGCACAAAGTAATTCACGCTGTATCGGGTGCTGATGTGCACGGCAAAAATCAGCGTCTGGCGGGTGCCGGACCGCCGTTGCGGAAGCCCGGGAAGCCACGGACACAGCAGCAATATGCCGATGAAGGTGCTCAGGTACAGCGCGCATTGTCCCATCACCAGCGCCCAGTAGCCCCAGCCCGCGAATCCAAAAGCGATGGACGCAATCACCGACACCGCCCGCGCCACAAGGTCGTTCTTGGCCAGCGCAGGAAACCGCATCGCCCGCCGCAGCAGCGAAGCGTGAATGCACGGCGCCTGGCTGAGCAGGATCGTCACCGAAAGCGCCATCGTGATCCCCGCCACCTCCGGCTCGTGGTAGAAACGCGCCAACAGCGGCGCCGCGCCGGCGAATACTCCGGCCAGCAGCACCCCCAGCCCCATGTTGATCCAGAACAGGTTGTTCGCCAGCGCGCGGTCAATATCCTGGCGCTGCAGGATGGAATCGATAAATCCATTGGGCGTGGCGTTGGTCAGCAGCAGGCTGAATGTAACCACCATTGCCACCAGGCCGAAATCTCGCGGCACCAGGAGGCGCGCCAGCACCACCGTGGCCACCATCTGGATGGCAATGCCGGTCGCGCCGGAGAAAATATTCATGCCCGCGCCGCGAACAGCCAGGCTGCGCAACGCAGTTCCCCCCCGCGGCACCGCCGGCGCAAACGCGCCGTTTGCGTCAAACGGCTTCACAGCATCCCGCCCAATTCCATCTTCTTTCAGCCGGGGAAAAAGCCACTCCCAGCGTTGCCCGCGTGTCCATCTCGATAGACCCTAATACAGCACCCGAACTTCCTTGCGCTGCCGCTCCTGCTCCCGGGCCAGCGCAGGCAGCTTCTGCGCCGCCAGTTCCAGCCCCGCCGGAATCGCCATTACCCCCAGGAGAAACCCGGTCCAATCCGGGCTCATCATGCGGAATCCCGCCTCGGTGAATCCGAAAACGATGGCCGCCGTCAGCAGCGCCAACCGCAGGCAGCCCGCCTCCGCGTCGCGCCGATAGAGTTCCAGGCCGTAGCGGTAACCGGTCACCATCATCGTGCCCAGCAGCGCAATCCCCACCCAACCCAGGTTGAGATACAGCTCCAGGTAGCCGTCATGCGCCTCCTGGATTCCCTGTTGGCTCATCGACCACACCGACTGCATGCGGTTGCCCATCCAGAAGCTCTCGAATCCCTCGCCCACGATCGGGTTGCTGTGCTGTGCCAGCACGGCCCGCCAGATCGTCGTCCTTCCCGTCAGCGATGGATTGCGCCCGAGCTCTTTCACCATTTCGCCACCAGAATCGAGGAATAGTGCGAATCCGGCTATCCCGATGGTGCCGACAATCAGCGCCAACAACACGCCGCGGCGACGATGCATCCACGGGGTCGACGCCGCCGCCAGCACCATCCCGCCCAGCACCAGCGACGAGAACGATGTCATTGAATCCGCTCGTAACACCAGGCCGACCGCCAGCAGAAGATTTACGCCATGGACAAAAATGTGCCGCTTGCGATCGGGATCTTCGCCGTGCTGCCAGGCACCAATCAGCGACCACAGCGACACCACCCCGCACGCCATGCAGGTGATGCCCAGCAGGTTCTTGAACGTCGCCACGCCGGTGTACATGGTCACTTTATCGATGGGATCGAAATTTGTCCCGAGCGACGGGTAAAAGAGGATGAAGAGCACACTGAGCGGAAGCAGCACCGAGGCGACCACGGTGTACATGCGCCGGATGGCCGCCTCGTGATCCTCCTCGGTCAGAATCACCAGGATCACCACCAGGTCGCCCAGAGACTTGATCCAGCGCTTGAACCCGACTGCCGGGTCATCCGACCACGAAAGGCTGACCGCGGTGTAGAAAAAGAACAGCAGAACCGGCCAGTTCGCCTTCAGCAGCGCCTTCAGCCGCAGCATCCGCCGGTTCACCACCAGCAAACCCAGTATCAGCAGCAGTGCATAAAGAGACGCATCCAGGGGACTGCCCTCCGAGTACCGCTGCATGTAATCGCCGCCCCCGGCATGCATCCATTGCGTCACCGGCCGCGAGCAGATGACGGCGAACCACACAATAGGGATCGCCATCGCCCACGACACGCGCGAGTTCCGCTCCCGGCTCCAGCGGAGCAGCAGCACTATGAATGCAAGCGTGATGACGGTGGCGATCAGTTTCATGCCGTGTCCACAAACAGCCGGTGAAAATACTCGAGCGTAAGCAACTGGTTGATGGTCGGGGTGTGGTTGGCCGTCCCCTTCAAGTGCTCTTCCACAGCCGACTCTACGGCCTTCGCGTTCAGGTAAGGCCGCAGCAGGGTGCGCCGGTCCAGCAGTACTTCCCTCACATAACCAGCCAGCTCTTCCCGGTACCACCGGGAGAAATGGGTAAACTTGTGCATCCCCACGAAGTGCTTTTCTAATTGTCTACCCAGCAGCCAACGGTCCGTCCACGCCAGCCATTGCGGGTCCCCATGCTCAAAGGCATATTCGGCTCGCATGGTCCCGCGATGGAACAGGTACCAGAATGCCGTGGCCGCCTTCCCGCCCCTGCCCGCGTATCCCAGGTCGGTACGGATGCGCCCCAGGCGCGCGTTTCCGTCCTGGATCATCCGCACCCGCACGTCGTTGGTCGGGTAAACCCTCCCCCGGGCCCTGTACGAGGTCTGGATCACCTGGTTGTCCAAAAACGGCGAGCGCATCTCGATCTGCGATCCTTCCAGCGCCTGATGCCCGTGGAAGAACCAGGAAATCTGCCGCATCGCCGCCTGCTCCGGCCTCAGTTGCCCCATTGTCCGCGTATAGGTCTGGCCTGCTGCTTCCACTTCATGCAGGAAATCCCTGCTGAACACACCATGGGGTGGTGGCGAGGGATGAAAGACCACCCAGTGCCGTATCATCTCGTCGCCGTAGTTCCCCGTCATCCGCACCGGCGCAATCTCCCGTGCCTTGCGGTTCACGTACAGTCCGAAGCACCGCATGACGCTCGCCAAGCCTTCGGCCAAATACACCGTCCGCTCCGCATGATACGGAAAGCGATCCAAAAACTCCTGCCCCAATGGAATCACCTGGTGTGTCTGCCGGCATTCCCGCGCGATCCTGCGTGCAATGCGCACATCGCGCGATTCCCGCTGCGCCCCTGCAAAGGTGTAACAGGGCAGCGAGCCGGCCTCCGGCCGATGCCATGCCATGATGATGCGCGTATCCAGCCCGCCGGTCAGCGACATACCAATGCGCCCGGTGTCGCGGAAATAGCGGGGCAGGTTGCCCACAAGCGCGTCCCGCATGGCCCCGTAATACTCCTCGCTCTCCAGCTCGCTCTGCTCTTCCCACTCCCGGTGCGAAAAATACTGACCCTTCGTCTCCAGCGCGCCGTTGCGGAAGCTCCATGCCGCGGCCCAGGGCAAAATGCCGATCCGTTCAAACAGCGTGCGGTCTTCCAGCACGCACCCGCAGCTCACCAGCTCGCCCAGCGCCTTCGCGCTCGCCCGGCGCAGCTCCGGCCTCACCGCCAGCAGCGCCTTGGCTTCCGCCGCAAAATAAAACGCGTCTTCGGCCTCGTGGACGTAGAGCCGCCGCGCCGCATAGCGATCGTTAAACAGCAACGCAGTGCCCCTCGCCCGGTCCACCAGCAATCCATGAAATTGCCCGTTTACTCCCGCGGGAAATTCGCCATCCTCTTCCGCGGCATGGATCAGATGCGCCAGCGTCCCTTCCCCAACCCGGTGTCCCCGCTCCCGCAGCCGGTCCGCTGTCCCCGGCGGGGGGAAATCGCTCCCCGAAAACACCAGCAACTTGTCCCCGGTCTCGTTGGTCTGCGGCATCGCCCCGCGCCCGGGATCTTCCAGCTCAACCCACCCCACGTAGATGCCCAGTTCCGCATCCGTCCATGTGCCGGAAACGTAGAACGGCTCATGGCACATGGCTGCCACCATCCGCCTTAGCTCGTCTGAAGCCTGCTCTCGCGGCCGTTTTGTAATGATTCCTGCGATTCCTGGCATGGCCGCCTTCTCAGGCCCCTGCCTTCGCTGCGCCATGCCTCCACTGGTACCAGTCCGCGCGCAGCCCGCGCAGCTTGTTCCCCAGTTCGTCCGGAAGACGATCGACAAAGCTCCGGTGCAGGCCCATCTGCAGCGCCAATGTTCCCCATGGCGTCAGCGGAACCCAGTAGCGCGGCACGTCCACCCGCTTGAACCCCGTCTTATCCTTGAATTCCGATAAATTGTCTTTCGGCCTGCTGCCCCACGCATAATGATCGTAAAGCAGGTTCTTCAGCCCCCTCCTCTCGCAGATCTTCACCCCCTCGCACACCAGCGCGTTGGTCGGCGCTTTGTCCCGGTGTGCCAGCTTCGAAAGGATGTTCATGAGCCCGCCCTGCACCTTCTGGTCGTCCCACACCACTTTGATGAACCCGATCAGCTTGCCCTCAAAATACGCGCCCGCAAACGCCGAGCAGTCCGGGAACGTAGCTTCCTCCCGATATACCGTCTCCAGGCTCTTGCCGTAATGGGGATAGGGCCGTCCCTGCCGCAGCGGCGACTCGTTGTAAATCTCCCAGATGCCCTGCACCAACTCGTCGCCGAACTCCACCTCGCGCAGTTCAACTCCTTTCTTTTCCGCCTGCCGCGCGCGGTTGCGGGCCACGCTCTGGATCTGGTCCTTGAAATAGGCTTCGAATGTGGTCACGGGAATCACCGCATAGTTGTCCCATTCCATCCGATAGGGATAACGCCGCTCGGAAACGTTCACCCGCTCCACAAACGTCAACAGATCCGGCCGGTCCCGCCTCTTGCGAAGCGTGGCGACGAATGCTTCCGGATCGGGAAGAAAGCAATAGCCGTCCCCATCCATGCGCGCGATCCGCAGCCCTCGCCCGGTTACATTCAATTCCTGATTCATTACCTGCATCCGCATCTCAGCTCCCTCGCCTCAAAAACGGCGAGCAGTCTCCTGCGCACATTCCTTAGTCGGGATTTCCCTCTGAATGGAACCCTAGCATACGCGAAAC
>CAWBIG010000074.1:0-14128 GCA_963788435.1 uncultured Acidobacteriota bacterium | reverse complement strand
GCCGTATTGCTGAGATCGGCGAAGAAGCGCTGGAAGTGCTGAGCCGCTATCACTGGCCTGGGAACGTGCGCGAACTCAAGAACGTGATCGAACGCGTCCTCATCCTCAACCCGCGCGTGCTGCGCATTGAGCGCAAGCACCTGCCGCCGCTCACCCACAAATCGCCGGCGCGAAGCGCGGAAAACTTCTCCTCGCTGCAGCAGGCTCGCGACGCCTACGAGCGCGACTATATCCAGAAGAAGATCGAGGAGGCGCGCAACAACATCAGCCGCGCCGCCGAGATGCTGGGCCTGGAGCGCAGCCACCTCTACCGCAAGATGAAGGCGCTGGGGATCGGCGTACGGGAGTAGACAGCCAGCGCGCAGTCATGCAGCTCGGCTTTGCGCCAGTGGCTTTACTTTCGCGCGTCTCTTCTTTGAGGCCACCCATAGATCCCTCTGCGCCTGAAGGCGCAGCCAGAGTTCCGGATCGGTATTGAATGCTTCCGAGAAGCGCAGTGCCATATCCGCGGAGACGGACGCTTTTCCATTCAAAACTCGCGATAGCGCGGGTCGGGTGACCCCTAGATGCTTGGCAACCTCGGTGACCGAACGCCCTTCGAAATAGTAAGCAAGGATTCTTCCGGGATGTGCGGGATTGAACATCTGCATCGCGCGAACTCCTGTCCTCAGTGGTAATCCTGATAATCGACGAGGATTGCATCTTCTCCATCGAACCGAAATGTAAGCCGCCAATTTCCATTTACCCTTACAGCCCAATGTCCCGCGAGGTCGCCGCCTAACGCGTGGAGCCTCCATCCAAGAACATTCATGTGGTCTGGTCTGGTGGCGGCATTCAGAAGAGTAAGTTGATCAAGAAGCTTCATGGCGTGATTCGGCTGGATTCCGGCCTTCGATCCGGTCAAGAAAATCCTCTCGATCCCTTTGTGCCGGAAGCCGCGAATCATGCTACAAGAATTGTATAGCGTAACGCTACGCTATACAACGGTTCGTTGGGATTTGCGGAGGTGCTGGAGTTTCACCGGGAACTTGGGCCGTTGCAGCAAACCGTAGTTCTCGCCCTTGGAAACTTGGTACGGGCATGCCTGTCCGGAAGCGAACATTTCCTTCCACTATCGGACAAGGCTGCAGTCGATCGGGAAGTGCGCTTATCCCGTAACCCTAAATAATACAGATGGTTACACAACCAGTATATGCTTGGCGATTCGGCTCCCCAATTGCTTGCACCTCACCAGGCAGCATCACAGGAGGCCCGCTATGGCGTACTTCGAACGTATGCGTGACGTAATCTCCCAGCCCTTTAGCCCCGAGATCATCCAGCAGCGCACCGGCGCCGGGTGGCAGATGGTGTCCATCGAGTGGCGGCGCGAGCTGCCCGACTCCGAGGCTCCGCCCGACAACGCCTTTGCCGAGGACATTCCCTACGGCCTGCGCATCTCAGAGGACTGCAAGCGCCTGGAGGTGCACCCGGCCGAAAACCAGGTCCTGCTGCTGATGATGGACCTACTGGCCCAGGACTTCTCCTATTCGGCCATCGTGAGCGATCTGAATGAGAAGGGCTTTCGCCAGCGCAACGGACATCCCTGGAACCGGGTTGCGCTGTTCAACATGATGCCGCGGCTGATCGAGGTGGGCCCGCGCCTGTTCTCGTCCGATGAATGGGAGCAGCGGCGCCTGCGTATGATGCGGGCGCGCGAGCACGAAGGGGCCTAGCTCGCCTCCTGCTCGGCTTTCAGCAGCAGCTCGATGGTGCGGTTGCGCAGGGACGCGGTGGCCGCGGCAATCCGCTCCTGGGCGTCGTTCTCGTGTTTGTCGATGGAGAAGGCGTCCGTCCAGCCTCCGTAAATCCGGCGTGCCTCCTCGCGCAGGCTGGGATCCGCTTCGCTCGAGCTGTCGTGCGCCAACTGTTGGCATTTATGCGCCAACTCCTCGAGTGAAAGCTGCCAGAAGTGGCCGTTGGATGGCATCGCTTGTCGCCTCCGGGGACAGGGATAACTGCGGCGAGTCCATATTAATCCTGCCGGACCGGCAGGGAGAACCCCAATCTGCTCCCGTCCATCCGATCCCTACGCAGCGCCGCACCCGCTTCTATTGCGGACCGTTGTCCACAATGGGTGTGATGGCTCCCTCGTTGTCGCCCATGGTCGGGTTCACGCGGAAGTCCCACACGGTCTCGCTGATGTCCTGGGGCGAGAGGACTTCCACCAGCGCATAGTCGCCGATCTCGAGCTTCTGGGCCGGCGTCACCTTCAGCCAATGCTTGCCGGGCATCACTTCCACGTTGGTGGGGATGATGTTCTCATTCTGGGTGATCTTGCCGTCGCGGCCGATCTTGAGCGAGCCGATGATGCGCACTGCCTGGCGTTCATCCACGCGCACAATGGCGAAGCCCGACTGCGCCGAGTGCGCGCCGTGCTTGCCGTTGGCCACATTCTCTTCGCCGCCCGTCTTCACCGTCATGGCGTGGCTCAAAACGTACTCGTGGCTGTCGGTCACGTTCAGCGAGAGGTAGAGAACGGGCTCGCTTACGTGCAGATGAACCTTGGCATGATTGCCCGGCAGCTCAATGGACGCCCGTTCCGCCAACATCGGATTCAGAACCGCGAGCCCATGATGGGTGCGCGCGTCCACCGCCAGCGCGTTCGCCGGGAGTTCCACCAGCTCCGGCGTCCCCTGGAAGGTGTCCAGAACGAAGACCGTGTCCTCGTCGGGAAGCTCCAGGCCCTTGGCCACCTCGGGCATTCGATTTTTTTCCGCCTGGCGCTCGTCGGCCTCTTCCTTGTCGATATCGGCGGCCTCGCGCATCGCCGGCGACGCATCGTCCGACTGGTCCGTGTGGTCCCGATCCCACTTTTTGGTCGCGTCCCAATCCACCAGGCTCGCCGGCAGCTCCTCCCAGTCGCCGTTGCGCTCTACGCTGATGTAGCGCACCCGATCGCCAACAATCTCGTACTTGCGAACCACCTGGTAGCTGCCGTCCTTCAGGATGAGGCGGTGGTTCACCTGCACTCCGGGAATGCCTGGCGTAATCTGAGCCTTGTGCTGCGGCTCTTGGCCCGACTCCTGGCCTCTCGCCGCCGGCGCGCCTGCCGCCACCGCCAGGACGATCCCCAAAATCCCTGCCAGATAAGAACTTGTGCCCCTCACCCCACGCATGGCTCCGCCATCCTTCCCGCTTCAAAGTTTAGACGGTTTCCTCCGCCGTGGGTTGGCCGAATCCTGTTACCCTCCATTCCCGGCTTGCGTCTAACCATGCGCAGGCATCAAAAACCTGTGTATCCTGAGTAGAAGGGGTACAAACGCTTCATGGCACTCCAGCCAGGACGGAACAAAGCCACGGGGTCGCGCGCATTTGCGATGGCGACAACGGTGCTTTGCCTGTTCCTGCTGCTGCTGCTGGCGTTCGGGCAGGTCGCGCACATCCACACCAGCAGCGCCGAAGCCGATCACTGTTCCCTTTGCATCGTGCTGCATTCTGCCGCGCCCATCGCAGTGGCAGCCCCTGTCGTCGTCGTCCTGGTCCCGCTGGACAGTCCGGTTGTCGTCCAGCAAGTCCGTCCGGTTTCCCGCTCCTGGTATTCCACGCAGTTTATCCGCCCTCCGCCAGCCTCCTGCTGAAGCGCCCTTTCGTCCTCTTTCAGCTCGATTCATCGCCGCCGCTCTCATGGAGAGCCGGACCCGTAGCCGCACAACTACTGGCTGCTGATTCGCGAGATGGAAGCGCTTCCCTTCGATGCATTTAAGCCCCGCATCCCGCGGGGCCGGGCTTCGCACACTTCAGCAGAATTTTACGGAGGCGTACGTTGAACACTTTTTCCGGCCGCGCGGCCTTCCGCGCACTCTTCATTCTCATATTGGCCCTCTCGCCCATTGTTCTGCTGGCCCAGAATGGCCAGGCCGGCGACCTTCGGGGCACTGTCGTCGACCCCACCGGCGCCGTCGTCCCTGGCGCCACCATCCACATCGTCAACAGCGTCAGCGGCTTCACTCGAACCGCGACAACGGACGCGGCCGGCCAATTCGAATTCACCAACGTGCCGTTCAACCCCTATTCCATCGACGTCACCGCCAAGGGCTTCGCCACGTTGAGCCAGAACACCTCCGTGACCTCGGCCGTGGCCACCCACCTCAAGCTCACTTTGCAGGTCGGCAGCTCCACCCAGACCGTGACCGTTGAGTCGCAGGGTCCCATGGTCGAAGACGACCCCGATTTCCACATCGATATCGACCGCGATCTGTTCAACAAGGTGCCGCTGGAAAGCATGTCCTCCGGCCTCAGCGCGCTGGTAACGGAGACCAGTCCCGGCGTCGCCGCTGACTCTAACGGACTCTTTCACGGCCTCGGCGACCACGCATCCAACTCGTTCTCCATCGATGGCGAACCCATCACCGACCAGCAAAGCAAAGTCTTTTCCAACCAGCTGCCCACCAATGCCGTGCAGTCGCTGGAAGTAATCGATGGCGCGCCTCCGGCACAATACGGCGGCAAAACAAGCCTCGTCATCGTGGCCACCACGCGCTCCGGCCAGGGTGTTACAACTCCCACCGGAAACATCTACGGCTCCTTCGGCAGCTTCGGGTCGGCAACCGGCGGCCTCGACCTCTCCTACGGCGGCAAAAACTGGGGCAACTTCATTGAGATGGACGGACTAAACACCGGCCGCTTCCTCGATCCGCCCGAGTTCACCGTCTTCCATGACAAGGGCAATGAGCAGAACGTATTCGACCGCATCGACTACAGCTTTAATTCCGCCAATTCCATCCACCTGGACCTGAACTACAGCCGGTCGTGGTTTGAGACTCCGAACGCGTACGATAACGTGAATGTGATGAACGTGCTGAACGGCGGACCCGCCAGCGGCGGCGGCGCCAGTCCCAGCCCCACATTGGTAAACGTGGGCGACGCCGACCAGCGCTCCAAGATCGGCACCTATAACATCGCCCCAACCTATACGCACATCATCAGCCAGAACGCGGTGCTGAACTGGACCATCTACAACCGCCGCGACGGATATAACTACTATCCCAGCGGCGATCCTCTGGCCGACCTCGGCCCCTCGAACCTGCAAACCTCCTCCATCTCCCAGTTCCGCACCCTCAACAACGTTGGCAGCCACATTGATTACAGTTGGGTGCACGGGCCCCAGAACCTTCTCGCCGGTGTTCAATACGAACAGACCTTCCTGCGCGAGCACGATTCGCTGGGAGTAGTCGAGAACACGTATGACTCGCCCTGCGTGGACGTGAGCGGCAATCCGCTGCCCGGTTACGCCAGCCAGAGTCGATGCGACGGAATCACTTCCTTCGCTAACCCCAACTACCTCCCCGTACTCACCCCTTACGACCTGACCCGCGGCGGTTCGGATTACACGTGGTTCGGCCACACCGATGTGAAAGAGTTCGCTTTCTACCTGGAGGACCAGATCAAGCTCGGGAATTGGAACCTGAATCTGGGCGTTCGCGGCGACAGGTACAACGGACTGGCTGACGCCAGGCAGTTGGAGCCGCGGCTGGGAATCGCCTATGAGGTGAAGCAGACCAAGACGGTTACGGCCGTTTCCTACGCCCGCACTCTGGAAACCCCGTTCAATGAAAACCTGGTGCTGTCCAGCATAGGCTGCGGAGATGCGGTGTTGAACCCGCTGCTTCTGTGCAATCCGGGCGTTCTGGGCGTCTTGCACCCAGGCTTCCGTAACGAGTTTCACGCCAGCCTGCAACAAGGATTCGGCAAGAATCTCGTGGTCGGTGGCGAGTACATCTGGAAGTACACTCACAACGCGTTTGACTTCAGCGTGCTGGGCAACACTCCCATCACCTTCCCCATCGACTGGCACAACTCCAAGATCCCGGGATATGCGCTGCACGCGGATGTGCCCAACCTGCACAACTTCAGCGCCTACTTTGTCGCGTCCTCCGTGGCCGCCAGGTTCTTTGGCCCGCAGATTGCGGGCGCCGGGGCCACCAGCGGCGCGGTGGTGGGGACTAACTACCCGTTCCGCATCGACCACGACGAGAAATTCAATGAGACCACTCACTTCCAGTACACAGTTCCCGGACAGAATTGGACCAGCGGCTTCTGGGGCGGCTTCAACTGGCGCTATGACTCGGGACTCGTGGCCGGCTCCGTGCCCTGCTACAACACCACCGACCCCAACAGCCTCTGCGGCGCTACCTCCATCACCCTCCCCAATGGCCAGTTGGGAGTGGATTTGAGCGGCCTGACGCCGGATGAAGAGTTCCAGGCGGGCATCACCTGCGACGGCGTCGCCGCCACTCCACACTCGGGCTTCACTTCATGCGACAACACTGGCTACAAATCCAACCTGGTGCAGATTCCAGCCGCGGGCACGGAAGACGATGACCACAACCCGCCCCGCATCTCCCCGCGCAGCCTCTTTGATGTCAGCATGGGCAAAAACAACATCTTCCGCGCCGACAAGTACAAGACCGACATCGACGTGACAGCAATCAACGTCACCGACAAGTACGCCCTCTACAACTTCCTCTCCACCTTCTCCGGCACGCACTACGTAACCCCGCGCGCCCTCACCGCCAGGGTCACGCTCAACTTCTGAGCAACAGCGATCGCCCCATTCTTCGGACAGCCTTCCGTGTGAAGGATGGGGCGGCCGCCGTGTTTGGCCGAGAGCGCGAACCATTCGGGAGAACCGTAATGCGAAAACGCGGGATGCTCGTTGCAGCGTGCCCGATCCTCCTGTTGGCGCTGCACGCTCCCGGACAATCCTCTGCTGGAAAACAGTCCCCCGATCGACAACGAGCCGGCGAGGATCAGGAGCCAGTGGCCACTCTTGAGGTTGGAGCTGCGACTAGCTGGAATATCAAGGGAGGCGCGGCCAACTTCGCGCCCAATCTGGCGGCGGAGGTCACCCCAATAGAAGGTTGGCTCGAAGTGGAAGCAGGCGTGTCGCCCTTCTTCACGCGCAAATCCACGGAATGGGACACCGACTTGTTGTTCAAAAAGCCGTGGACTCTCTCCCGGAAGGCAGAGTTCATGGTTGGGGTAGGACCGGAATGGGTATGGCTGAAACAAGATGGAAAAACAGCCAACTCCATAGCTGGCGAAGCGGCTGGAGACTTCATGTTCTGGCCAACCGGCAAACATCGCTTCGGCTGGTTTCTGGAACCTGCCTACGACTACAGCTTTGCCGGAGGCCACCAGCAATCCATTGGCATCAGCGGTGGTTTGCTGGTTGGTATTCCGTAGATCTCGTCGCTGGAAGAATGGGAAGCCGGCTCTCTTGACGCCCGAAGAACTGCCTGGGTAGCGGGTCGATCTGCGCATCCCTGCGGAAGCTGTCCCGTGCCGTTGGTCTAGAATGGCCCGGTATTTCGATTCGGGATCTTCTCCGGTTCGAAAGGGAGCTTGCCAACCAGATGAAACTCCATTTCGCCGTTTCGTTTTGTGCCCTCGTCCTCGTCGTTCCCGCCTTCGCCCAGCGCCAGCGCATGGTTCCCCAAGTCGATCAATGGCATCTCCAGCACCACCCTTTCGACGATCCCAATCTGCCCGCGGATCAGCGCATCGAGAATCTCCTCTCGCTCATGACCGTCGAGGAGAAGATTGACTGCCTCGGCACCATCACCGGGGTTCCGCGCCTCGGCGTTCCCAACATCGGCAGCTCCGAAGGCATTCACGGCGTGGTGCAGCGCGAGGCCCGCTTCGGCCGCAAACCCATCACCACCACGCAATTCCCGCAGCCGCCGGGCATGGGCGCCACCTGGGACCCCGATCTGGTCCGCCAGGCTGCCGACGTTGAGGGCTACGAGGCGCGCTTCATTACCCAGACTCCCGAGTACGACCGCCAGATTCTCATGCTCTGGGGGCCCCAGTCCGACCTTGCCCGCGATCCCCGCTGGGGCCGCAGCGAAGAGGTCTACGGCGAAGATCCTTTCTTCAACGGCACCATGGCTACGGCCTTCGTCCGCGGCCTGCAGGGCGACAACCCCAAATACTGGCAATCCGCAGCGCTCCTCAAGCACTTCCTCGCCAATGAAAACGAGGACGACCGCAATACCTCATCCTCCAACTTCGATGAGCGCCTCTTTTGGGAGTACTACTCGGTCCCCTTCCGCATGGCCTTCCTCGATGGCGGCGCGAAGGCCGTCATGGCTTCTTACAACGCGTGGAACGGTACCACCATGGACATCAACCCCATCCTGCGCAGCATCGTCATGCAGAAATGGGGCGTAGATATCCTCTCCTCCGACGGCGGCGCCGTCAGCCTGATGGTCAACCAGCGCCACCTCTTCCCCAACCAGGAAGCCGCGGTCGTTGCCTGCCTCAAGGCCGGCATCAACCAGTACCTCGACCGCTTTCAAGACGAATTGAAAGCAGCGCTAAAAGACGGTTCCATCACCGAAGCCGATCTCAACAACGCCCTTCGCCCCAAGTTCCGCGTCGAGCTCAAGCTAGGACTGCTCGACCCGCCTGACATGGTGCCCTACACCAGCATTAAGGACTCGCCGGCGCCCTGGGACACCGATCGCGACCGGAGCGTCTCGCAGAAGATGGCGCTCGAGTCAGTGGTTCTGCTCAAGAATCAGGACAACTTCCTGCCGCTGGACAAGACAAAGATCAAGTCCATCGCCGTTATCGGCCCGCTCGCCGACGTTGTGCACTGGGACTGGTACGGCGGCACGCCACCCTACGCCATCACCCCTCTCCAGGGCATCCAGAAGGAAGTCGGCCCCGACGTAAAAGTGAACTACGCCCCTTATGACACGCCCAGCGGCGAAGACGCCGCGCTCGATGCCGCCAGCCATTCCGACGTCGCCGTCGTCGTCATCGGCAACAATCCCACCTGCGGTGACGAGGGCCGCGCCTGGTACGAGCACGGCACCCTCCCCTGCACCGATCCCGGCGACGGCCGCGAAGGCCGCGACCGCGAAATCATGGACCTGAATCAGGAGCAGATCGTCAAGCAGGTTTTCATCAAGAATCCCCACACCGTGGTCATGCTCATCACGAGCTTCCCTTACACCATCAACTGGACCGCGGAACACGTCCCCGCCATCCTCACCATGGCCCACTCCTCGCAGGATGAAGGCACCGCGCTCGCTCAAGTCCTCTTTGGCGACGCCAACCCCGGCGGCCATCTCGTACGCACCTGGCCCCAATCCGCCGATCAACTCCCCGCGCGCATGGATTACAACATTCGCGACGGTTACACCTACATGTACTTCAAAGGGCAGCCGCTCTATCCCTTTGGCTATGGCCTCAGCTACACCACGTTCAAGTTCTCCAGCCTGCGCACTGACTCCAAGCGCATCGCCAAAGATGGCTCGGTCACAGTGAGCGTCGACGTCACCAACAGCGGCAGCCGCGCCGGCGACGAAGTGGTTCAGCTTTACGTCAAGCATCTGCATTCGGCGGTCTCACGCCCGCAACAGGAATTGGAGGGCTTCGAGCGTGTCTCCGTCGATCCTGGCCAGACCAAAACCGTCTCCATCAAGCTCCCGGCTTCGCAGCTGGCTTATTGGGACGCGCACACCCACGCCTTCCGCGTCGAACCCGAACCTGTGAGCCTGATGATCGGCGACTCCTCGGCTAACATCGCGCTCAAAACGACAGTTCAGGTCGAGTAGAAGAAACGGGGATGGGAGAATCCCCAACGCCGGCTACTCCGCCGTCGGCATGTGCACGTACATCGACTGGATCCCCACCCGCCCGGGGCCGGTAAACCGGTTCCACACCAGGTTGCCGGCGCTGGCGAACATTCCCGTCGACAGCTTCTGGAACTGCGTCTCCATCTGCACCGTGGAGTCCTTGTAAACCCAGCCGCCCGGCTCAACGTCGATCTGCTCTCCCGCGCCCAGCGTGACTTCAAATACGTTGCCGTAACCGTGCACCCATACGATCCCATCTCCTTCGAGCGCATGGAAATGGTCGATGAAGAACCCGGTCCCGCCCAGCAGCATGTTGGAGACTCCCTTCACGCGGGTAAAAGAATAATCCACGCTGCCCGTTGCCGCCAGGAATTGGTGCTCCCTCATGTCCACGCCTTCGCCGCGATTCAGATGCATGGCGAAGATGTGCCCCGCGCCGTCGCGGCTGAACCCGAGCTGACCGGGACCGGCGGCCTCGGTGAGAAATACGGGCATTCCCGCCAGCACCCGCTTGAGCGCGCCCTTCAGCGGCCGGATGCCGATGCGCACACCAAGGTCCTTCCACAAAAGGATGTAGTGCTCGAAATAGACGGGCATGCCGCCCAATTCGAGATGAAGGACGGGAACCAGTTCGCCCTCGATGTGGTAGGTAACTCCGGCAAACGTCTCCGCATGCGCAGCAGTCGGCTTCAAAACAGGAATGGGCATTTCGCCTCCAGTTTCAACAGCAGGATGATTTCCAACCCATCATGCACCGGAGAATTTAGTTGCGCAAGCGATCCGGACGGGCGCCGCTGAGGTGCGGAATCTGTTTCATAACTCGATCCGATGCGCATGTAGTTGGACCGTCGATGCGGGGCAATCGGGATGAACCGTTATGCGCGCTCGGCGGCGAGGATTTTCTCTTTGCGCTGCCGGCCCCATCGGTAGCCGCTCGACGAGCCGTCGGCGCCGATGACGCGGTGACAGGGAACGAGCAGGGCCACGCGGTTAGTGGCGCAGGCGCGGGCCACGGCGCGGGCGGCGGTGGGCTGGCCAAGGTCGCGGGCCAGTTCGCCGTAGGTGCGGGTGTGGCCGCGGGGAATCTGGCGCAGCGCCTGCCAGACGCGGAGCTGGAAGACGGTCCCGCGAAGGTCGAGCGCTCCGGGCAAATTACGCTCGGCGGCTAAATCCTCGCCCTCTCTGACGGACGCGAGTGCGGCAGCCACCAGGGCGCGGAGCGAAGGGTCCGGGTGGAGATCGGCTGCGGGGAATTCGGCCTCAAGGGTGCGGAGTGCCGCAGCTTCAGAGCCGGCGAGGGAGAGCCAGCAGAGGCCGCGTGCGGTTGAGCCGGCGATAATCCAGCCGAATGGCGATGGCGCGGCGCACCAGCCGATACGCTCGCCGCGGCCGCCCTGGGCGAATCGGGCGGGGGTCATGCCGAGGGGTGAAGCCTCATAGGCGCGGCTGGACGAGCTGAAGCCAGCATCGTAGATGGCCGCGGTGACCTGGCTGCCCTGGCGCAACGCGGAGCGGAAGCTGCCGGCCAGAAGAGCGCGACGGTACTGGAGCGGGCTCACGCCCATCTGCTGCTTGAATTGGCGCTGGACGGTGAAGGGGCTGAGGCTGGCGATGTGGCCGAGTTCCGCGAGGGAGACGGCGCGGTCGAGATTGGCTTCAATGTGGCGGCGAACGCGGTCGATGGGGTTCGCGACGGGGGCGGCGGGACGGCAGCGCTGGCAGGCGCGGAATCCGGCGGCCACAGCCTGGGCGGCCGAGCGGAAGAAGCGCGTGTTGCGGCGCAGCGGCCGGCGGCTGGCGCAAGATGGCCGGCAGAAGACGCCGGTGGTAGTGACGGCGTAGACGAAATCGGCGGCGGGGTCGCGGGCGAGGAGCTGCTGCCAGGCAGCGTCGGAATTGATGGATGCGGTGGGTATTGCAGGGTCCAGTGCGGATTGGAGGATCGCGTTCATGGATTCATCTTCGCGCGGATGGCTGAGGAGGGCACTCCGATTCTTGCGCGCAATTCAGGGTACAGGATCGTGATTCGTGGTCAGTGGTTCGCCTGAAGTTGTCGATCAGAAATTGGGATTCGTCCGACCGAGCAGGACAGCTTCGGCGCGAGCGAGGTCGTCTTCGGTGTCGACTCCTATGGTATCCGCCGGTGCTGGAGCGACGTAGATGTCGATGCCGTTTTCAAGAAGGCGAAGCTGCTCGAGCTTCTCCACGGATTCAAGCCAGCCCTGGGGCATGGCGGCGAACTTTTCAAGAGCAGCTTTGCGGTAGGCGTAGATGCCGAGGTGCTTGCGATAGCCGGCAAAGCCCTGAGCTTCGCAGGCCTTATCTGAATCGCGATATGCATCGCGGTCAAAGGGGATGGTGGCGCGGGAGAAGTAGAGGGCGCGATCGTCGGAGGCGGTGACGACTTTGACCGCGTTGGGGTTGGCGATGTCTTCCAGCGGGCAGCGGACGGCGAGGGTGGCCACCTGGACCTCGGGACGGTCAAAAAGAGCGAGAAGCGGAGGGAAAAAGTGAGGTGTAAGGGTGGGCTCGTCGCCCTGAATGCAGACGTAGATGTCGGCGTCAATGAGGGCGGCGACCTCGCGTACCCGGTCGGAGCCGGAGGCGCAATCGGGCGAAGTCATGACGGAAGGGATGCCGCGCTGGCTGCAGGCATCGGCGATCTCATCGGAGTCGGTGGCGACGACTACGGGATCCATCAGGCCGCTTGCCTGTGCCGCGCGCCACACCCACTCAACCATGGGGCGGCCGGCGAGCAGGCGCAGGGCTTTGCGCGCGAGACGCGTGGAGGCCAGTCGCGCGGGGATGACTCCAGCCACCTTGAGAGCAGGATCCATTCCGGATTTGAGTGTAGCGGCAATGGGGTCGGGTTGTCCCGCCCAGCCGGCAGGTCCTGTTGTCGCGTGCGATGCCCCGCACCTCAGGCGGCGGATGAGCTTATGCCCAGCGCGCGTTTGATGCGCGTGCGCAGGGCAATCTTGCTGCGCCAGTCACGGATCTTCCTGGTGCCGCCGCGGCTGACACTCAATGCGAATTCAATGCGCGAAATGCTGGCGCCGATATAAGCTCGCCGCAGCCAGTGCGGGTCGCTCGAAAGATAGTTCAGGCCCTCTTCCACGCTGACAGGATCGCGACGGTCGCTCCGCAGCTATCAAGCAGCACGTCCCACGGAGTGCCGGTTCTGTTCGGCAAAAAGGTCTGATGCCACTCGTCGCAACTGGCGACCAGGGCTGTGCCTGCGAGCGCCAGTACTGCGCATTTCCAAAACACTGAAGCGCGGAGCGCGAGCGTTAGCCACCAGGCGCGCAGCCACATCAGGCCCAGCAGACCGTAGCCGACGAAATGCCCGCTTTTGCGGATGTATAACGATTTTGAATCGATCTCTACAATTTCTGAGAATGTCGAGCAGGAAGTGGTAGAAAAGCTGCCAGATCTTTTAGACGGAATCGATATTTTAGCCGTCTCCGATTATGGAAAAGGATTTTTGTCGCCTTCTCTTCTCATGACCGTCATCGAGATGGCCAAAGCACGCGATATCCCTGTCATCGTTGATCCCAAAGGGGATGACTTTGCAAGATACCAGGGCGCTACGGTCCTCAAGCCCAATCTGCAGGAAGCGTATGCTGCAGCCAAATTGTCTCAACAGGCCTCGCTTGAACAGGTCGCTGAAGCTCTTTTCAAGAAAGTGAGAATCGATCTTCTCATGATCACTCGCTCTGAAGCAGGAATCTCTCTTTTTTCCCGGGAAGGAAAAAGGCACGACTTCCCCGTTCGATCCAAGGAAGTTAAAGATGTGACCGGCGCCGGCGACACAGTGCTGGCTATGGTCAGCGTTGCCCTCGGCAACAAACTAGAAGTGGCCGATGCCGCGCAGCTTGCCAACATCGCCGCCGGAATCGCCATTGAGCGGCTTGGATGCGCCCGGATTAATTTATCTGACCTTGCAAGCCGTCTCCTGGAATTTGACGTCGATAACAAAGTGTTTGATGAAGACCATCTCTTTGCCCTGCAGCAGGCGCTTAAAGGTAAACACTATCTCGTTCTGGGCATCCATAGCACGCAGGGGATTACAACCGCGCTGTTCCGCAGCATCCGCCAGCTGGCGGTCAAAGATCCCGATACATTGCTGATTGTCTATGTGAGAGACTCTGACCCCGATGAAGAGTTTATTTCGCTGCTCTCCTCGCTTGCCGAAGTCGACTTCGTCGTCCTCAAGTGCGAGAGCCTCAAAAATCTCTGCGAAATCATCCACCCGCAAGAAGTGTTCCTGATCGATCACGACAAGCTCGTGACCCTGTCCTTCATTTTGTTCAAACAGCCTGACGCTAAGAAGTACACCACTTTCGACAGACCCAAGCGGACCGGCGGTAAACGGACGATAAAGGCGCCTATCGATGCCCTTAAGTTGGTGCAGCGCCGGCTGTCCGATCTGCTTCAGGACTGCTGCGATGAAATCAACGAGAACAAGGGCCGGCAGGATCGGATCGCGCACGGATTCAAGC
>CAWBIG010000073.1:0-23923 GCA_963788435.1 uncultured Acidobacteriota bacterium | reverse complement strand
ACGGGCAGCGTGAAGAGCCCTGGAACCAAGGTCTTTTCGCTGGTAGGCAGAATCCGCAACACCGGCCTCGTGGAGATGCCGCTGGGTACGCCGCTGAAGAGCTTCATCTACGACATCGGCGAAGGAGCCGTCAACGGCCGGCGCGTGAAATCGGTGCAGACCGGCGGGCCGTCGGGCGGCTGGAATTCCGGTGGAGATGCTCGATACACCGGTTGACTACGAGAGTCTGGCGCAGATCGGCTCGATCATGGGCTCGGGCGGCATGGTGGTGATGGATGAAAGCAACTGCATGGTCGATGTGGCGCGCTACTTCATCGAGTTCACCCACTCGGAGTGGTCCGGCGACCCCGTCCCGTGCAGGGCAACCGATCTCGAAGGCCGTCGTCTATCTCGATCCGCACGAGTATCACTCCACCTGGATCGGCAATAAAGCCGTCTACCGCACCCGCATGGCGCTGGCCGATGGCGCGGAACTCGTCATCCTGGCGCCGGGCGTCAAGGAGTTCGGCGAAGACAAGCGCATCGACGAGCTGATCCGCAAGTACGGCTATCGCGGGACACCGGCAACGCTGAAGGCGGTGGAAGAAAACGCGGACCTAGCCGGAGAGCTGAGCGCGGCGGCGCATCTGATTCAAGCGTCGAGCGAGGGAAGGTTCCGGATCACCTGGTGCCCCGGCAAGCTCACGCGCGAAGAGATCGAAGGAGTAGGGTTCGGGTACGGCGAGTTAGGCGCGATGTTAGCTAAATATGATCCGGGGAAGTTACGGCATGAGTATAACCGGGTGGATGGGGAAGATATCTTTTTTATTGCGAACCCGGCACTGGGGCTGTGGGCGCATGGGTCACGGGTGAGCTAAGTCGGGTTGCGGCTATAGAGCCGGAAATTAACTTCAATTGTTATCGTTTGCGGCACCGGGATACCCCATCGAAGCGCCGGAAAGAATCTGTATTGCCGCACGGCCTCGATGGCTTTCTCATCCAGCCCTTTGCCCAATGGCCTGATCACCCGAATATCTTCGACTTCGCCTCGTTCGGTTACCAGAGCTGCGACCAACACAACGCCCTGGAGCCCAGCGGCTCGCGCTTCATCTGAGAATTTCGCCTCTGGCGTAACCAGTGGAACCGGGGGCCTGTTTTCTTTGCCGTATTCCACCAGATGAAGTGGCATGATCTCGGGAACGGCGCGCTTCTGACCGGGCACGAAGGGGACCCAGATTTCAACTCTTGCTGGAACGGGAGTTCGATGAAGCATTGCGGGCTCAAATTCAAAGTTCCGAACGGTGGCGAGGGCCGAAGCATCGAATGGCCCGGGATTGGGCGAGACGAGATGGACATCGACCAGCTTGCCGTTTGCGTCAATGGTCGCAGCCACTATGCGGCTATATTTAAGTCCGGCAAGCCGAGGGTCGCTGGGATATGCCGCTGGAAAAGGATGGACGATTTTTGGGGGCTCGACGCCATTTCCCGGCGAGTAATAACCGTCAGCGTCGGGCACAGGCTCGCTTTGTTGTGAAATTGCGCCAATTGCGAATCCAGCCAGCGATAGAAACACGGCGAACGCGCGCAGCATATAAGGACCTGAGGACCGGATTGAACGTCGCGATCACTCTACCACAATTCCCAGTTCCTTAAGCAGGAACGCGTAATCAAACGCAATCTCCTTCAGATAGTCATACCGTCCGCTGGCCCCGCCGTGCCCGGCCTTCATGTTAGTCACCAGCAGCAGCGGGTTGTTATCCGTCTTCAGCGTGCGCACTTTGGCTACATATTTCGCCGGCTCCCAGTACATTACCTGGCTGTCGTTGAGGCTGGTCTTGATTAACATGGCCGGATAACTCCCCCGCTTCAGGTTATCGTAGGGCGAGTAACTCAGCATGTAGCGGAAATACTCTTCATTGTTCGGATTGCCCCACTCCTCGTACTCCGGCACGGTCAGGGGCAGGGAAGCGTCCAGCATGGTGTTCATCACGTCCACAAACGGCACATGCGACAAGACGGCGCGGAACAGATCGGGACGCATGTTGACCACCGCGCCCATCAGCAGCCCGCCGGCGGAGCCGCCTTCGATGGCGACCCGCGCGGGATCGCCATAGCCTTTGGCGGTCAGGTGTTCAACCGCCGCAATGAAATCCGTAAACGTATTGCGCTTCACCAGCATTTTCCCCGCATCGTGCCACGGTTTGCCCAGGTCCCCGCCGCCGCGGATATGCGCGTAGGCCATCACCATGCCGCGGTCGAGCAGGCTGAGCCGGCTGGCGCCGAACCCCAGTGGCAGCGAGTAGCCGTACGACCCGTAGCCGTAAACATAGAGCGGATTCTTCCCCGGTTTGCGTTGGTCGCGCCTGTAAACGAGCGAAATTGGAACCGCGGTGCCGTCCGCCGCCGTGGCGTTGATGCGCTCGCTGGCATACAGCGTACGATCGAACCCGCCAGGGACCTCCACCTGCTTCAGCAGCGTGGTTTCTCCGGTGCCGAAGTCGTATTCGAAAACCGAACTGGGCGTCACCAGCGACTGATAGGCGTAGCGGAACTTGCGCGTATCGAAGACCCGGTTCATGCCCGGTTGCGCGCTGTAAGCGGGCTCGGGGAAGGCAATCTCGCCCAGGTGCTTGGCCTCCGCCGAGTCGCCGGCGAACCTCCACAGTCGCAGCTGCGGCAGCCCGCTCTCCCGTTCGCAGGCAATAAAGAAGCGGTTGAAAAGATCCACGTCTTCAAGCATCACGTTGTCGCGGTGCGGGATCCGCTCCACCCAGTTTTCCCGCTGCGGAGCGATCACCGGCGCCGTAACTAGGCGGAAGTTGCGCCCGCGGTCATTGGTGCGGATGAACCAGAGCCCGCCGCGATGATCCACCGTGTACTCGTGCTCATCCTCTCGCGGAGCGATCACGGTGAACTTGCCCTGGGGATCGTGCGCAGGGAGAAACCAGCACTCCGTGGTGGTGTGGCTGCCCGATTCCATCACCAGGAACTGTCCGTCGCGGGTGCGTCCCGCCGCAAGGTTGAAGCGTTCGTCGTCGTCCTGGTAAACCAGCACGTCGGCCGCGTACGGCGTCCCCCGCATGTGCCGCCAGAGCTGAAACTGGCGCTTCTGTTCCTCGTCTTCCACGGTGTAAAAGAGGCTGAAACTGTCCGCGGCCCACACCACGGATCCCACGCGCTCCACCGAGCCAGGGAGAATGTCGCTGGTTTCCAGGTCCTTGATGAAAAGCCTGTACTGGCGAAAGCCGGTGTAGTCCACCGTGTAGGCCAGCCAGCGGCCGTCGTCGCTCACATCCACCGCGCCGATCGCGAAAAACGGGTGACCCTCGGCCATCACGTTGCCGTCGAGCAGCACTTCTTCCGGCGCGTTATGGAGGGGGCCGGACGAGAGACCGATCTTGCGGCAACTGATGCCGTACTGCTTGCCCTCCTCGGTGCGGGTGTAATACCAGTACTGGCCGTCGCGGTAGGGCACGGAAACATCCGTTTGCTTGATGTGGCTGAGCATCTCGTCGTAGAGCTGCTCGCGCAGCGCGGCCTCGGGCGCCATTAAGGCTTCGGCGTATGCATTCTCGGCTTCCAGGTACGCCGCCGTATCGGAATTGGCCTTATCGCGCAGCCACCCGTAGTCATCCCTGAGGGTGACGCCGTGTACCGTGGTTTCGAGTTGCTTCTGGGGTGCTGTCGGGGGAGTCGCAGCCTGATTTTCGTTCATCGCATTAAGTCTATTGCGTTTGCTCCGGTTTCGCTCGCCAGGGAACCTGCCCCCGCCCCGCCCCGTACAATAGTTAGCGTGAACACGCTCAATCGATTGGCGGCGGCGGGCTTGCGGCTGGCATTGGTGTCAACCCTCCTCTTTTGTGCCGTTTGGGCCTCCGCCGAGCGCGTCCAGGACCTCCCCAACCCCACCGACTACGTGAGCGACTTGGGGCATGTGCTTACGCCGGATGCTATTGCGCGGATTGATGGGATTTGCGGCGAACTGGACCACACGGCGGCCAATGCGCAGGTGGCTGTGGTCACCGTACATAATTTGAACGGGGAAGACGCGGCCGACTGGGCCAACGAGCTCGAAAACAAATGGCACGTGGGCAAGAAGGGCACGGATCGCGGCGTGCTGCTGCTGCTGGCCGTGGACGATCACCAGTACCGCATTGACGTTGGGTACGGACTTGAAGGCATCCTGCCGGATGGCAAGGTGGGCGATATCGGCCGGGAGATGCGCGTCTACCTGCGCCAAGGCAATTATGACGATGCGGTGCTGGAGGCGGTGGGCTCGATTGCGCAGGTGATTGCGCAGGATGCCCACGTTACGCTGGAGGACCAGGCGCCCGTGGAACAGGCTGCCCCGCAAACCGTGCATCGCGGCTTTCCTCTGGGCAAACTTATCTTTTTCATCATTTTCTTCCTGCTTTTTGGCGGGTCCTGGATATCGCGGCTGCTGTTTGGCGCCATGCTGTTCAATAACTGGCGCGGCGGCGGCTGGGGCGGCGGAAGCTGGGGCAGCGGCGGCGGTTGGGGCGGCGGCGGCGGTGGAGGCGGTGGTGGATTTGGCGGCTTCGGCGGCGGAGGGTTTGGCGGCGGCGGAGCTGGGGGAAGCTGGTAAGAGCAGGGAACAGGGAACAGAAGAACAGGGACCCAGGAACGAAGGGACCCAGGGAATAAGGGAATCAGGGACTAAGGGATCCGCCGAGGCGGAGGACAAATGGGGCCTGAGAGGGCCGGAGGAGAACGGACTGTATGCGTCGTGGATCGATGGTGTTTCTGGTTGTGATCGCGGTGATTATTTTGGCCGGGCTGTTTGTATATGGCAGCTTCAAGAGCGCGCAGAACCAGATGGTTCAGTTGCAGGAGAATGTCAACTCGAAGTGGTCGGATGTGGATGTGAATCTGCAGCGCCGCGCCGACCTGATTCCCAACCTGGTGGAGACGGTGAAGGGGTTTACCAAGGAGGAGAGCACGGTGTTTGGCGATATTGCCAACGCACGGGCAGGAATGTTGAACGCACAGGGTCCGGCGGCCAAAATCGCAGCCAATAATCAGCTTGACGGCGCCATCGGGCGCCTGCTGCTGCTGACGGAAAACTATCCCCAATTGCGCTCCAGCGACCAGTTCATGCGCCTGCAGGATGAGCTGTCGGGCACGGAAAACCGCATCTCAGTTTCGCGGCGGTACTATAACGAATCGGTCCAGGCCTACAACACGTTTATCGAGCAGTTCCCCAACAGCGTCTGGGCCAACATCCTGGGATTCCGCCGGAACAGCGCTTACTTCCAGGCCAGCGAGGCTTCGCGGCAGGCGCCGCAGGTGAAGTTCTAAATGCAGGGAGTAGGGAACAGGCAGTAGGCCGAGTTTGGCCGGGGCGTGGGCCGGGAGGCCGGCGCTACACTTGCAATCAGGCAAAGGCCATCCCGCGCGGGATGGCCTTTCTTCTTCGCCGCGCCTACCCCGCGCCCTACAATGGCGGCATGCTTCGGAACGGGTCGCAGATTCCTGGAGCCGAGACTTCCGCATCGGCGGTGATTCAACCGTGCAGAGGAAAGCGATCTCTCTCCAGCTTTGGAGCTATGGTTCGGTGTCGCATCGAGACGGTCGCCAACCAGCCTGATCTTCAAAAGATTCCGGGACGGTAATTCGCGCGATGAAAGTGACCCACTTGATTGAGTTCGGAGAGCCATCGGTCTGGAGCCGAAAGTGGCTCAGAGCGACCGAGCCGAATATCCCCCTTTTAAGCAGATCAATGAAGTCGCCAGCGGCTGAGGGCGCGGACGAATGGAGAGCATCCTCTGCCAATTTCGAGTAGCGCATAAAATCCGACGTGTTGAGGACAAAACTGAGGCTTTTTGTGCCACTGAGCCGCTCGCTGGCTGTGGCTCCCCAGCCCGAACCGAGGACCTGTGCTTCTCCATCAAGAGGAAGGTTTACGGGGTAACTCCAGTCGACATCTGATCCGACTGGCGAAACACGTAAAGACCATCCTCCATGGTCTTTGTAGGGGTCCAAGGCCAGTTCCAGTCCCGCTCCAATGCCATGTTTGAAACTCTCGCCGCCGTTGACTTTCACGGGGAAGCTCTTCTGCTTGCAGGCGAGGCTTTGACCGAAGGCACTGGTAGTGAGAATCGCCGCAAGCAAGACGCCGTAAGCTCTTAGGAATTTCGTCCTCATTCTCGTGGAAGGCAATTGTAACTCTGGGCCAACGCGGCCGATGATCGATTTGAGGGAAACCAGCCCCCTGTTGTTTTCCAATTGTGGCCGGAGTCTTTTGTTTGCGGTCAGCGGCACGACTGAAGTCGTGCCCTGATACAAAGTGCGGCCCGTAAGTGGCATTGAGCGTCCGGGTTCCTTTTCTGTAACCCGACGTCCCGTGCAGACGGAAGCGGCCCTCTATTTTCCCCTTTTTGGCCTCATGTTCAAGTCGTTTGGGCTGCAACTGGCGTTCTTCCAGCGATAGTCCGAATTCGTCACCGAACTGGTAGTTTTTCCGTTGAGGGTCATGTCGATCGAGGCTTTAGCGGTCATGTGATCCATGCCATCAAATCTCATCACGACGTTGCCCTTCATCGCGAAGACTCTCAACTGACAGTCCATAAGGTAAGTTGCGCCACTGGAAGTGACGCTGAGTTGGGTTACGGTGCAGTGTGGATCCTGCGTCAGGGCCTTGGTCCACATTTCGTCATTCAGACAGTAGAGGAGAACCGTAGGCTCCTGCCCCGCAGTGGGGCTGGGGGTTGTGGCTGCCCATTCGCCAGAGCGCAAAGGAAACTTTTGTTGCGCCGAACAATGGGAGGTTGCCATGAGGGCCAGGACACCGAACGCAATCCATTTTAGAAAAGCCATCTCCGCGAATCCTCGTTCCATGGAGCCGGAATTTCCATTTTGCCGACTCGCTAGGATTCAATATAGCCCTGCTGCCAAAACTCGCGATCCTTCCGGCATGGGTTCCAACGGTAAGGATTCGGGGCAGGTCCCGATTCCGCTTCCAAAACCTCACAGGTTGCGCGCGGGTCGTCGGATGGGGAAACTTCGCGGGAGCCAGATCACGAGACGCGAGTCGGGCCGCGCCCTGAGAGGCAAATGGATTGCAAAGTTCAGAGTCGCCGGTGATCCATTCTCTACACAGCGGGAATTGTGGAATTGTCATAGCCACGGATTTCGCATCCGTTGTCCCATCGAAACGCGCGGAACTGCCAAAGTATGTGCGGGGTCGGCATCGTTGAATCCAGCCGGCCAAGCAGATCGCACATCTGCGCGATGCGGATATGGGCTTCGCCAGTGGCGTCAGAACCGAGCAAGGTGATGTCCAACATGTTGGTGCCACCCCGGTGATTCGCGCTCTTGAGTACTTCCCTCCTGGGCAAGTCTGTCCAACGCAGGCCGAGAGACTTTAGCCCACCCAAGATGCGTTTCATCTCCCCTGCAGAGACAAACACATTGGCTTGGTCGTCCTTGATGAAATCGATAAGTTCCACTTTGTGCAATCTGTGGTCGGCGTCAGGTACGACAAAGAAATCAATCGGATTCCTGAAGTGGCTCTCCATATCGCCGAACCAGAAGAGGCTCAGCGCGGTCTTTTCAGCAATCGGGCCGTCCAGAAGGATACTGGGCCGATTCCACTGCGCGGCTGTGTGCAGGGCTTCGGGCGACTGAATGTCACGGATTTCATCGAGGAGTTTCTGATTCTGGGTAGCAAGCTTTTGCGCCCGGGCGCGGAAAAAGACCGCAGCACTCGACGTGATCAGCGCGACAAACACCAAGACAGATGGCAGAACCCGCTGATATGGCAAACGGATACTCATAAACAGGTCTTTATCAATCAAAAGGAACCTGATCATTGTATTCGGGTCGAGTGGTTGCCGATGGGGAAGTTTCGGCTGGGGTTGGCACGTGCCTTCGCTGCCAAATCTGTGCTGATTTGTGCTAACGATTTGGGCTTATTGGATATGTTCTACATTTAGATTCAATAACTTACATGTTTTCTATGGGCATTTGAGTCGTGCCCTGATACAAAGCGCTTTTCCAAAAAGCAAAGGCCATCCCGCTGGGGACGGCCTTTGCTTTGACGCCGAATGCAATTCCGGATTACTTGAAGGATGCGATGCCGCTGGCCTCGTCCTCGTAGACGTCGAAGACGGTGTAAAGCTTGGTTAGCTGGAGAACATCCTTGACCTTTTTGGTCAGGTTCAAGAGCTTGACGGCTGCGCCCTGGTTCTTGGCGGTGGTGAAGGCGCTCACGAGCTCGCCCAGGCCGGAGCTGTCAATGTAATTCACGTCGCCCATGTTCAGCAGGATATTGTGGGAACCCTTGCTGATGAGGTCACGGACGGCCTCGCGCAACTGCACACTGCCCTCGCCCAGGGTGATCCGCCCGCTCAGGTCCAGAACGGTAACGCCGTCCACTTCACGGGAAGCAATAGTCAAAGCCACAGGAAATTCCTCCTTTTTCGGGTATTACGGTTATAGCACCTTTTACCGGGCAGGGGCCGCAGCGGAGATGCCACGGGTGACGGCTCGCGTGTCCGCGGCGCCTATTGCGATTCGCCCGGCGGCGCCAGATATTTGACCAGCGTCAGCTCGGTTCCAGGATGCAGTTGACGAAAGTGTACCTCATCCATAAAGGAGCGGATGAGGAAGATGCCGCGGCCGGTTCCGCGGAGAAGGTTTTCCGGGTCACGGGGATCGGGCAGGGTGTCGGGATCGACACCGCGGCCCTGGTCGCTGATGATGAAGACGAGGGATTTGCCGGTGTTCTCAAAACTGGCGGTGATGCATTTGGCGGGGTCGTATTCGTTGCCGTGGAGAACGGCGTTGACGGCGGCCTCGCGCACGGCCATGGTGACGCGGAAGGATTCGTCCTCGTCCAGCCCAGCCTGCCCCGCCAGCTTCTCTGCTATGGATTCGACCTCGCCGACGCTCTCCATGGTGGAATTGAGCGAGATGGTCTGCCGTCCTCTGTTTGGTCCGCTCAATCGATCTTCAAAACCCCGCTGCTGATCTGATGGCGGACCGTATTTGGAGACGGCCGCGCATGTGGTGGAGCCTTGTTCGGAAGTTTCATGGCTGGAAGGGATTGTGTCAAGACGAGGCGCGGTCCTGGGCCGGAAGTTCTTAGAAGATCCGTGCCGCGAAAATGCAGGTCCTTCGACTCCGTTTGCCGCAAAAAACGCGGCAAACTACGCTCAGGATGACGGCCCTTTTATGAAACGAATTATGGGCAAACTACGCTCAGGATGACGGCGGCGTTTTCATTGCGAGTTTCAGGGACAGGACGCGCGCCCTTTTCGTGCCCTGACCGGCTACACTCTTCGTGATGGACAACGGCGGCCCAACCCGCGTGAGCCTTACCGCCCTGCTGGGCATGCCTGTGACCGACGCAAAAGGCCGTTTGCGCGGGCGGCTTAAAGACATCGCCGTGGCTACCGGACCGGACGCGGGCAAAGTTGCCGGCCTGGTGCTGAAGACGCGCACCGGGCGCTTCCTTGTGCCTTCGCAGGAGGTGATGGAAACGCCGGCGGGAACGCTGGAGCTGCGCACGCCCGAGGCCATGACGCCGCTGCAGGATGACGGCAATTTCATCTTCCTGCAGCAGGACCTTATCGACCGGCAGATTATCGACGTGCATGGACGCAAAGTGGTGCGCGTAAACGACGTTGACCTGGAGTGGATGGGACACGGCTCCGCACACCTGCTGCGCGTGGCGGAAGTGGAAGTGGGCCTGCGCGGAGCGCTGCGGCGCGTCTTTAAGGGCCTGCTGCCTCGGGCGCAGCTTGAGGCGCTCTCCCGCCGCTTCACGGCCAAGATTATTCCCTGGCAGTTTGTGGACGTGATCGAAGTGGATCCCGCGCGGCGGGTGAAGCTGCGCATTGCCTACGAGCGCCTAGCCGACATGCATCCCTCCGACCTGGCCGACATCCTTGAGGATCTGCCGCCAGCCGAGCGCGATGCCGTCTTCACCTCGCTCGACGAAGAAGTGGCAGCGGAGACGCTGGAGGAAGTCGAGCCACGGATGCAGAAGTCGCTGCTGGAGAAGCTGGACGAAGAGAGAATCGCCGACATTGTGGAGGAGATGGATCCCGCCGCGGCCGCCGACCTGCTGGCCGAGCTGACGGAGGAACAATCCGACGCCATCCTGGAGGAGATGGAGCCCGAAGAGCGGCACGAGGTGGAGGAGTTGCTCGAGTTCGACGAAAACTCCGCCGCCGGCTCGATGACCACCGACTTCGTATTTGTGGGCGCGGATTCGACGGTGGCCCAGGCTGTCCAGGCATTACGCGCATTCGACGGCGACCCTGAATCCATCACCGAAATCTACCTGCTCGACGAGAAGCGCGTGCTGCGCGGCGCGGTGTCACTGGCGCGCCTGGTGATGGCGCAGCCGGAGGCGCGCTTGAGTGTGCTGGCCGAGCCGCGCGTGCTTTCCTGCCCCGCAGACACCCGGCAGATCGAGCTGGCGGAGCTCTTCGACAAGTACAACCTGCATGCCCTGCCGGTTGTGGATGCGCAGGGCCGGATGGTCGGCGAAGTCCACGCCGATCACGTGATTGCGTTTCTTAGGGAAAAGATCTGAGATTCGCTGGGAGCCGGTAGCTGGTGGCCGGTGGCTAGGGTGGTATCCCAGAAGCTCTTCGCATCCGCGAGCACCGGAAAAGCAGATCCTTCGACTGCGTTTGCCGCAAAAAGCGCGGCAATCTCCGCTCGGGATGACGGAAGCGTTTTTGTTGGGGAATTCAGGGACGGGACACTCGCATATCGAGCTACCAGCTGCCGTCTGCTGGCCACGAGCCCATCGGCTCCCATCCAGCTACCGCACCGTTACTCGCGTGCCCGATGCATGCGGCGCCGTCACAGCATATTTTCCCTGCTTCAGCGCGCCGTGCCTGGCCTCGCGCGCGATATGCGCATCGCGTGCGTCCAGCGCCGGGGCTTTCAGGGTCTCAATCTCCACCGCGCCGCTCTTGCCGAAGCCGAAGTCGAGCGTGAGTTCCAGATCGCGCTCCGCGTCCTTGTTGAGGATTACCACCGTTGTTGCTCCGTCCGGCAGCTTGGCCGCGTAGACCGTCGCATCCACGCCGGTTGCCTGGATCTGGCTGGTCAGGTCGGCCTTCACCAGCGTTGCCCCGCACAGCGCGCCCGCATATTTCAGCCCATAACCCACCGGCTCCAGCATGTATTTGTCTGCGAAGGTGGCAATCGGCGTGTAGAACGGGTGGGGATGGGTGGCAATCTGTTCCGGCGTGGCGCCACCGTCCTTCAGCATGACGTCGCCGGGCAGGAATCCGCCCACCGAATTCGCCACCGACTTGCCGGTTCCGCCGTGCAGGTTCACGCCGGAGTAGTTGTTGCTGGCGAGCAGCAGAGAGTAGTCGGCCGACCACAGCGCAGCCGCAAACACATCAGAGACGCCCGGCTTGCCTCCGCGATAGCAGGTGTTGCCCTCGGTCATGCGCACGCGCGCGCCCATCTTGTCCGCGGCGGCGGTGGCTATGTCCGCCGTCTTCTGCACGCGCGCCATGGTCTCGGGCTTCAGCAGGTTGGGGATGTTCACATTGGGATTCGTTGCCGGCCCGCCGAAGTAGTAGTGGTGAGTCAGCGTGGTGACGTGCGGAGGATTCTCGATGGACGGCCACATCGCGGCAATCTCGGTCAACCAGGAAATATTTCCGGCCACGTCGGGCATGCCGAATCGCGCTTCCGGCACCGCTTTCGCCACCGCCTGCGCCATCGCCATCCACTGGTCAAGGTACTCCTTCGCGTTCCACGTCTGGGGATCGCGCAGATGGCTGCCGAACAGGTCCACTTCGTTGCCGATCTGGAAGTATTGCAGGCGGCTGCCCAGCGTCTTGGCAACGTACTCCGCCTCTGCGGCCGCATGCTCGGGCGTATTGGTGCCCATGCCGATCCCGTAGAGACAGGTCCAGCCGGTTGACCGCAGGAAGCCGGCCAGGTTGCGGACGGCTTCTGCCGTTACCGGGTAATACTGCGCCTTGGGCTGGCCCACCACTTCGCGCACCTGCGGATGTTCGGGCTCCTTTGCGTCCGGCGTAGGCTTCCACCACTCGTACTCGCTGGTGTTGCCGCCCAGGCGCAACACGCCATGAGCGCTCAGGGCTTTGAATTCATGGATCAATCCTGTGTTCCCGGCGGAAAAGAATGTCGGATCGAGAAGCTGCTGCACCTCGTACGAAAGCCCGATGTAGTCCTGGGGCATGTGCGGCCCGTTTGCCTCGGTGGGGATCTGCAATGTGACTTGCGCGGTTCCCTGCGCCCTCAATTTGGTGGCGGCAACACTCATGGCGGCGGTGGCAAGAAAACTGCGCCGGCTGATCTCGTTCATCCTCATTGCTCCTTCCATCGGAGCTCTTGTGGGCCCCGGTTTTCCGCTCTCCAGTATAGGCCGGGCGTCCGGCACTTCCATTCGAGCCCGCTTTAATGAAGAAACCACACATGTAACCGCCTCGGCTCTCCGCCCGTATGCATCCATTGAGATGGCAAGTGCGCGCCCTCGGACGCGCGGTCTCGTGGCAAGCGAACCGATTCCCCGACGGAGGAAATGCCGGCATGGATATTTCGAATCAGGAGACAACCTGTTGTGTGGTTGGCGGAGGTCCGGCCGGCATCATGCTCGGCTACTTGCTTGCCCGCGCCGGCGTTGACGTCACGGTTTTGGAAAAGCACGGGGACTTTTTCCGCGACTTCCGCGGCGACACGGTGCATCCCTCCACTCTCGAGGTGCTCAGCGAGCTGGGGCTGCTCGATGACTTTTTGAAGGTGCCTCACCAGGAGGTGCGAACCGCCGGCGTCTTCATTGGAGGCACGCATCTTCCTGTTGCCGATTTCAGCCATGTTCCCGCCGCATGCAAGTTCGTTGCTCTCATGCCGCAATGGGATTTCCTGAATTTCCTCTCCGGCCGGGCGAAGGAATTCGCCGCGTTCCGTTTGTTGATGGGACACGAGGCCACCGGCCTGACGGAGGAAAACGGCCGCGTCATCGGAGTGGTGGCTCAGAACCAGGGCAGAGAGGTGCGGATTGGCGCGGACCTGGTGGCGGGCTGCGACGGCCGCCACTCCATCACCCGCCCCGCGGCGCGCCTGGAGCTGATCGATTACGGCGTGCCCATCGACGTGCTGTGGTTCCGCATCAGCCGCCGTCCGGACGACCCCGGCGAGGTATTGGGCAACGTGAACTACGGCAAGATGCTTATCCTCATCAATCGCTCAGCCTATTTCCAGTGCGGTCTCATGATTGCCAAGGGCTCTTACGACGCTATCAAGGAGCGCGGGATCGATGATTTTCGCGCCACTATCCGCTGCATTGCGCCTTATCTCGGCGACCGCGTGAATGAGGTCACCGGTTGGGACCAGATCAAAATACTGACCGTGCAAATCAACCGGCTGCGGCGCTGGCACCGGCCCGGCCTGCTCTGCATCGGCGACGCGGCGCACGCCATGTCGCCCGCGGGGGGCGTGGGCGTCAACCTTGCTGTTCAGGACGCCGTGGCCGCGGCCAATCTGCTGGCCGCGCCGCTGCGCGAGCGGCGGCTCACGGAGCAGGATCTGGAAGCGTTGCAACGGCGGCGCGCGTTTCCGGCAAAGGTGATCCAGGCGGTGCAACTGCGCGCTCACAACGGCATGGCGCGCATTTTCAAGAATCCCGGCCCCATTCAGGCGCCGTGGCAGGCCAAAGTCATCACCCGCATTCCAGGTATTCATCGCGCGCTGGGGTATGGCATCGGAATTGGCGTCCGCCCCGAGCACGTGCGCGACACCAAACAGGCGCGGAAAGTTGAAGCTCGGAAGATTTCTGGCAAAGCTGTGGGATTGGGAATCATCGTGGCCGCGGCGCTCGGCTGGGCAGTATGGAAGTCGTGATGGGCGACTCCTTCGAGAAGCGCCGCTTTAGCTGACTCGCCGACTTGCCGACCGGCTGACTTGCTGCCTTCAGTGCTCGTGCTTCCCCGGCCGCAGCATCAGGTCGCGGATGGCCTCGCGGGGGTCTTTGCCCTTCTCCAGGATCAGCTGCATCTGCTCGGCAATCGGCATCTCCACGCGATGCTGCCGGGCCAGTTCCAGGGCGGCGCGGGTCGTCAATACGCCTTCGGCCACTTTTCCGCCCAGCGATTCCAGGATCTCCTTGAGGCCGCGCCCATGGCCCAGCTCCATGCCCACGGTGCGGTTCCGGCTCAGGGAGCCGGTGCAGGTGAGCACCAGGTCGCCCAGGCCGGAGAGACCTGACAGGGTCTCCCGGCGCGCGCCGCACGCCACAGCCAGCCGCGTAATCTCCGCAATCCCGCGCGTCATCAGTCCGGCCGCGGAGTTGTGGCCCAGCCCCACGCCCGCCGCAACCCCGGCCGCAATTGCGATCACATTCTTGAGCGCGCCTCCCAGCTCCACGCCGACCACATCCGACGACGTGTACAAGCGCAGCGTCTCCGAGGAAACCTCGCGCTGCACAAGCGCCGCCACCGCGTGATCCAAGAATGCCACAGTGACCACCGTGGGCTGGCCCTCCGCCACTTCCTTGGCAAAGCTGGGCCCGCTCAGTGCTCCCACGGGAACATCGGTGAGCGCGGCCTCGGCCAGCGTGTTCGCGATCACCTGGGTCATGCGCAGGTTGGTGCCGACCTCAAGGCCCTTGGTGGCGCTGACCAGGATTTGGCCCGCGTGCATGTGGCCGCGCAGGCGCGCCATGGTGGCGTGCAGGAACTCCGACGGGATAACGGAAAAAAGGATGTCGGCGTGGGCCACGGCCGCGTCGTCGCCCGTAACCGCAACCGCATTCGGCAAAAGGAACCCGGGCAGAAACTGCAGGTTCTCCCTGGCCTCGTCGATCGCTTTGGCCAGCTCCGGAGTGAATGCCCACAGGGTTACATGACGCCCGTTGCGCGCCAGCGAAAGCGCCAGAGCTGTTCCCCAGGCGCCGGCGCCCAGCACCACGATGCGCGGCGAAATCGGTATGACTGTCATGCAGTTTTGGCCGCTCCAAACCGGTGCTCGGTGCCGCTGATCAGCCGGCGAATGTTGGGATGATGCTTGACGATGATGAGGAGCGCCACCGCGAATTGCACGGCAATAAAGAACGCCGGCCTGTCCCCGCGCACCGTAAGCCACGCGAAGACCGGAAAGCTGGCTGCGCCGAGGATCGAGCCGAGCGAAACGTATCGCGTCAGTCCCGTGACCAACGCAAATACTGTGATGGCTGCCAGCGCCGCCCACGGCGCCGCCACCAGGAACACGCCAAATCCCGTAGCCACGCCTCTGCCGCCCTTGAATCCCAGCCAGATGGAGAACATGTGCCCCAGCACTGCGCACAGTGCCGCCAGCGCCTCCACATTGCGCTGCGGCCAGGCCGGCAGCAGCGGCGCAAACACGTATGCTCCCAGCAGTACGGCCGCCGCGCCTTTGCCGGCATCCAGGGCGAACGTGGCCGCGCCCAGGCCCTTGCTCCCAGAGCGAATGACGTTTGTGGTTCCGATATTCCCGCTGCCCACGGTGCGGATGTCCTGCTTGCGGAAGACGCGCACCAGCAGGTATCCGGTGGGAATCGACCCAAGAAAATACGAAATGACTCCAACCCACACACTTGCAAGGGACATCACGGTTGAGAGTTTAGCAGGTGGGCTGGCGGCCCGGCTCGTCTTGAGCCCCTTCCCGATGCGCGGCCCCTCTGAATCGCTGGGCGCGGCTCGTCCCGGGCGCAAAAAGGAAAACACGGGCCACCAAGGCAGGGCGAAGTGTATACTCAGGCGGCTATTTCCCCGTTCCCAAAACTGCAATTGAAAGGTAAACCACTATGCCCAGTTATCTGCTGCAAGCTTCCTATACGTCTGAGGCGCTGGCTGCGCTCGTGAAAAACCCGCAAAACCGCACCGAAGTGATTCGCAAAACGGTGAAGAGCCTCGGCGGAAAGCTGATCGGGTCCTGGATGTCGTTTGGCGATCAGGACGTGGTGCTGATCGTGGACATGCCCGATAACGTCTCCGCGGCTTCCTTCGCAGTGGCCGCAGCTGCGGGAGGCTCGTTGAAGAGTACGAAGACCACGCCGCTGTTCAGCATCGACGAGGGCATGGAGATCGCCAAAAAGGCGGGAGAATCGGGATACAAGCCGGTTCAGAAGTAGAGGCGGTTAAAGCTTCAGGCGGAAATCGCCGACCTGCAGATTATCCGGCAGGCTATGCCGCGGGCGCGGCCATCTCATAGAATTTGGCCGCATTGCCGTGTTTGTAGAGTGTGTACCAGGCCTCCAGCGTTGGCGGCGAATAGAGATCGAGCAGGCGCGAAATCTCATAAGCGAATTCCAGCGGCGCCAATCCGGAAGCCGTGATCAGGTTGCCGTCGGTGATGGCCGGAACGTTGCGATAAAGCTGCCGGCCCCGATATCCGCTGGCAGCCAGGTAAGCGGCGTCGTTGCTGGCGTGCAAGCGGTCATCCAGCAGGCCGGTGCGGGCAAGCGCCAGCGTGGCCGCGCAAATGGCCGCTACCGGCACCCCTGCGTCCACAAAGGCAAGCGCGCGTTCCAGCGCTTCCAGGTTGCCGCCGCTCTCCCACAACGGCCCGCCAGGAAGAAGCAACAGGCTGCTGGCAGCCGGGCAAACCTCGTCGGTGGTCACGTCGGGCAGGATGCGCACGCCGCCCATCGTCTTAACCGGAGCCAGGCTTCGGGCGACGGTCTGGATTCGATACCGGCCCGGCCGCAGCTGAAACTGCGGGTTCTGGATGGACGCTATGGCGAACGCGGCTTCCCAGTCCGCCATGCCGTCGAACACAAACAGGTGCACCGTGCTCGGATTCATGGTTATCTCTCCACGAAACGATTGTGGCGGGTCATATATGACAATCGATGTCATAATTGAAAAGTTATTGTGAAAAAGTGAGGAAGACGATTCCAGAATGAAGTCCGACCGGCTGCTTTCGGTGCTGCTGCTTCTCCAGGCCAGGGGGCGGGCTACGGAGCGGGAGCTGGCGGAGCGCCTGGAGGTGTCGCAGCGCACCGTTCATCGCGATCTGGAAGCGCTGAGCGCGGCGCGGGTGCCCGTGGTGGCGCTGCGCGGCGCGCAAGGCGGATGGGAGCTTGAGAAAGGCTGGCAGACGCGAGTGCCCGGCCTGGATGAGGCAGAGCTGCAGGCGCTGTTGATGGCGCAACCCCGCGCACTCGGCCACCCGAGGTTGCGGGCAGCGGCGGAAAGCGCGCTGAACAAGCTGGTGGCCGCGCTGCCGGCGCCCCTGCGGGAGCAAGCTGCGGCCGCCCGCCAGCGCCTGCACATCGATCCCGCCGGCTGGTGGGATACGGGCGAGGATCTTTCCGTCCTTCCCCAGCTGCAGGACGCGGTGGCGCGCGAGCGCAAGCTGTCGTTCGATTACGTGCGCGCCGATGGAGAGAAGAGCGTGCGCACGGTGGATCCGCTCGGCCTGGTAGTGAAGGGCACAAGCTGGTACATGGTGGCGAACACGGCCAAGGGCATGCGCACGTTTCGCATCTCGCGCATGAAAGCAGTGACGGTGCTGGCTGGCGGTTTCAAACGGCCGGCGCGCTTCAACCTGGCGGAGTACTGGAAACGGTCCACCGAATCCCTGCTGCGCCAGCGCGGACACTATCCGGTAACTCTTTTGCTGGCGGAAGAGCAAGCACGGCGCCTTGGTGAGCGCTGCAAGGTGACGCGGGTGGATGAGAAGCGGGAAATCGAGGCACCCGGTTGGCTAGCCATTCGCGCCGAGTTCGATGATCTGGAACAGGCGCGCTACGTGGTGATGGGATTCGGCAAGCGAGCCTTCGTCCTGGATCCTCCGGAATTGCGCCAACAAATCTGCTCCGAGATTGCCGAACTGGCAGCCATGATTTAGATCGCCCGCCAGCTAGTCGATGACCGCCTCGCCGGGGAGGATGGGCCGCGTCCGCGGCAGCGCGCCCTGCCACGCCGCTACTCCCATCGCTGCCAGCGCGCCCATGTACACCACCAGCTCGATTGCCGATCCCCCGCGCGTGTGGAGATTCGGGGCCGGAATGGTCTTCCACAGGACCAGCAGGATTGTTTGCGCCGTTGTCACCGCCCAAACGGAACCGTAGAAGTAGCGCCGCTCCGTGCCCTCGTTCCTGGTTGAGCGCCCCACGCGCGGAAGCAGCCCAGCCGCGCCCAGCAGCAGGATCACCGCGCCCAGCGGCAGGTAGACGTACTGATACAGCTGCTTCATGGTCCAAACGCCCGTCATCGTTGCGATGACCAGCCCGGCCAGGTTCAGCAGCGCGAAATTCAGCACCGTGTTCCACGCAAACGTGTAGCAAACCTTCCGGTAGAGCGGGTTGGGCTTGTCTTCGTCAAAGCGGATGATGTAGGGCGCCGGTTCCACGCCCGGCATCTGCCCAAAGTATCCCGCAATGCCTGTGCCCAACAGCACCACAGCAAGCCAGATCGAATTCGCCACGCTGAACCCATGCGCGAAAAGCGAAAACGTCAGCGGCCCCGGCGCAAGAAAAAACACCCAGATCCAGATGGGCCAGTGCAGGAACCGGTAATAGGTCTTATTGCGGGTTCGCATTTTGCGGGCGTCCGCATATTCCACTCTGCCGCTGTAGCGCATGGGGAGAGTTTTTCATTGCCTCGGGAGCAGCGTCAAACTGGCCGGCTGTTTCCCGGCACCGGCGTTAACCGCAAACTGTAAACTGCGAACTGTGAACTGCGAACTGTGAGCTACGCCATTTCCCTAGTGCATCTGCTCCTGATTGCCATTGTGCTTGCCAGCATCGTGCTGATGCTGCTGCGGCCGCGCGGAATCACCGAAGTCTGGTGGATTTGCTCCGGCGCGGCGCTGCTGATCGCACTGCGCCTCATCCCGCTGCGTCTCGCCGGCCACGCTGTTGCCGAAGGAACGGACGTCTATCTCTTTCTCACCGGCATGATGCTGCTCGCTGAGCTGGCCCGCTATTACGGTGTTTTTGATTGGGTCTCCTCTGTAACCGTGGAGCACGCGCGGGGCTCCTGCGCGCGCCTGTTCACGCTTGTCTATGCCGTGGGAATTCTGGTCACCGTGTTCCTTTCGAACGATGCCACGGCCGTTGTGCTTACGCCCGCCGTGCTCAGTGCCGTGCGCCGGTCGCGCGCCGAGCCCTTGCCCCACCTGTTCGCCTGCGCCATGATCGCCAACGCAGCGTCATTTGTGCTGCCCATCTCCAACCCCGCCAACCTAGTGGTGTACCGGGCGCACATGCCGCCGCTGGCCCAATGGATGGCCGCCTTCGGCTTGCCCTCGGTGCTGTCCATCGCCGTTACGTACCTGGTGCTGCACTGGTATTTCCGTCGCGACCTGGGATGCGCCTTGCCGGACCATCAGCAGCATCCAGCCTTTACCCCGGCCGGCAAGCTTGTGCTCTCCGGAGTCTTCATCACCGCCGGCGTGCTGCTTGCCGCTTCAGCTTTGGGCAGGGACCTCGGCCTGCCCACCTGCATCTCCGCGCTGGTCATCGCTGCGGTAGTGACGGTGGCCACCCGCACCAACCCGTTACGCATTGCGCGACCAATCGCCTGGAGCGTCCTGCTGCTGGTGGCCGGCCTTTTTGTGCTGGTGGAGGCCATGAACCAGGTTGGCGCGATGCAGCTCGCCGCGCGCCTTCTGATACGCGCCGAGCAGCTGCCCGGCGGCGCCGGCGCGTTTCTGGCCGCTGCCGTTGTGGGCGTGGGGAACAACCTGGTCAACAACCTGCCCCTGGGCCTGATCGCCGGCAGCACCTTGCGGCTGATGGACGCACACGGTTTGATTTCTCATGCCGTTCTCATCGCAGTGGACCTGGGGCCGAACCTCTCCGCAACGGGCTCGCTCGCCACCATCCTCTGGCTCATCGCGCTGCGCCGCGAAGGCGTGCATGTCAGCTTCTTGAGCTTCCTGAAAGTGGGCGCGGTGGCCATGCCGCTGGCGCTCGCCGCCGCCATCGCCGGAGCGGTGATGGTGAAGTAAGGGCCGCGAACCTGATGGGACGTGCTATTCCCCAAGCATCGCATGAAGAGATGGTCATCTTCCGCGGCCAGGATGATCCTTCGCTTACCATTGCGCATAGTGTGGGTCGAACGAAGCAGGATCCGAATCTACCTGACTTGTTCCCTGCGCCTGTAAGGCCGTTTTCTGTGTCGTGTCGAAGTGGCTTGGAATTCCATTCATCGAGGTGACGGAATGACTCGTACCGCCTTCGCCCTTCTGCTTGCCGCTCTCTGCGCTTCCCCGCTCCTATGCGCCCAGGTTGCACCCGACACAGGTTCGTCGGGCCCCGGGCCTGTTCTGTTCGGAGGCTTTTCTTATTTCTTCCGCAGCTATGCGCACACTCAGCTGAATCCCGTTTCCGGCGGCATGCCCGGCTGGGATTCCGCTATCTCCGTTCCACACGTCCTATCTCACAGGATCGGCATTGTCGGCGATTTTTCCGGGCATTACCAATCGAACGGCAGCCTTAAGCCGCGGATTTACTCCCTCGCGGGAGGTCCCGAATTCTCCGGCAGCCTGGGCCGCTCGCGCGTCTACGTGCACGGCCTGGGAGGCATAATGTTCGCCACCACCGAAGTGGTGGCGCAAACCAGTTCTCAGAGCATTCCCATTGGCGCAGCCGGAGCCGGACTCGACTATCCGATCTCCGGCCGCCTCTCCTGGCGTGTCAACTTCGACTGGTTTTTCAATGGTTTCGGAACCAACGACCATAACCACACCAACGACATTGTCAATAGCAACCCGCGCATCTCCACCGGGCCCGTCTTGCGATTTTGATGGTGATTGCCGGATTTTCAAGCCGCTGGCGCTCGCTGCCGCGAATGCCGGAGCGGTGATCCTGCGTTAGAGGCCCTTCCGCAATTACCGATGCGCCGTCCGGTCAGTCTAATCCGATAGCAGCGAAAATCAGATTGGGAGATCGAACTTACGCATGATTCTCTCTTTGGCAAGACCGCGCATCGTCGCGTGTTTCATAGCATTCGGCTTGCCGGGCATACTCTCTGCTTCTTCTTCTCCCGGCTTCACCATTTCATCCACCAACGTGACCATCGACGACCAGGGAACCGCGTCCGCGCAATTCACTGTGACCTCAACCAACGGATTTGCGGGGAAAGTCGGTGTCTACTGCCAGGAGCCGAACCCGAATCTGCTGCCCTTCGATGTGCTCCCCCAGTGCAGCCACCCCACCCAATATGTCGATGTCCTCGCGAAAGGCTCGGCCTCCGGTACCATCGCCTTCTATCCTCCCTGGGTCACCCCGCAGACCACGAGTCGTTCGCGGTCGCCCCGGCAGCCGGTATCCTCCGTGCCGCTCATGGCCTCCATCTTTTTGGGTCTTGGCTTGCTTCGGCTGCGATTCGGGAGCTTGCTCTTCAGGCCGATCCGCGTACTCATCATGGCTGTCTGCTTGTCATTCGTTGCCGGACTTGCTGGTTGCGTCCAAAGCGGAGGGGATGCGATGACTCCTGGAACCTACACCTATACCATCAACGGCGCTACCGTGCCCGGCGCAACTCCCGCGGCGAGCGCAAGCTCGTACTTCTCAGTGACGGTCCGATGCAACTCATGTTGACTGGCGCAAACTTCCGCGTCCGGTGGCCCTTCGCAAATCCGCAACAATGGCCCAAATCGCTTCCGTGCGCGACCGCAGAGTCCGCCCGCAACTTCGCTATTGCGCCTTGACCGGGGTGCAGAGGCTCGTTGCCTCGCTCACTTCCTTGTATCGGAAGGCTCGCCGATCCCAGAGGTAACTCCTGCATTGAATCGTGTGAAGCTCCTGAACCTGCAACTCCCAAAGATCCCAAAATGCCTTCGGCTGACCTTCCGATGCGTACTTTCCTTGCGCGCTCACAAGGACCGCGCCGGGCCCCTGCTGAAGGTCAGTGGTGTGGAACCAGCGCTGCTCCATTGAGCACCTGAATTTGCCGTCCGGATCGCGGGTGCCGCAATTCCGATGCCGCCTGGTGAACAACGCCACTTCCACCAGTTCGCCTCTTTGCACACGGAATCGCGCTTCCGTCTGAGTATAAAGGCCAGTCCCGCCGCCACTCGCACGCACCACGAGTTCGAACGGCCGCGGTTCCGGCCAGCGGCTGTCCCACGGCGCACTCTGAATCTGCACAAGCTCCGAAAGCGGGTCCGGACCCATATCGTACTTGCACCAGCAATCGAAAAAAGCAACGCGGGTCCAGCCATGTTCGGTTGGCACGGCAACCGCCAGGGCAGCAATCTGGGCATCGGCGATGAAAGCAGAGAGGATTGCCTGCTTCTCCCCGGTCTCGCCCAGTGCCGCGTAGTCCAGGCGAACCTGGCCCGGCAACAGGAGACGCTTCCCGATCACAGTCGCCGGTGTCCCCTGCGACCAAAGTTGCTGATAAATCTCCCGATCCGCAAAACCCATGGAATGAAATGCCGCCAGCCGCGCCTTTTCGTCACTGGACCTGAGGCCATTGAGGACCGACTCCGGGCTGGCCCAGGCCATGCGGTCGCGGTTCACCTCGATCTGGCTAAGGCTCTTATCCATGATCGGACCGCTCATTTGCGCCAGAGCTGCAAGCTCCAGCCATGCGGCAAGCGCCGATGTCAGCAGAAGCGAATATCGCATATGGCCGGATTTTAACCCGATTTCCGCGTTCGCAAAGCTCACAACCAGGAGAACGCAAGAGCCAGCTCTCCAAAATCCCACCGCCCGGATTCGGGTGACACTCCTTATTGGCGTGCATCCAACCTTGATGGAGCAGTTCCGGGGGCTGCGGTGTCTGAGCCGGTAGAGCCGGTGCGGGGCCGCGGAACGAGGTCGCGCTGTTCCAGAGGACGGAAATCCGGCACTCATCGCAAAGGCCGGGGGAAAATGGGTTTGCTGGTCTCGTGAAAAGCGCCGCGGCCGGATCGACAGGATACAATTCCGACTGGTGCCTGCTCCGGGCCGGTCGGTCGCGGTATCCCGTTCCCTGTTCGACTTTGCTTGTCAGAGGGCGCGGGGGTTTCTATAATCCTTGCAACACTGAAACGGCAGCTGTGGCAACGCTTACACACCCGCGCGGGGGCGGTGGGCCGCAAATGCTGAACCGGGGGCCTCGGGCCATCGCATGCTTGACGATTGATTCCAATTCCGATTCCGATATTTCCCAGGAGCACTGAATGAAGAAGTTAGTCTTCGCGTCCATGATGGCGCTGGCGAGCATTGGCCTCGTGTTGGCGCCCACTTTGCTCGCCCAGCAGGATCAGAAATCGCTCTCGATCCAGGATCCTGCCGAGTACAACGCCTACGAGATGTTCAGCACCCAGCAGAGTCCCAAGGCCAAGGCCGACGCGGGCGAGGACTTCCTCAAGAAGTACCCTCAGAGCCTGGCCAAGCAGACGGTTCTGCAACAGATGATGGAGGCCTACCAGGCCGCCGGAGACCAGGACGGAGCCCTCAGCGCGGCTACCCGGCTGCTTCAGGTGGACCCGAGTAATCTTGAGGCCATCTATTTCTCAGTGGCCATCAAGAAGGCCCAGTGCGGCAAGACGAGCGATGCCCAAACCTGCGACGACGCCGCGGCGCTGGCTCAGAAGGGCCTCCAGGTTACCAAGCCCGCTGCTGAGTCCCAGGACGAATGGCAGAAATTGACCGCGGGCGCTTTCCCTGTTTTCCGCTCCGCCATTGCGCTGGACGACGTAATCTCCAAAAAGGACTACAAGGGCGCGCAGCAGGCATATTCGGACGAGCTGAAGATGTACAACGACGAGCAGAGCAAGTCCGTGGGCCTCCAGGACAGCCTGCTGCTCGCTCAGGCCGACGCAATGCCGGCTTGGCGCAGGATTTCCGCTTGCCTGCGGGCTCTATTCCCGCGTCTGGAACTTGCGCCCCAGGCTTATAAGAATCAGATCGAGCCGAAGCTGGAGCATCACGACAAGAAGTACCACGGCAAACTCGACGGTCTCGATCAGGTCAAGCAGCAGGCGCAGGCTTCATTGTTTCTGCTGGCCGGCTGGACCA
>CAWBIG010000072.1:0-13611 GCA_963788435.1 uncultured Acidobacteriota bacterium | reverse complement strand
GCCCGCTGATCGAGAGCAGGTGGCAGCCGATCTTGCGCACGTCCATGGGGACCTTGCCCGCGCCCTGCACCGCGTCGATATGGAAGAAGACGCCGGTGTCCGCGGCGATGCGGCCAATCTCGGCTACAGGTTGAATTACGCCGGTCTCGTTGTTGGCCAGCATCACGCTGATCAGCCGCGTCTGGGGGCGGATGGCGCGAAGAATATCCGTCGGATCGATGAGCCCGCTCGGCTGCGGCGCCACAAACGTGGTCTCCACGCCGCGCTCAGCCATGCGCTGCGCCGCCTGGATCACGGCGGAGTGCTCAATGGAAGTGGTGATGAAATGATCGCCGCGATGAAGCAGGCCGAAGATGGCGGTGTTATCGCCCTCGGTACCGCCGGAGTTGAAGACCACTTCGGCGTCATGGCAGTTGAAGAACTCAGCCAGGATCTCGCGTGCGCGGTCGACGCCCTTGCGCGCCTGCTGGCCATCCAGATGGATGGACGAGGCGTTGCCAAAGTGTTCCATCCAGTACGGATGCATCGCCTCCACAACCTCCGGTAAAAGGGGGGTGGTGGCGTTGGCATCCATATACACGCGGCGCATTTGGCTTTCTCCTTGTCAAGATTGTACGTGGAAGCGGGATTTCCCGCCCAATCTGAATATCGCACCGGCCGGTTCATCGCATTGTGATATTCGATACTGCGGCTGGTCTGGTACAGTGCCATCACGCAGCGAACCCCAGGGTTCGGGCCTGACCGTACAACCCCGCGCAGAGGAGCGAAAGCCGGCAACAGAACCGGCAGAGCTTTACGGGTTATTTCTGAGGAACTCCCGATTCAATATGGCAGGCTATCCGACCCAATTCCGCTGTGGGAGGAAATATGATGCAGATGAAACTTAGCGCGGCGAGCATGTTGCTCGCTCTTTGTCTACTCGCCTCCATCTCGAGCTTCGCGCATGCCCAGGCGGCGGCACCAGCTAAACCTGCTCCAGGCACCGTGCTCCAGCCGTCCCAGGATCTGGACAAGATCCTGAGTGGCATTGAGAAGGAATTCGTCCCCCTTGCCGAGGCCATGCCCGAAGACAAGTTCGAGTTTGCTCCCACCGTCGCGGGCGGCGACTTCAAAGGTGTCCGCACCTTCGGCGGCCAGATCAAGCATGTGACCGAAGCCAACGTCTATTTCCTTACGGAACCCGCAATGACCCCGGCTGAATTCAAGGCCAAACGGGATGCCATTGAGAAGCTCACCACTAAGGCCGAAATAATCCAGGCATTCAAGGACTCCTTCACGCAGGCCCACGCCTTTATGGCTGGAACCACGCCGGAGAATGCCTGGCAGGCGCTACCGAGCGGCCGCAGCCGGGCCGGCATGGCTGCATACGCCATGCAGCATATGATGGATCACTATGGGCAGCTGGTGGTGTACCTCCGGATGAACGGGATCATTCCCCCGGCCAGCCGTGGAAACATGTGAGGCTAGCGCGTACTATTATGTGGTATTTTGAAGGACCAGCTCATTGAAGAGCGGTTAGTCTTCGTCGTGCATTCGCTCATCACTTATACCAAAATTAGGATCGTAAGGATTCTGGTCAGCCTGGCGCAGGCGAGAGAGCGTGCGACGATAGTACCATGCGGCTGCCAATCCGCCCACCAAAGCGGAGGTAGCCGCAATGGCGCTGACCTTGATCCAGCCGGGAAGGCGTTCGGAAGATTGGGAATCAGAATCGTAAATGGCTGAATCCAAAATAACATCTTCTTCTGTCAAAGGCTGTTCGGGGGACATGGCCGCACGATCCTCCCACTCGGGATTTAGACGCATCGGCGGCTTGGGGGTTCCACAAAAAGATTTCCACAGACAATTTCGATTTTTGTATTTGCAATTTCCTGCATCTATAGTATCGTGTAGATATTCCGGTGATGAGCGCGACCGTGACCGTCGCACTTGACACCGGGAGTAGTTTGCGTCACTGGCCTCCCGGCACGAACAGCTAAAAGTTCGTGCCGTCTTTTTTGCCCTCCCGACCGCTCCCGCCAAACCGGCGCCTATTTCCTCTCGTCTACAATGGAGAAGCTGGTATTCCCCATGAAAACTCCTTTCAAACGCTCCTGGCTCCTCGGAATTGCCGTTGCCGCCTTCACCCTAGCCAGCTACGCTCAATGGTCGAACCCGGCCGACGACGTGCCTGCGTATCACCCCGCGGCGCCGCTGAAGGTGAGCGCGCTGCCGCCGATCCTGGTCGGCAGCAGGTTGACAGGAGAGAATTTCCGCTATCCCTGGCAGGTGCACGTTTACGAAAAGGCGGCCAAAATAGGCAACGTGCTTTACCAGCTACCTTGCAACTGCCGCTGCGACCGCGCGCTGGGCCATACCAGCCTGCGCAGCTGCTTTGAGGGCCTGCACGGGACAGAGTGCTCCACCTGCGCCCAGGAAGGCTTTTACGCCTACGAAAAGACGCGGGCGGGCTGGACTCCGGTGCAGATTCGGGCGGGGATTGCGCGTCACGAGTACGAGACCATCGACCTGGAGAAGCAGTAAGCCAGGGACCAAGAGACCTAAGGACCGGGAGACTGCGGGACCAACGGTCTTGGTGCGCCCGAGCGACCGCGGCAGAACCGGCGTAAGATAATAGAAGCAGCACGAGCCAGTTGGCCCGGTTTGCGCCTGAACGCCTTTCTGCGTCATCGAATGGAAGGCAGCAGTTTGGGGGCGTCACGGTTTCGACGGGATTGATTGCGGCATAGGAGGCATGTCGGGGTGTGGGCACCCGTAATCGCCTGCAAAACAAAAGTTGCCAACGATAATCTGGCACTTGCTGCTTAATTAAATAAGCAGCCGTCCTCCGCGGCTTTGCCTATGGGCAGCGGGCAGGACGTCATTCAGTAGGCTGGCTTGAGCGGCTCGGTCCGGGCGGCGAAGGGCGAGATCAATCGGACTAGCTTTCGGGGCATCTTGTCCGTTCTGAGCACCGAGGGCGAAAACATGCGGAAGCGGACAGAGCATGGACACTCCTGGCTGACAGCGATTTCGGACGCGGGTTCGACTCCCGCCGCCTCCACCATGCATAAGTTGTTGATTCCATTCTATTTATGTGGACACCAAAAGTGTCTGTGTACTTGTGATGTACTCGGAATGCTTTTATCCTCCTGATTTCGGGAGAAATTAATCCGAATGAAGGGCGAGCCAGAGTTTGGCGACGGTTTCCTCTGGGCTTGAACCTTCACTAGTTTTTTTGGATAAGCCAAATAGTTCGCCAAATGACGCTCTGAATAACATCTCCAGTCGTCATCCAGCGCATAGACCAGCGAGTAGAAATCGTCTCCGCACGCTTCGATAAGTTCGCTAAGAGTCGGATCGAAACACGGCTCTCTACCTTCGGCAATGTAGTGGCCGTTTTTCAATGTACCGTCAGTTTTGGTCTGCGGGAATCCGGCGTCTTTGAGCTGTTTAGCCAGGTCGTAGGTCATATGGAGGAGCGGAATGCTAGGAAAATGCAATAGAGAACTATCGCGCCGAGCGCGGACCATGTGACGATCAACGCGTACCGAAGCTCTCTGATGTCTTCCTTGTTCACCTCCTAACTAAAGCACACCGGCGTAGAATTGCAAGTCGAGGTTATACACAATTAGAACAGAGTGGAGATGCGCATGGCACCTCGAAAAGTAGGCTTGCGAATCGCTTGCCTCCTCTGTTTGTTCGTAGTTGTTGGAAGGAACGTCTGGGCACAAGACGGAGCGGTCAAGTTCGCCCTAGTAAGGCTTAGCGATCACACGCCGGTCGCCAATCAGCACCTTCTAGTTTTCGCAGGCGTCACGGTCCGGCAAGCCAGAAAGCATACTATTCGGATCAACGTTGAGACGGACGCGAAGGGGATAACATCGCTCGTGCTGGATGCGCGCTTGGTATGGTTTCAGGTTTGGATCGATGGACCCAAGACGTGTCCGGGAAGTATCCCGGCCAGAGATGTTTTTCACCGCGGCGTTCTAATGGATGAGGGAGCGCTCCTATCAAACACATGTGGCCAGGGACTCGAAAGGCTCCAACCCTATTTCGAGATGAGCCCACCGACTGTTGTTCACGTGCCCGCACATCAATAAGAACTGCAAAATCCTCGTGTACTCCACACGTACTCCGAAACCGCGTTTTGGGCGTTTCCTGCGGATGTAGCGGCGTTGAAAACACAATAACTTACGCAGAATCAACACCGCCTTCTAATCCGACTCCCGCCGCCTCCACCATAATCCCACCCGACTGTTCCGTTAGCCAACACCTAAAAAACCTTCCTAATTTCTGTAACGAATTCCCTCGTTGACCCCTTTCTGTCTATGAACACATCTGAGATAGGAAAGCAGCAACGATGGGACAGTTTCAGAGAATGGGGCGATGGGTTGTGCTCCTGGGGTGTATTGGTGGCCTGCGGCTGGGTGCGCAGGAGCCGCTTACGCTGCGGCAGGCGATTGAGCAGGCGCTGGGTGCAAACCCCGAAGCCACGCTGGCAAGGGCCGACAGCAGCGAGGCGAAGGCGGGCGCGTCGCTGGCACGGACCGAGCTTCTGCCGCAACTCAACTTTACCGAGGACATTTCGCGCGGGGACGATCCGGTGTACGTCTTCGGGGCCAAATTGCGGCAGCAAAGTTTTACGCAAGCGGATTTTTCCATTGATTCGCTGAACCGGCCTCTGCCTGTGGGCAACTTTGCCACGCGCATCTCGGGGTCATGGCTGGCGTTCGATTCGTTCAAGACACAGAGAACCATCCACGGCGCCGACCTGATGGAAAAGAGCGCGGACTCAGCAGCCAAAGCGGTGAACCAGAAGATTGTTTTCGATGTGGTTCAGGCGTACCAGGCGGTGCTTTACGCCGAGCGGCTGGTTGCCATTGCGCAGCACGAGCAGGAGACGGCCGAGGCGCTGCTCAATTCAGCAGACGATCACGTGAAGGCCGGGCTTGCAGTGGAGTCGGACCGCATGGCAGCGCAGGTGAATGTGGCAGCGCGCAAGCAGGAGCGGATTGCGGCCGAGGGCGGACTGGAACTGGCGTGGGCGCAGTTGGGCGCGGCCATGGGCACGCCGGATTTGCAGAAATCCGCGCTGACGCCGATGGAAATGCGCGAGTTTCCGGCTGCGGCGCTCAACGCCGAACTTGAGGCTGCATTGAAATCGAGACCCGATCTGACCGCGCTGGGACAGGCGCAGGGGGCACAGGCTGCCGCGCTGAACGCGGCCAAGCTCGACTTTGGTCCGCGGGTGAGTGCTTATGGGAACTGGGAGCAGGATCGGGGGACGTTTGCCGGAGCGGGCGGAAATAACTGGGTAGCCGGAGTGCAGGTGGCGATTGATCTTGCGCCCTTCAGCAAGCGGCCGCAACTCAAGAAGGAAGCGGCGGTCAAAGCTCGCGTCGATGCGCAGGTCAGGGCGTACCAGCAGCAGATTCGGCTCCAGGTGACGCAGGCGCACATTCAACGAGAAACGGCCGAGCAGTCGCTTGAAACCGCGCGCGCGGCGATGGATCAATCGGCCGAGAGCCTGCGCATCCTGAAGAACCGGTACAGCGCGGGACTGGCCACCATTACCGACCTGCTGCGCGCCGAAGACGCCGAGCGGCAGAGCCAGACGAATTACTGGCAGGCCGTCTACGGCAGCGCAGTGGCTTATGCTCAACTGCTTTTCGCGCAGGGGACGCTGACTCCTGATGCGGCGGAGGGTTTGCAATGAAGATTGTCCTGTCTGGTTGTTTGCTTGTTGCGGCGGCGTTTGTGAGCGGGTGTCACTCGGACCAAGCCCCTCAACCTGTAGCTGCACAGACGGTGCTGGCCAGGGTGGTGGAGAGCCGGTTGGAGCAGGCTCCGGTGAATGTGGGCGTCACGGGAACGCTGCATGCGCGGGAGACGGCGGTTCTCTCCGCGCAGGTGATGGGGCGCGTGCAACAAGTACTGGCGCATGAAGGCGACACGGTGAAAGCGGGACAGACGCTGGTTGTCCTCGACGACTCAACTTTGCGGGCATCGGCGGCGCAGGCGGACGCGGCGGTGCAGGCTGCCGGGAACCAGGTTTCCGAGGCAGAGAGCAATGCGGACCTGGCCGCGAGCACTCTGGCGCGCTACAAGCAGTTGCAGACTGAGAAGAGCGTGAGCCCGCAGGAAATGGACGAGGTTGCGCGGCGCGCGGAGGGCGAGGCGGCGCGGGTGGATGCGCTCAAGGCCCAGGAAAATGCCGCCAAGGCGCAGGCGAGCGGGGCCGACGCGATGCTCGCGTACACGCGCATTCGGGCGCCGTTTGCGGGAGTGATCACTGCGCGGATGGTTGACCCGGGCGCGATGGCCGCGCCAGGCGTGCCGCTGCTCCAGGTGGACAGCATGGGGCCGCTGCAACTGCAAGCCACGGTGGACGAGTCTGTGATCGGCGCAGTTCACGTGGGCATGAAGATTCCGCTGAATATTGCCAGCGTTTCGTCGGGCGCAACGACGGGCACGGTTGCGCAGATTGTTCCCGCCGCAGAACCGGCCAGCCACAGTTTTCTGGTCAAGATGGACCTGGCTCCATCCAGAGAACTGCGAGCCGGCATGTACGGCACAGCGGAGATCGCCACCGGAACGCGGCAGGCTATTCTGGCGCCGAGTTCCTCGGTGGTGATGCGTGGATCGCTGGCTTGCGCTTACGTGCTGGATGCGAACGCGATTGCGCAATTGCGATATCTGACGCTAGGCTCGGCCGAGGGAAAGTTCGTGGAAATCCTGTCCGGCATTTCAGCCGGTGAAAGGCTGGTGGACAATCCCGCAGATCGCGATCTGGCGGGAAGGCGCATTGAGGCTCAGCCATGAAAGAAAACTCAGGAATGGCCGGGCTGGGTGTTGCGGGGCGGCTGGCGCATGCATTTCTCAACTCAAAGCTGACGCCGTTGTTCATTGTTGCCTCACTGGCGCTGGGCGCGTTCGCGATCGCCATCATTCCCCGCGAAGAAGAGCCGCAGATCCTGGTGCCGATGCTCGACATCACCACCGCGATGCCAGGAGCATCGCCGGCGGAAGTGGAGCAGCGGGTGACGTTGCCGATTGAGATGCTGGTACACCAGATCTCGGGTGTGGAGTATGTCTATTCGACTTCGAGTCCGGGCCAGAGCCTGGTGATCGTTCGCTTCCTGGTGGGCACTGCGCAGGAAGACGCGCTGATCAAGGTTTACAGCAAGCTTTACTCGAATTTTGACCGCATGCCGCCGGGGGTTTCGCAACCCATCATCAAGGCGCGGTCGATTGACGATGTGCCGATCCTTGCCCTGACCCTGTGGGGCGAGCATTACGACGGATACCAGCTACGGGCGATCGCGGACGAGATTCAGCACAACATCAACCAGATTTCCGATGTATCGGAAACAAACGTGATTGGCGGGCAGTCGCGGACCATGCGTGTGGTGCTGAGCACGGCGAAGCTGAGTGCCTATGGCATGTCGCCGATGACGATTGTGGGGCGGTTGCAGGCAGCCAATGCCGGACTGCAGGCGGGGAGCTTTGCCGAGGGGAACAGCGAGATCCGAGTGGACGCCGGCAACCTGTTCACAAGCAGAAAAGATCTCGAATCGGTGGTGGTCGCGGTCGATCATGGCCGTGCAGTATATCTGCGCGACGTTGCCGAGCAGATCCTGGATGGGCCCGCGGAGCCCGCGGACTACGTTGTCTTCGGAACTGCCAACGCCAGCGCGGGGGCGAATGGAGCGGCCGCCCAGTATCCGGCGGTGACCATTTCCGTGGCCAAGCGCAAGGGAACGAATGCCACGGACATTGCCAAAGCCGTGCTCAAGCGCGTCGACGAGATGAAGGGCGTACAAATCCCGCGCGATGTGACGGTGACGGTCACGCGTAACTACGGCGAGACGGCCAAGGCCAAGTCAGACGAGCTGCTCGAGCACCTGCTGCTGGCGACGCTGTCCGTGACATTCCTGGTCGCGCTGTTTCTAGGATGGCGCGAGTCGGGCGTGGTGCTACTGGCCATTCCGGTCACGCTCGCGCTCACCATGTCGATCTTCTACCTGCTGGGTTACACCATTAACCGGGTCACGCTGTTCGCGCTGATTTTCTCGATCGGCATCCTGGTGGACGACGCCATTGTTGTGGTTGAGAACATGGTGCGCCATTTCCGACTGCCGGAGAACCAGAACCGCCCGTGCAGCGATGTGACGGTCGAGGCAGTCGCGGAGGTGGGCAATCCGACCATCCTGGCGACTTTTGCGGTGATTGCGGCGGTTTTGCCGATGGCGTTTGTCCGCGGGCTGATGGGGCCCTATATGCGTCCCATTCCGGTGGGCGCTTCGGCGGCGATGCTGTTCTCGCTGATGGTGGCGTTCGTGGTGTCGCCGTGGGCCGCGATGCGCCTGCTGGGCAAGCACCTGGGTGGAGCGCACCTGCTGGAGCCGGAGCACGAGAACTGGAGGACGCGGCTTTATCGCAAAGTGATGATGCCGCTGATTGCATCGGCGCGGAATCGCATTCTTTTCTTTGCCGGCGTTATCGCGCTGCTCATTGTTTCCGTTGCCCTGGTTCCGCTTGGCCTTGTGCGCGTGAAGATGCTGCCCTTCGACAATAAGAGCGAGCTGGAAGTCGTGGTCAACATGCCGGACGGCACGCCACTGGAGCAGACCGCACGCGTGGCCCAGGCCATGGGCAGCGTACTCTCGCGGCAGCGCGATGTTCTGAACTACCAGGTGTACGCGGGAACGTCCGGCCCGTACAATTTCAATGGGTTGGTGCGCCACTATTACATGCGGCGCATGCCCAACCAGGCCGACATCCAGGTCAATTTTGTACCGACAAAGGACCGGCATGAGCAGAGCCACGCGATTGCCAAGCGGCTACGGCCGCTGCTGGAGGCCATCGGCAACCAGTACGGAGCGCGCATTCAGGTGAGCGAGGTGCCGCCGGGGCCGCCGGTGATTCAAACGCTCGTGACTGAGGTGTATGGTCCCGATCTCGCGGGCCAGACGAGCGTGGCGCAGCAGGTCAAGTCAATTTTTCAACACACGGCGGGAGTGGTCGATATCGACTGGTACGTTGAGGACGCGCAGCCGCAGCTCACCATTCGCGTGGATGAAGTGAAAGCCGCCGAGCACGGCATTGCGGTTTCCGATGTGGCGCGCGCGCTGGGGCTGGCAACCTCGGGCATGCAGGTGGGGCTTCTCCATGACGGAACGGCGCGCGAACCGATTCCGACTGTGGTGGAGCTGACAAGGCCTGACCGGTCATCGGAACAAGCGCTCGAGAGTATTCGATTGCCCGGAACGGACGGCTCCATGGTCTCGCTGAGGGAGCTGGTAACAATCGATCGCGGAACCATTCCGCAAAGCATTTATCACAAGAATCTGCGCCGGGTGGTGTATGTGACGGGCGACGTAGCCGGCGCCGAGGAGAGCCCCGTATACGCCATTCTTAAAATGAACAAGGCGCTGGATCATCTGACGCTTCCGGCAGGGTATACGCTGGCGCGCTACAACGCGGTGCAACCGGAGTCAACGGACCACTACTCCATGAAATGGGACGGCGAATGGCAGATCACGATTGAAGTTTTCCGCGATCTTGGTATTGCTTTCGCCGCGGTGCTCATCCTTATCTATGTTCTCGTTGTCGGCTGGTTCCGGTCCTTCATTGTGCCGCTCATCATCATGGCGCCGATTCCATTGACGCTGGTCGGCATCCTGCCGGCGCACGCATTGCTCGGGGCGTTCTTCACCGCGACCTCGATGATCGGGTTCATTGCCGGCGCGGGCATCATTGTGCGCAACTCCATCATCCTTGTGGACTTCATCGAACTGAGGCGACGCCAGGGAGCGCCGCTGGCCGAGGCAGTGATCGACGCCGGTGCGATTCGTTTCCGGCCCATGCTGCTGACTGCCGCGGCGGTGGTCGTGGGAGCGAGTGTGATTCTCACCGATCCCATCTTTCAGGGCCTGGCCATTTCACTGATTGCCGGGGCGGTCGCGTCCACGTTCCTGTCGTGGCCGACCATCCCCATCCTTTACTACATGGTTCACTCCGGCAAGGGAGCCGGAATCAGGCGCGAGCCTGAAGTTCGCGAAGGAGTAGCACAATGACGGTTGAACGTGGACTGCGCCTGATGGCTGGCGTTGTGGTTCTGTTGTCGATTGCGCTTGCTCACTATGTCAGCCACTACTGGCTCTGGCTGGCCGTATTTGCGGGGCTGAATCTTCTGCAATCGGCCTTCACCAACTGGTGTCCTGGAATGATCTTTCTGCGTGCGCTGGGCCTGAAGGACGCCAGCTGCGTTCCGAAATGAATGTTCCGGCTCGGCACTGGCATTGAAGGAGCATCCGCGATGAGAGAGCGTAAATGCACATTGAGGCGAAGGAACCACCTGATGGACGAGGTGTATCGCCAGATGCTTCTTCTGGAAGGGAAGCGCCCCGGCGCCGAGATGGGGCTGGCGCTCGCTCTCCTGCGCGCGTGGGTGGCCGCCGATATTCGAATGGATCAGGGCTGGAACTGGTTGTGGGACATCTGCCCGGTTTGCCTTGCGATGATTGAGGATTCGCTGAACCAGGGGAGCACGGCCGCTGGGTTGCTATCGAAGATCTGCGACTCCGGGCCGGCGGCTTAGAGATCGAATCGTTTTCGATCGCGCAGATATACTGACGATATCCGCGTTCGCCATGCGATCTGAATTCATCCAGGCATCGACCTTATTACGGGAAGACACGCCCCAGGCGGCGGCCGAAGCGATCGGCCTGCTTCAGAATGCGGTGTTTTCATTCAGCATGAAGATGTGCGGGCACCGCGAGGACGCCGAGGACACCGCGCAGGAGGTACTTTTCCGTTCACTCAAGCATCTGCACAAGCTCAAGGAGCCGGCTGCGCTGGCGGCATGGCTTTACACGGTGGCGCGGAATCGTTGCCGGCGATTGCGGGGTGTGGTGCAAGAGTCGCCCTCGCGCAAGGTGTCGCTGGACGAATTGATGCCTGATGCGACAGAGCTCAACCAGCTTCTGCTCGATTCGGCTGTGTCCCCTGAACGCAACGCTCTTCTTGGAGAGCGCCGGGCTCTGCTTCACCAGGCTGTTCTCGGCATACCATCGCAGTTGCGGATGGTGCTGGTCCTCCACGACATGGAGGAGCTCGACACGGAGCAAGTGGCGCAGATCCTGAACCTGCGAGAGGGCACGGTTCGAGTTCGTCTTCACCGCGCGCGTCTAGCACTGCGCAAGGAGATGTCCTTTGCCATGAGGGGCAGGAACGGTGGTGTGCCCATAAAAAAGAAGACCAGGCAGGGCGCCCGACCGGACGCAAGACCGAAGGAATGCCGCGAGCTCTTCGCGAGTCTTTCGGAGTACATTGATGGCCGAGTGAATTCGGAGACGGCCAAAAGTATGAGTTCGCACATTGGCCAGTGTCCCGCCTGCGTGGCATTTCTGCGCGACCTTCGCACGGCGATTGAGCGTTGCCAATCACTGGAGGCAGAATGTGATCCTGCCGTGGCATCCCGCCTGCGGGCCATACTCACAGAGGAGTATCTGCGCATCACGCGGGTGACAATTGGCACATTCCAAAGGCATTAGGCGGGGTTCACTCGCGCCTCATCCGCCACCATACCCGGCGCAGTACCCCTTCGCGCGGCCGGCCAGGGAAAGAATCGCGGCAGGTAGCGATATCGGTCCATTGATTCTGGAAATACAATTCGTCCCTGTAAAATGACATAAGCCGTGGTTTCGGAATCCAGCAGGAATTGATGCCCACTGAAGTCTCACTCTCTGAATCGTCTCCGCACGCCGACGCCTCCGCGCCTCCCACACAAATGATTGTGCCTGCGCGGCAAAAGGATGAGGATGAGATCTCGATTCTCGATGTCCTCATCGTGATTGCAGAGAGGAAGCGACGGGTATTCGCCATCACCATCGGATTCGCGATCCTTGCCGCCTTGGTTTCCCTTATTCTTCCCGTGCACTATACGGCGGAGGCTACGATTCTTCCGCCGCAGCAGGGCAATACGATGACGTCAATTCTGACTTCCGAGCTGAGCAATATGGGCGGCGGCAGCGGCGGCGGCATGGCGGCATTGGCGGGTGGGGCTTTGGGTATCAAGGACCAGAACGACACGTACGTGGCCATGCTCAAGAGCGAATCCGTAGAAGATGCGATGGTTCAGCGATACGGCTTGATGAAGGAGTATCACGCAGATTATCTGTCGTTTGCGCGCAAGGATTTCGAGGATCATGCAAAGGCAGAAGCCAACAAAAAGGACGGGCTGATCCACATCACCGTAAATGACGCTAATTCAGACCGTGCGGCCGAGCTGGCCAATGGCTGGGTGGATCAGTTCCGCAAGCTCTCCGAACGCCTGGCCATTGGAGAAGCAGCCCAGCGCCGGCTTTTCTTCGAGCAGCAACTGGAGCAGGCCAAGGACAAGCTGGCGGATGCGGAAGAGGCGCTGAAGCGGACCGAGCAGCAAACCGGCCTGATCGAGCTGAATAGCCAGGCGCGGGTGCTCATCGAATCGGCGGCAGCCCTGCGTGCGCAGATCACTGCCAAGGAAGTGGAAATCCAGTCCATGAAGACGTTTGCCACTGGCCAGAACGCACAGGTGATCCAGGCGGAGCAGGAGCTGGACAGCCTGCGGGCGCAATTGGCCAAACTGGGTGGCAATGAGACCGATCCGGATTCCGACATGATGATGGCGAAGGGGAAGGTTACGGAGGCGGGGCTGGAATACGTCCGCAAGTTGCGAGATGTGAAGTATTACGAGACCATCTTCGAAATTCTTGCGCGCCAGTTCGAGCTGGCAAAGCTCGATGAGGCGCGGGAAGGCTCGATAGTCCAGGTGGTCGATCCCGCCATTCCGCCGGATCGCCGATCATTCCCCAAGCGTGGGTACATCGTGATGGGCGCTACTGCTGCGGGGTTCCTGTTCGGCCTTATCTTCGTGGTCATGCAGGCGTCGTTCGAGAACCTGCAAAAAGACCCGGAAGTAAAGCAAAAGCTGGCTCTTCTTCGCCGTTCTCTCCGGTTCCGCAAGGGCACACAGGCGAGACACGCCTGAGACTTCGAACGGTCTTCCGAGCAACGCTGAACGCACCTCTTCTGTCTCAAGTACGATGGGCAACATGCAGCGACGGTGGATGTTTGCTCTCTCATTGGTGGCGATTTGTGGCTGTAGCAATGCCGTTTTGCGCAAACCGGCCGATGGACTCCTGATTGTGGGCAACAGCATTACCCAACACTTGCCGGATCCCAGTCTTGGTTGGAACGGCGACTGGGGCATGGCTGCATCCGCCGAGAGTAAGGATTTTGCCCATCTCAGCTCGGCCGGACTCCACCTCCCGCTCAACATTATTCCCGCCAGGGCGGCTGAGCTGGACCCGCAAGGTTCCGGACCCGCCGTGGTGCAGCAGATTTCATCCAGCGTTACGCCGGACACGCTAGTCGTGATTGAGCTGGGCGACAATGTGCAGCAGCCCGGCGACCTGGCTTCATTCATGCCGGTATATCGGCAAATGACGGAGGCGGCCAGCAAGGGCGCGGGACTTATCTGCCTGAGCACGTGGGGTGATTACACCGCGACCGACCAAGCCGTCGAAAGCTCCTGCCTTGCGCATGGAGGGACTTACATTTTCATAGGCGATATTTTCGTGG
>CAWBIG010000071.1:0-5864 GCA_963788435.1 uncultured Acidobacteriota bacterium | reverse complement strand
GGAATCGATTTTGGAGGCGGCGGGAATGGCGCCGACGCCGAAGGCGGTTTCGCCGTTCAATATTCTGACCGGCGCGGCGGCGGCGAGGACCGGACAGGAGTCGCTGGCGGGGACTCACAAGGAAACGGCATTCCGCGCAGAGGGCGATGCACGAGAGCGGCAGGGGCGGTTCACGCGCGAGGAGTGGCACGGCGCGGCGCATCTGCTTCCGACGTATCTTTACGACGAGAACACACCGCGGTTGCTTTCGACCGGGCGCACGTCGGCCTACGTCAAGATAGCGGAGGGCTGCGACCATCCATGCACCTTCTGCGTGATTCCGAATCTGCGCGGGAAGTTTCGCTCGCGGCGGTTTGAATCGGTGGTGGCTGAAGCCCGGCGGCTGGTTGGCAGCGGCGTCGGCGAGATCACGCTGATCGGACAGGACACGACCTGCTACGGCGAAGACCTCGGGCTGAAAGACGGGCTCGCCGCTCTGCTGGACGAGCTGGCAAAGATTGAGGGACTGCGCTGGCTGCGCTTCCTTTATGCCTATCCGAACCGGATTACGGGGCGGCTGCTGGAGACGATTGCGAAACACGACAACATCTGCAAGTACCTCGATCTGCCGCTGCAGCACGCATCGCCGGCGGTGCTGAAGGCGATGAAGCGCGGCGCCGGTGCCGAGATCTTCCTGAAGACGCTGGGAAAAGTTCGAGCGGCGGTTCCCGGCATCGCGCTGCGCACGTCGTTCATCGTTGGGTTCCCTGGAGAGACGGACCCAGACGTTTCGGTGCTGGAGGATTTCGTCAAAGAGGCAAAATTCGACTGGTTGGGCGTGTTCAGCTACTCGGATGAGGAGGGATCGGGCGCGCGCGGCATGGCCGGCAAGGTGCCGAAGCGGACCATCGAGGCGCGGCGAAAACGGCTGATGAAGCTCCAGCAAGGGATCAGCAAGCGCGCCAAGCGGGATTGGGTGGGACGCGAGCTGGTGCTGCTGGCCGAGGGCGAGAGCGACGAGACGCCGCTGCTGTGGGAAGGCCGGACAGAGTTTCACGCGCCGGAGATCGACGGCAAAGTCTACATGAACGACTTTGGACCGCTGGAGGCGCTGGAAGCAGGCCGGTTCTATCGCGCGGAGATCACCGAGGCGCACGATTACGACGTGGTGGCGCGAGTGGTGAGCGAGGCGCTGTAGCGCTCTCGGAACGGTTTTGCTCGCGGCTTCGGTACGGTTGAAAATGCTCCACATGGAACATTGTTATATTAAGTTGTTTATTATAAGTATATTAATTAATTATCAACAGATTCTTGAAGTGATATATATCGCATCTCATCGTGTTGTTTCGCCGACGCCTCTTTTCGTTGATGGCATGCCAGCCGCTTCCCTCTTGCTTCCGTTATGCTATTCCGCAGGTGTGCATCCGCGCGTTCGGGCCTGGTTGCAACGGATGCTAGTTCTCCGATGGCTTTTCGATGTGCACGATCTCAAGAGCTTCCACGGGGCCTTTAGTTGACTCCAACTTCAGGCCGAGTTGTTCTTGTATGGCGGTGAAGATGGAAGGGCCCGAAGCGTCTGACGGCGGGGGGCGGCTCGGCGCCGAGTGATGGTCCTGGCATCGGACCCGGTTCGTCGAAGGCCGGCGTCCACTTCAATTCGAAGCTGTAGTTGCCCACGAGCCCGGTTCGATCCACAATGGGGCGGTCCAATGAGAGCTGAAGCAGCCTCACAAGATCCTTGACCGGCATTTCACATGCAATCAAATCGCCGGGACGGCCCAGATTCTGCGGTTGGGTCCGAACGGCCGGCGCTTGGGGCGCCACACCGGAAGCGCCCGGAGGCGGAGATGGAGGGGGTGGTGGAGCGAAACCCGGAGGCGGTTCGCTGCATGGAGTTGTCTCTTTCATTATGAGGCCGCCCTTGGCGACCACCAGAGCGTATATGGGGCGTGTCTCTGTGGTGTCGTTCACCACGAGCTTAAAGCGATCGGCGAGCAAGCCCTGCACCATGCGGCGAACTTGCAGGATCCGATCAAGGTCAGATAACTTCTGCAACTCCGCAACTTGCGAATCCTCCAACTTTGCATCGATATCGTACCGATCGGAATCGATCCAGTTCGGCCCTCCTGATACCTCATAGTCCGGCAACGGGAGAGAATTTCCAGCGAAGGCCCAACCCATCAACTTCTTGACCGAGACGTTTGTGGCGATGAACCGATCCAGAGGCGCGCCATGTCCTGTGGATCCAATGCGAATGACGCCAGTCCCCGAATGGTCTGGCTTGATCGTGGCCACTTCAAAGGATGGAAATGGCCCTGTGGCTTGGAGGATCTGGCTGGCCGGTGGAACCTCCTGCATCAGCCCAAAAGCGACTGGACCGGCTACGATGCCCAATGCAAGGGCCGCAAGGAGCAGCCGCTTTCCGGTCCCCAGATCGGTGAATCGATGCAACACACCCAGCATTACTATGACTCCTGTCCTTCCAATTAGGACACGTGTCGTAATGCAAGTAAAGAAGGGGTATTCGGCAGCGAAGGCGGACGACGAAAGAATTGCGACTCGGCGGTTTGTTGCGAGTTTTCGGCCCGCCTGAAGCCATGCCCTGGTACGAAGCACGCGCTAGGATAGTCTTGACGGCGATGGCTCCAAAGAAAAAATCCGCGAATGTGTTGCGCTGCCCCACCTGCGGCATGCTGGTGAGCAAGAAGGACGAGGACTTCCCGTTCTGCAGCGACCGCTGCCGCAAGATCGATCTGGGCAAGTGGGCGATGGGCGTGTACAGGATCAGCTCTCCGGTGCTGGATCCGGAGGTGCTGGAGGATTTGGGCGGCCTGGCCGGCGGCGAGGACAAGGGCATGGATCGTGAGTAGTCCTATGAATGGCGAAACCGCTCCCGACACGCGCCGCACGGCTTGGGCGTGGACGGTGGCCACGTTCTTTGGATCCGGTCTGCTGAAGCCGGCGCCGGGAACGTGGGGTTCGCTGGCAGCCCTGCTGCTGTGGGCGGCGTTTGCCTGGGTAGTGCAGCCCTCCGCGTGGGCGCTGAACGCGGCGCTGGTTGCCGGCATCGTGGTGGTGATTGCGCTGGGCGTGCCGGCGGCGACGATTGCCGAGCGGGAGAGCGGGGGGCACGATCCGGGATTTGTGGTGATCGACGAAGTGGCGGGACAGTGGATTGCGTTGCTGGGCTGTCCGTTTGATTGGAAGCATGCTCTTATCGCGCTGTTTCTTTTTCGACTCTTCGACGTGACCAAGCCGCCGCCGGCGCGGCAGCTGGAGCGGCTGCCCGCGGGCTGGGGCATCGTCTTCGACGACGTTGCCGCAGGGTTGTATGCTTGGGGTGTGGCGTCGTTGTTGCGCCTGTGGTTTTGAAACTTAGGATGCCGCGCATTCGATCCCAATCCGCCCCGGAGACCGCGGCAGAACCGCGCATTGACGACATTGCGCCGGCGGCGGCGCTGCCCGGCGGCGAGATAGAGCTGACGGGCGCCAACCTGGGCCCGGGGAACGACGGCGCCCCCACGGTGCTGGTGGGCATTGCGGAAGCGCACGTGACCATGAGCCGGCCCACGCGGCTGGCATTTCAGACACCGCAGCTCGCGTCTACGGGTATGGTTGAGGTCCGCAGCGGGAAGAGCGTGAGCAACCATGTTCCTCTGCGCGTGGCGCGCGAGCTGAACTCCGGACTACACCCGGTGACGAGCCCGGCGGTGAGCCGGTCGGGAATGATCTATGCGACGATCTCCGGGCCGCGCGGCAAGTCCACGCCGGTCTCCGTGGTCCGCATCAGCCCGGATGGGCGCGGCACGCCGTTTGTTGAAGGAATCATGAACGCGACGGGGTTGGCATTCAATTCCGACGGGGATTTGTTTGTGACCTCGCGCGCGGAGGGGACGGTGTACCGCGTGGATGCGGCCGGCGAGCACACGGTGTACGCAGAGGGCATGGGCGTGGCCACCGGCGCAGTGTTTGACGGCGAGGGCAACCTCTACGTGGGCGACCGCAGCGGGACCGTTTTCAAGATCAATCCGGAGCGCAAGATATTTGTGCATGCCACGCTGGAGCCGAGCGTAAGCGCCTATCACATGGCTGTGAACCGAGGGGGGACGCTGTTTGTGACGGCGCCGTCAGTTTCCTCAAACGACGCGGTGTGGGCGATCGAGCCGAACGGGGAAACACGCGTGTTGTTTCGTGGGCTGGGGCGGCCGCAGGGACTGGCGGTTGCGCGCGATGGCAGCCTGTGCGTGGCCGCGTGCCTGAAGGGGCGGCGGGGGATTGTGCGCATCACGCAGACGGGCGAGGCGAGCCTGGCGCTGGCGGGCAACAACCTGGTGGGGATTGCGTTTTCGCCGCTGGGTACCGCGGTGCTGGCCACCAATCAAGCCGTTTATGATGTGGATTTGGGAATCGAGGGGCAGAGGCTGTTTTAGCTTCTAGCTCTTTTCGATTAGCTCTTAGCCTGTTTCGTGAATTCCGCGAAGACTTGGGAAACGGGCGCAAGCCGGCGAACGAGCGGGGCGAGCTAAAAGCTAAAGGCTAATAGCTGCATTTATGAGATCGGAAATCATCGCCATAGGCTCCGAGATGCTGACGCCGTACCGGCACGACAGCAATTCCCTTGTCCTGACGGAAATGCTGAATGCCATTGGAGTGACGGTGGCGTTCAAGACCGTGGTTGGCGACCGGCAGAAGGACCTGGTGAACGCCATCCGCGGCGCGCTCTCGCGAACCGACATCGTGATTTTGATGGGCGGGCTGGGGCCGACCGAGGACGACCTGACACGCGAGGCTGTGGCCGAGGCGCTGAACCTGAAGCTGAAGCGTGACGCTGCGCAGGTGGCGGCGCTGCACGCGCGCGCAGCCATGTGGCGCTTTCCAATGCCCGATAACAACCTGAAACAGGCGGACGTGATCCAGGGCGCAACGGTTTTGCCGAATCCCAATGGCAGCGCGCCAGGGCAATGGCTTGACGTGACCTACGAGGGCTACCGCAAGCTGGTGATGCTGATTCCCGGGCCGCCGGGTGAGTGCAAGCCGCTGTTCGAGGAACAGTGCATGCCGCTCGTGAAGACCATTGCGCCGCAGCGGTTTATTGCCACGCGCACGCTGAAGGCGGCGATGATCGGGGAGTCGCAGGCGGACAAAGTGCTGGCGCCGATTTACACCGCGTACAAGGACGTGGAGACGACCATCCTGGCGCACAACGGCGACATCCAGCTCAGCCTGATCTGCGCCAAGAAGACGCTGGATGCGGCCGAGCAGCGCGTGAATGAGTTGGCGGGCAAGATGGAAGAGGTGCTGGACGACTGGCTCTACTCGTCGGAGGGCGAGTCGCTGGAGCAGATTGTGCTCTACTACCTGGGCCTGCGGCAGGCTACGCTGGCCACGGCGGAAAGCTGCACCGGAGGGCTGGTGGCGGAGCGCATCACGTCGGTCGCGGGGAGTTCGCGGTCGTTCCTCGGCGGCGCGGTGGTGTACTCCGACAAGCTGAAGACGGACTACGCAGGCGTGCCGGCGGAGCTGATTGAAAAACATGGCGCGGTGAGCGAGGAAGTGGCGCGGGCGCTGGCCGCGGGGATTCGCGAGCGCACCGGCGCAACCCTCGGCCTGGGGATTACCGGGATTGCGGGGCCCGGCGGCGGAACGGAAGCCAAGCCGGTGGGGCTGGTTTACATCGCGGTGAGCGACGCGCAGAATACCGACGTGCTGCAGCGGAACTTTCGCGGGCCGCGCGACCGCATGCGGCAGTGGACGGCGCAGCAGGCGCTGGACTTGGTGAGACGAAGGCTGATGTAGAAGCGAACGAGAATGCAGGTTCGGAGACCCGCATTACAGCCGGTCTGGAGGATGGCGCAGATAACTTACTAACCTAAAGTTGAGGCGCG
>CAWBIG010000070.1:0-15807 GCA_963788435.1 uncultured Acidobacteriota bacterium | reverse complement strand
TCGGCTTCCCCGGATTGCCGGCATGGAATCGATGCTCGGTTTCCGACAGGACCTCGGCTTCGCCGGCGCTGTCCAGTCCGTGGGCGCCATCTCCATTCACCCAGAGATCGAAGGCGCGGGCGCTCAAGGCCTGGATGAAGCCGTCATGAGCGGCTCGGAGACCATCAATCTAGGGGATGCATATCAGGTGGAGGCCGGCGCCCGGCAAATCCTTGCCCGGTTCGCATCCGGATCGCCCAACAGTGTGGCCGCAGCGCTGCCCTACATCACCATCGGCTGGCATGGCGGCAACAACACCGCGGCCTACCGCTTGGCCACGGCGATGCCCGATGCCGATTCCGGCGTGGGTTCCGAAGCCGCTTCAACGCTGCCGAGCGTCTCCATCCGCAATGGCCGCCTGGCCCTCGAACACGGCATTCACCAGGAGATCGGCTGGGAGCGCAGCACCGATGGGTCCACCCTCTCCTTCGCACTCTACTCTGACAGGGTCGACAATCCGGTGCTGGAGGCGGCCGCAAAAGGCGCAGTGCCAGTTTCAGCCGCCCTCTACGACCCCCGCAGCGGCCTGCTCCGCGTTGGGGGCCCCGCTTACTCCACCAGTGGCGTCGTCGCCAGCTTCCAGCACCGCCTTGCCCGTAGCCAGTCCATTCGCGTTGCCTATGCCGATGGCGACGCGCTGACCCTGTCCGCCACGCCTCATCCCACCGCGCTGGCTCTGCTGGCGGCATCCACGCATCCCCGCCGGGTCCAGATGTACTCCCTCTCGCTCTCCGGCATCGTTGACGGCACCGGAACCCGCTGGCGTGCCAGCTATCGATGGCAGCCCGATGCCACCGTTACCCGCGTCGCTCCCTACGCCGAAGACGCCGATGCGGCCTTCCTGAATCTCCATTTCCGCCAGCCAATTTGCAAGCGGGGTGAAAACGCCCGCAGCCTCGATGCCGTCGTCGATATGCACAATGTGCTCGGCCAGGGCCGCCGCCCCTTCATCCTCACCGATGGCTCCCTCCTGCTCTTCGCCCAGGAACAACGCGCCCTCAGCGCCGGCCTCACCTTTACTTTCTAGCCAGGCTGTGCCGTTGCTTTTCTTTCTGTCGATACTGTGGGAAATCTGCGGGTGCCACAGGTCTCCGGTGTTGAAACTGGATACGCCTGGATTCGCGGCGTTCGTCCCAACTCGAGGCTTGTCATTCTGAAGCGAAGAATCCGCGGCTGACTTACCCGCTCAATGAGTCCGCGCCATCTCCGCCTCGCCGTCGCTCTCCTGCAGCCGGAAAGCCTCCAGCGTACGCTTCGTCAGCTGGCACACGCGGTTCAGCTCTTCGCCCATCGCATCCAGGTATTTGCGCGCGTTGGCCGGCAGATCCTCGCGGCGCAGCAGGTAATAGAAATTGGTCATCGCCTCCAGAGGGTTGTTAACCTCGTGCGCAACCAGCGAGGCCATGCGCCCGGCATCCGCTGCCATTTCTGAGCGGCGCAGCGCCTCGGCTTCGGCCACAAGCTCCCGCCGCAAACCGGTATTCTCCGCCATGCTCTCAAGCAAGCGGCGGACCGCTTCGCCCATTTCCCCGCCCTCGCCCCGGATGATCTCGGCCGATATGTAATAAGGGTTCTCGCACACCTCGCCCCGGAACACCAGCCGGCGATGGGTGTGGATCACGTGCATCAGGGTTTGCGCGCTGAAACGCCGCCGGTTGTACTGGCAGATGCCGCCCATGTCGTAGCCCGCAAAAAACGCGTTCAGCTTGCACTCATACTCCACCAGCCGGTCGTGGGAGTCGCCTGCCGGCCCCAGAGCCCAGGTCATCTCGCCCGACGCGCGCACCACCGGGAATCCTTCCTTCTTGGCGTCCGTCACGGCCTGCGCCAGAAAATCGATCATCCAGTCGGGATCGAAATCCCCGTTCTTCAGGTAAGCGTGGCTCTTGGTGATGATGGAAAGCGCGCCGCCCGCCGTCGCCGCCCCCACATCGATCCCGTGCCGCTCCATCGCTCCAATCACGGTTTCCGCCGTGTTGTCGTCGTAGATGTACACCGACTTCTCGCCCCGCTCCAGGCCGAGCCGCAGGTAGGGAACGATAAAGTCGAGCTGCTCGTCCGGCCGGTCGTAGATTATCGCGTAGTGATCGTGATTTCCGCACGCGGCAACCTGGGGATTGGCAAGAGTCCACTTGCTCAAGAATGGCGGCAGAGGCTGGTTCGGGTTGCCGTTGGAAGTAAATGACCTGGATAAAGTTGTTGCCATTGTAGGGGTCCCCTGGAACTGCGCGATCCGCCGTCATTGCGCAATGCGGTGACATGTTCGATGCGCCCGGCCCACCATTGGCTGCTCAATGCGGGCCGGGATTAGGGACGTAGGACCAAGGGGGCTGGGGCGAAAACAACCAGGCAGTGTAGTTACTTCAGGCGCGGCGTTCCTCTGCCGTAGGTTCCGGGAGGTGCGAGTTTGGCGCGCAGCGGTGGCTCCGCCATGTCGCGCCTGTCGCTTGTGAAGACTGAGTCTCCCTGCGAGATGAGGTAGTCCGCGGTGCGGGCTGCGAGAGCCTGGATGGTGAGGCCGGGATTTGCAGATCCCTGCGTTGGCAGGATCGAGCCGTCACAGACGAACAGATTGGGAACGTCGTGGGTGCGTCCGAACTTGTCTACGACCGACGAGGCCGGGTCCGATCCCATGCGAGCGGCGCCGACAAGGTGAGCGTAACGCGCTTCCTGAATGACTTCAGTGGCGCCGGCGGCGTGCATGACTTCCATTGTTTTCTCTTTGGCGCCCTTGATGAGCTTCTTATCGTTTTCGTGGAGATTGAAGGTGACGTGCGCGACACGCAGGCCGAAGCGGTCGGTCTCGTCGGCAAGGGTCACGCGGTTGTCCGCCCAGGGAAGGATTTCGCCGAGCAGGCCGAAGGCGGCCCAGTGGTTGTAGTCCATCATCTCGCGGCGCAGGCCCCAGCCCCAGGCTTTCTTCGCCGCTACCATTTGCTTGCCGAATGCGATGGGGAGCGGTCCAACGGTCTGAATGGCGAAGCCCCGCGCGAAGTCGTTCCTGGGATTGGTTTCGTAGAACTCTTCTGTCAGCGCGTGTGCCGGCGGAGCCTTGTACATTCGCACCGGCTGATCGAAGCGGCCGAGAACAACGTTGCCGCCCTGCGCCATCAGATAGCGGCCGACTGTGTCGCTGGAATTTGCCAGGCCATTTTCGAATCCGGGACAGGCGGAGTTGAGAAGCAGGCGGGGAGTTTCAATCGAATAGCCGGCGATAATGACGGCTTTGGCGCGCTGAAAATGAGCGTCGCCGCTGTCATCGAAATAATGAACACCCTTCACGCGGCGGTTGCTGTCGAGTTCAATGCAGGATGCCATGGACAGATCGCGAATTTCAGCGCCGCACTTGAGGGCATCGGGAACGTGGGTGACAAGAGTACTGGCTTTTGCGCCGACCTTGCAGCCCTGAAGGCAGAAGCCGCGATAAATGCAGTGCGGCCGGTCTCCGTGCGAGCCAGAGAGAATAGCGACAGGGCCTCCGATGGAGACGGGAATGTTGAGCGCCGAGCAGCCTTTGATGAGCGCATTGCCGACGCCGCCCATCGGGTGCGGGCCATACGCATAACCATGCGGATGGCCCCAGGGATAGTACGCAGGGCCCGCGACCGGCATCTCCAGCTCGAGCTGTTCGTAGTAGGGTCGGAGAATTTCGTAGGAGATCGGCCAGTCGACGCCAACCCCGTCGCGGGTGTGGATCTGGAAATCGGATGGATGGAGGCGCGGAGTGAAAGCTGCCCAGTGAACAGAGCCGCCGCCGACACCGCGGCCGCAGTTATTGGCGCCCAGCGCGAGAGGATTGTTGCCGCCGGTCACGCGTGGATCTTCCCAATAGAGCTGATGCGATCCGGACTCGTCGGAGACCCAGTCGCGCTCGGTATCCCAGAAGGGGCCAGCTTCGAGCGCGACCACCCGAAAACCTGAGCGAGCGAGGCGCTGAAGCAGCACTCCACCCGCTGAGCCGCAACCAACGATCACGTAGTCCACTTCATCGTTTTCGGTGAAATGGCGCATGGGCATATGAATCTTCTGGAGCGGTCCGAGCATGTGGGCACCGCCCTTGCGATTGTCAAACGCGCCGAGGATGGGCTTCTTCATGAAACCTCGCAGACGGCTTTAGCCGATCTGATCGGACTCCAGATGGAGATCTTGGGTCAGTTCGGTTGTGTCCGAGATGGCGTACGGCGGCGCAACCCACTCGTAGCGGCGGGGCTCGACCTCCCACGGTTCAGGCTCGCCGCGCTCGAGACGCGTGTAGGCGCGGGGATAGGCCGGACCACCAAAGCCAATCTCGTCCCATGCCCAGGGGTGGGCGTAGTAGCCTTCGAGCGCATCCTGCATAATGAGCTGCCAGAAGCGCCCGATGGACATCTTCATCCAGACAGACGCGCCTGCTGCGGGCTTCTTATCGTGAATTGCCTGCAGAACAATTTCCTGCTGGCGCTGAGGAAGATCGAGGAAGTCCCCTCCGTAACGCTGCCTCGCTTCGAGGTTGATCGCCTCTTCCCCAAGGCGGTACGCATCGCGATCGGGAGGCATTGTCTCGTAGCGATATCCGTTTCCCCTATTCCGATAGAGGCGCGCATCGAGAGGCTCGACGATGGGAATGCGGCGCTCCGGCGTGCGGTCGTGCTGCGGGATGAGATGATCGAAGACCGCTCGCCAGAACTTCGCTTGGTCTGCGGTGAAAAAACGAGCAGGCGGCGTCTGCTCTACCCGCATGGTGACGATGTCGCGGGTGGTCTCATCCCAGAATGCTTTTTGCGACATGGTCTGAAAGCCGGGATAGTATCCGGGCTGCGGTGTTTGAGGCAGCGGCTCTCCGGTAGCGGGATCGCGAGGAAGGAGTGCCGAGTCTGGAGCGTCGTTGGGCTTCATGCTGTCTCCGGAGGATTCACAATGCGCCGCGGCCTCATCCTTTCCTGCGCCGAAGCAAGCTGGCAAGCATGCCGAGCATGCCCGCAGCGCCGAAGAGCAACGGAGCAAAGATGGGCGGTCCGTACATTATGTTGTAGAGCAGATGCTTGCGTCCGCCTGGCCGGCGAAGCACGCCGCGCGCGTGGTAATAAAAGCCGACCGCGGCGTCCGCGCAGGCGACCGTGGAGAGTGCAGGCAAAGCCGTCGTAGCAATTCTGCGCTTCTTGACGGATAGAAACGCTGCGGCGGCCAGCAATGGAGCGAGAATCACCGGACTCCATTGCATCTTGTAGCGAAAGTTGTTCTTGTAGTGCGAGTAGTAAGCCTCAAATCCGCTGAGCAGCGCGCTGATGCCTGCGACGATTGCAACCTGGCGCTGAAATTTGCCTTCCCGAATGTCCTGCTCGGTTGAGATGAGGTCGCGTCCGGCTCGTGGAGGCAGGATCTCAGCGAGCCAGCGGTCGCTGTTGCCGCTCTTGCCCGAGGAGTGCTGCTTTCCATCCTCGCGCTGCAGGTACGAAGCAATGAGTCCGAGGTAGGCGCTTGTGCCGAAAAGTAGCGGCGCAAAGATCGGCGGGCCCATGATCATGTTGGTCATTGGCAAGCGCCATCCCCCGGGCTTGCGATGAACACCGCGAATATGAAAATAGAAGCCGGCCCCGGCATCAATAAGCGTGATGAACGAGGCAAGACGTAACAGGCCGCGCGCAGCCCCGCGGCTGAAGAATCCGGCAATCGCGGTTACACCTAAAACCACGCTCAGGATGACCGGCGTGTACATCACGCGCCGGCTATAGCTGCCGCGATAGTGCTCATAAGCCACTTCGAGGCCGCTGACGATGCTGGTTACACCGGTGAGCAGCGCGAGGCTCCTCGGAAACCGGCCTTCGCGAATATGGTTAGCGGCGGTCTCGGCGTCGTGCACCGTGCCTTTGATGACGCTTTCGGGTGTTTCCATTCGCTCTTAGACCACCTCGCGGATTTGATCTTCAGCGACCGTCTTGATGATCTTCATCGCGTCCCTCTGCCCGCGAACCAGCGACTTGGCAAACTTCCAGGCCTGCTCCGTGGTCACCTTGCCGGGCATGGGGGGCTCATTCGGATCGACAACGGCTTGTACCAGAGTGGGCCCGTCATGGTTGAGGGCTTGGCGTAGAACGCTTTCCGCATCCTCAGGCCGGTCGATGGTATACCCGCGGACGCCGCACGCCTTGGCCACCATGGCGAAGTCAATCGGTTCGAGCTCCACGCCGTATTCCGGATTGCCCTCAAGAATCATCTGCTCCCACTTGATCTGCCCCAGAACGTTGTTCTTAATGACGACTACCGTTACACGCAGCTTGTATTTGGCGAGGGTCGCCAACTCGCCCATGAGCATGGTGAGTCCACCGTCGCCAACGACGCAGACTACCTGGCGCCCTGGATATGCGACAGCAGCGCCGATGCTGTAGGGCAGACCGTTGGCCATGGTGGCGAGCGAGCCGGAGAGAGAGAATTGCATCGCTCCGCGCATTTCGACGTAGCGCGCGGTCCACGTTGCGATGGTTCCGCTGTCGGAAGAGACGATGGCGTCGTCGTCCAGAAGCTGGTTGAGCGTGTGCGTCACCACCTGGGGCTTCATCGGCATATCCTTGCGCGTGCCGCGCTCCTCCATCAGCTCGTTCCAGGTCTTCATATTCTCTTGGGCTCTCTTGAGGAACCTATTATTCTTCCGCTCCAGCAGCGGCAGCAGCGCCTGCAGAATCGTCTTCGCGTCGCCGACCAACGCGGCATCGACCTGGTGCCGCAGGCCGATGCGGGTGGGGTCGAGCTCTATCTGTACACACTTCGCCTGACCGGGCTTGGGGAGAAATTCCATATACGGATAACTGGTGCCGATAAGGATCAGCGTGTCGCACTCTTCCATGGCGTCAACCGAGGGAGCGGTGCCCAGCAGGCCAAGGCCGCCTGTGGTGTAAGGACTGTGATCGGGAAGAACCGCCTTGCCGAGGAGCGCCTTTACCACCGGCCCGCCGACGGTGTCGGCCAACTGTGCCACTTCTTCGCGCGCGCCCAAAGCGCCGCGCCCCACCATGATGGTGACCCGCGAGCCGTCGTTGATGATCGCGGCTGCTTTTCGCAGTAGGGTATCCGCAGGCCGCGCAGTCGAAAGCGTGGCCCAATCGCCGCTATGCCCGGCGATATTGGCGTTGCTGCGCATCTTGTCGGAGACAGGCCACTCCTGAATGTCCTTTGGGATGCAGATGTGAGCGACGCCGCGGCGGCCGTAAGCCGAGCGTACCGCCATGTCCACAACATTGACCGCATGTGCCGGACCCATGACGCGCTCGTTGAACACAGAAACGTCCATGTAAAGCTTGTCAAGATCGACATCCTGCTGGTAATCCATTCCGATGAGGTCGTGAAAGGTGTGCCCGGTGATGGCGAGCACCGGCTGCAGATCGCACTTGGCGTCGTAGAGCCCGTTGAGAAGGTGAATCCCGCCAGGGCCCGAGGTTGCGCAACATACGCCGAGACGTCCGGTGTATTTCGCATAGCCCACAGCGGCGAAGGCCGCAGCTTCTTCATGTCGAACCTGTATGAAGCGAAGCTTGTCCCGATGGGTGCGCAGCGACTCGAAAAACCCATCCACGCCGTCTCCGGGAAATCCGAAGATGGTATCCACTCCCCACTCGATGAGCCGCTCGACGATGAGATCTGAAACCTGCTTGGCCATTCTTCACTCCTCAGTTCGCGTCTTTGGAGCGCCGCAACGAAGCGCTCCGGTGCAACCATCCGCCGGCTACGCTCGATAGCGCGCCGCAACCGTTTCCTTCAGTTCGAGTCCAATTCCCGCGCGCGAGAGGTCAGGACTCATGCAACCGTCAACCGGTTCGCAGAATCCGTCGAAGAACATCCGTTCGATGCGCGCGTGGTCGTAAAAAAACTCCATATGCACCGCCCTGGGCACGGAGCAGCAAACATGCAGATGCATGCTTGGCCCGCAGTGCGAAGAGAGCGGCAAGTTGTGCGCCCAGCAAAGTGCAGCCGCATCCAGGAAGCCGCTGATGCCGCCGCAGCGTGTGCAATCGGCCTGCAGCACGGTGACCGCTTGCGCATCGAGCATCGAGCGAAAATACCACGCCGTGTAGCCGTATTCGCCGGCTGCGATATCCATGCCAAGAGGAGCGCGCGCGCGTACCTGGTTGAGTCCGATGAGATAATCGGAGCTCACCGGCTCTTCGAACCAACGCACGCCATAATCGGCAAAGCGCTGTGCAATTTCGATCGACTGCGTTACCGTGTATGCGCCGTTCGCATCGACAAAAAGGTTGCATCCATCGCCGATAGCCTTCCGCGCTTTTTCGACGCGCACCGGGTCCTTGTCGGGATGCGCGCCGATTTTCATCTTGACGCTGGCGAAGCCATTCGATGCCCAGCCGCCGAGCTGATCGGAAATTTGCCGATCGGAGTAACAAGTAAAGCCGCCGCTGCCGTAAACGGGAATGCCGGTGCGGACCTGTCCCAGGAGAGATACGAGAGGAAGATCCAGCAGGCGCGCGCGAAGATCCCAGATCGCATTGTCAATTGCCGATACAGCCATCATCGCGATTCCGGTTTCACCAAGATTGCGAATGCTTCGCAGCATCTTTTGCAATGTGGTGGCGTGGCAGAGAGGATCAGAGCCGAGGACAATCTCTTCGAGGAGCTTCTTCGCCGCAGCTGCCGTGCCTCCATCGGCGTAGGTGTAGCCGAGCGCCCGCGTGCTGCCGCACTCCAGTTGCACCAGTACCATCGATGTGCTGTTCCAGGAAAACGTGCCGTCGGCCTCTGGCGTATCCGTTGGTACCGTATAAAGGCCGATCGATCCGCCCGTGATGGAATACTCATGTCTCATAATTTGACTGACAGCTTCCGGTTAGAAATCTGCGAGCACTTTGCCGCTCCCAATTTGCTTGCGATCGTCCTCCTGCCCGCAATCAACATCGCCACGGTACAAACCGCTGTTGCGGTGCACCACGAGCACAGCCTGCGGAAGGAAACCACCTGGCGCACCACATTGAAGAGGGCGAGAGAGCCGTCACCGAGCAGTTTGAGCGCCAAAAGACTGCGTGCCTTAGGATTGCCGGCGCCGAAGGCAACTAACCCGAGAGTCACGCCGTAACTGGTCAGTCCGAGGATGCCGTCGGGCATGCCCAGCGGAAATGCCGACTTCGACTCCGTGATTCGATCGGACGCAAAGATCGATCCAGGCGGGTCTGGCAGATGATCGATGGCGCCGATCTGATGCGCGACTACAGGGATTAATGTAACTAAAGCCGCGCAGGTGGCGGCCGCCAGCACACAGTTCGAGTTCGAATCGTTCATGCCCTCAGTCCGAGAAAAAATCTAATCGCCGCCTTCGCAGACCCAACAGCAGAGCGCCCGTGCCAAGCAGCGATAGCGTGGTCCAGGCGAACCATTGCCTGTGAAGTACGACATAGATCTCAGCGCTGCTCCGCTTCGACCGGTCATCGAATTTGCCTCGCACGCTGTGTTCGCCCGGAACGAAGTCATATAGATTGTTGGGTGCATTGGGATCGCGCGGCTCATTTGCGATCTGCTGCGACTTGTAACCGGTCTTGCCCAGATATCGGTCCAGCAGGCCGGGAACAATTCGCTGCGCCAGGATTGCGTTCACCGTCGGCGCCCCCACCCAATATTCGCGGCGCGGATTCTTCGCCATGCCGGCGGCGACCACTACCTTGGCCGCCACTTCAGGCTCGAAGATGGGCGGCACCGGCTGCGTATTGTGCGGCATCCGATTCTTCACCCAGTTGAATTGCGTCGTATTCATTGCCGGCATTTGCACCGTGGTCAGACGCACATTGCTCTTATCGTGAAACAGTTCGCAGCGCAGTGAATCGGTAAATCCATTGATGGCATGCTTGGCGCCGCAATAGGCGGACTGCAACGGAATGGAACGATAACTCAAAGCCGATCCGATCTGGATGATCGTGCCGCGATCGCGCGGCAACATGCGGCGCAGCGCAGCCTGCGTTCCGTAAACAAATCCCAGGTAGAGAACTTCGGTGACCCGCTTGTAATCGGAGGCTTCAAACTCCTTGACCGGGGAAAAAACGCTTACCATTGCATCATTCACCCAGATGTCGATGGGACCCAGTTGTTCCTCGATCGCTGATGCAGCATGTTCCACTGCACTCGCGTCGGACACGTCTGTAGGAATATTGATGGCGCTGCCCCCGAGTTCCTCGCATTCACGCTGCGCGGCAGCGAGAGCCTCCGGATTGCGTGCAATAAGTCCGATTTTCGCGCCTCGCTTGGCGTAAGCATGGGCGATGGCTCGACCCAATCCGGCAGACGCGCCGGTGACGGCGACAACAGGAGATGAATCCATTATTTGACCCGATCCGCAATAAACTTGCGTCCTTCCATTAAGAGTCCATCGAACGCTGAGAGGATGCCTCTCGCGACAAGGCGGCTCACGACTTCGACGGCTCAAGGCACGCTGCGTCTTCCAGCGCATCCGGAACGGCAGTCCCAATCAACATGCTCGAGAATCCGGTGTCGGTGTGGAATAACGTACCGGCAACCTTGGGCATTGACGAGAAGGACTCCGGACTGGGTCCAATCACCGACGTTGTCCATGAGATTCTGCTTGCGGCCAGCGTATTATTCCGTTGTCTTCAGCGAGGCATGGCCGAGAAGAAATTGGACCTGGTCGAATTTGCCGCCACAACTATGACAGACTCGCGTCCGCTGCTGCTGTGGTGAATCGGCCAGCCAGAATCATCCGGGCGGCACGGGCGATTTCCGACGAAATATCAATCAGTTCTGGTCCGACTCAGGCGCCGGTGAAGAACGCGTGGACAGTGGTATGCCGCTGCCGAGAATCGAGAGAAGGAACGGCGAGCGGGCGTGGGCAGCATTTGCCACTTCTTCCGGCGTGGTCTGCCTCAGATCGCGCTGTGCCGTCAACCAAAATCGCGTCGAGATTGCACAGGCTATTCAAGGCCGACAAAGGTGCGAGATACCAGAATCAAGGACTGCGATGGTGCCGCAGGCGCTACAAAGCATGAACACGATGTGCTGCAAAAACAGCCTGAGCCAGGAGGCAGGTAAAGCCGACAGGCGAAGAGCAATGGCCTGAGACATTCCGCAGATTCAACAACAATTGGAACCGCATCGTACTGCCGAGGGGGCGGCTTTAGTGTTGCACCGCTACGTCCGCATGTGCGCCGTCAGGAGCATTTGATTGGCTTCCATCTTTTCAATTCACAACCAGTTTCAGCGATTGGGAGGCGGTTGTCTTTCCTTCTGTTGCAGTGACGGTGAGCATGTAGGTTCCAGCTTGGGGCCGGGGGCCCACCCGTTTAAATCCTCGTTTTTCCCCTCGACAGCCCCGCTTACGACTTGTTATCCTCTCGCAAATTCCACAGGGACTTATCTTTCGTAGTTTGTAGCGTGTCGCGGCGCGGTTGCGCGCTCCCCCCCGGCCCCGTCTAGACTGCAATCTCGCAAAACTGAGTCCCTACAGGCGCCTTAAGGAGACTTGCCCATGCGTTGCCGCGCCGCCTTTGCCCGCTCTCTCGCCGCCATCGCGCTTTTCCTTCTCGCACTCGCCATGGTTCACCGCGCCTCGGCCCAATCCGCGCCGCGAATCCCAGCGCGCATCGCGGCGCCGGCAAGCCTCAGGCCTCATACCAACTCCTCTCAGCCGGCCGTTGCCACGCCAGTCCTCTCGCTCGCCGAGGGCAGCTACTCCGGCCCCCAAACGGTCACCGTCACCGACGCCACTCCCGGCGTCGCGATCTACTACACCACCGACGGCTCCTATCCCACCACCAGTTCGCCTCAGTACAACGGTTCCATCGCCATCTCGAAGTCATGCACCCTCGTCGTCATGGCCACTCTATCGGGGTATCCGGATAATTACGCGTTTGCCGCCTACTACATCACTTCAGTCCCTGATTCGTTTGTCTACGACGTTGCCGGATCCGGCCGGAGCGGGTACGCCGGTGACGGCGGTCCAGCTACACAAGCTCTCCTAAGCCCAGACACGACCGGGCTCCAGGCCGCGGGCACGGCGGTGGATAGCTCGGGAAATCTCTATATCGCCGATATCGGCAACAACGTCGTCCGCAAGGTCGATGCCACCTCTGGAATTATCACCACCATTGCAGGAAACGGCGCTGCCGGCTATTCCGGAGACGGCGGACCGGCGACCAGTGCCCAATTGAATAGCCCCGATTCGCTCGCGTTCGACAGCGCCGGCAACCTCTACATCAGCGACAAGTACAACCAGGTCGTTCGCAGAATCACGATGTCCACGGGTGTGATCTCAACCTACGCGGGACAGTCTGCTAACACGGTGCTTGGAGATGGCGGCCCGGCGACAAGCGCAAACATAGGATGGCCCTTCGGGATCGCGATTGACGGTTCCGATAATCTGTATATACTCTGCCGCATCTACGCCTGCGGCAATGGCCGCGTCCGCGAAGTGGATGCCAAGACCCAGACCATTACTACGGTTGCCGGCGGCGGCTCCAACTCTGAGACCGGAGGTGGGCCTGCTATTCAGGCAACCCTAGCGAGCCCTGTAGCCATCGCGCTCGATTCTGCCGCAAACGTCTACATCGCGGACGGCGTGGTATTCAAGGTGACGCGCTCCACTGGAAACATCAATATTTTGGCGGGCACTCCAGGCTCTCAGGGATTTTCGGGTGATGGTGGTCCGGCCACCAGCGCAAAGCTCTCTAGTCCCGATAGCTTGGCGGTCGATAGCAACGGCAACGTATACATCGACGACGGGTCGAATTGGGTTCTTCGCAAAGTGGACGCTACGACCGGCAACATTTCCACGGCTGCCGGCAACCATGAATGTTTCGCCTTCGTCGAGGACGGAAGCGAAGCTCTGGCCTCGGATATCTGTTACGCGGAAGGCCTCAGCTTCGACACCGCCGGGAATCTCTATTTCGCCGACACCAACACTGGATACATCTCGGAACTGACCGTCCTCGGAACGCCTCCATCCACTCCGACCCCCGACCCAACCTTCAGCCTCGCCCCTGGCGCCTACTCCAGTCCCCAATCCCTTTCGCTCGGCGACACAGCAATTGGCGCCGAGATTTACCTCTACATCGTCACCAATCCTCCATCCAGCTATGACGCCACTCACGCTGACGAATCTCTAAGCTATCTACTATTCAATTCGTACTACACCCAGATTCCCTTGACAGGGCCGGTCACGTTGTTCGCGCGGGCCGCCGCTCCTGGGCACATTCCCAGCAAAGTTGTCTCCGCTGCCTACACATACACTGTGCCTCCGCATCCCTTCGTCTCCGCCGTCGCAGGTAACGGGACTTACGGATTCTCAGGCCAGGGCGGTCCCGCGACCTCAGCCGAGTTGGAGGACCCGGGAGGTATGGCGATGGATTCGACCGGAAACCTCTTCATCGCAGATGATTCGAACAACGTGGTCTGGAAGGTCGATACCTCGGGAATCATTTCCATCGTCGCCGGAACTGGACAACTCGGGGATGCTGGAGACAACGGACCTGCAACAGCAGCAACCCTTGAATACCCCTCCGACGTCGTTGTCGATCACAGTGGGAACATTTTTATCGCGGACACCGGCAATAACATCGTCCGTGAAGTACTGGCCAGCAATGGTAATATCGTTCCCTACGCCGGCAATGGACAGAGTAGCTACAACGGGTCTCCCGCGGCCTACGGCGACGGTGGGCCCGCCGCGTCCGCATTTGTTCCTTCGCCTGTCGGGCTCGCCCTCGATGCAAACTCCAACCTTTACATCAGCGACGGCCTGGGTCGCGTGCGTGAAGTCAACGCCTCAACCGGCATCATCGAGACTTTTGCCGGAGGCGCAAATACCTTAACCGGCTTGGGCGACGGAGGTCCCGCGGCCTCCGCGTATTTGTATGCCCCGGAAGGTCTCGCCTTCGATGCTACCGGCGATCTCTATATTGCCGACAACGGTGACAACCGCGTCCGCGAGGTAAACGCAAAGACTGGCATCATCAGCACCGTCGCCGGTGATGGCTCGAGGGGATTCGCCGGTGCCGCCGGGCTGGCGACGGAAGTCGCCGTCTCTCCCATCGGTATTGCGTTCGACGGAAATGGGAATCTGTTTATCTCCAATGATTCTTACAACCTTCTGAAGGTCGATGCTCAAACCAACATGGTCTCTACCGTCGCCGGGATCGGTTACGCGGGCTACGCTTATGATCCCGAGTCTGCGTCGACGACCATCGCATGTCCGAACCTGGGCATCCTCTCCGACCCGCAGTCCAACATCTACTTTTCCGATGGCTGCAACTTTACCGTCCGCAAGATCACCTACAGCACCCCCGCTCCCGCCCCCACCTTCAACCCGGCCCCTGGAGATTTCAGCAGCCCACAGTCCATCACCATCTCTGATACTGCATCCACCTACTCGATCTTCTACACCACCGACGGATCCACCCCCACCACAAGCTCCGGCATCTACGATGGCCCCATCTCGATCGGGACAAGCGAGACCATTAAAGCCATGGTGACCGCTGCCGGATACTCAGCGCCCAGCGCCGTCGTGTCCGCCACGTACATCATCCGGACCGCACCAACCATCACCTGGGCCACGCCCGCGCCCATCTTTTACGGAACCAAGCTCAGCTCCACGCAGCTCGACGCCACCGCCAGCGTGCCCGGAACCTTCGCCTACTCGCCCGCTGCCGGCACGGTCCTCCCTTATGGCTCGCAGAAACTTTCCGTAACATTCACGCCTTCCGATACCGCCGATTACACTTCCGTTACAGATTCCGTGAACATCGCGGTCAACAAGACAACGCCCACCGCGACGCTTACCTCCTCAGCCACGGCCGCAGATGTTTCTGAGGCCATCACCCTCACCGCAACCGTCTCCTCGCCCGCAGGAACGCCCACCGGTTCAGTCACCTTCTACAACGGAACCACCCAGCTCGGCGTCGCCGCTCTCTCGAAAGGAATAGCAACCTATACCACTTCTGCGCTTACGACAGCAGGCAGCTATAGAATCTCGGCTCAATACACCGGCGATACGAACTTCGCTGATGCATTCAGCAACACTGTGGCCATCAACGTCTCTTCGTTCGGAGTCTCTACGCCGTCCGGCGGATCCACCTCTGCCACCATCTCTCCCGGCGGCACCGCCACCTATAAGCTGACCGTAACTCCGCCCGGCGATAATCCTGTTTCCCTCTCCGTCACCGGCGAGCCTGTCGGCGCCGCCACCACCTTTAACCCCGACAGCGTCCCCGCCGGTGGTCCCACCAGCACCGTCACGCTCTCCATCACCGTCCCGTCGCAATCGTCCGCCACCGTGCCTGAGCGGCCCGGACGTCCCAGCCGCATGCCTCTTGTATTCGGGGTGCTCCTGCTTCCGCTCATGGGTCTTCGCAGGCTGCGCAAGGGACATCGCGCGCTGCTCGCGCTGCTCCTGGGCATCGCCGGCGCGGCTGGCCTTGCTACTCTCAACGGATGCGGCGGGGGCGGCAGCAATGGCGGAGGTGGCGGCGGCGGACAGCAGTCCCAGACTTTCAACCTGACCGTCACGGCTACCGCGGGTTCGGCCACTCAGACCACCGCCCTCACCCTGACCGTCGAATGAGCTCCACAAGGCCGGGCGATTCTCGTCGCCCGGTCCTTGTCGGCTGCAAGTGGAGCTTCCATTCGCGCTGACGATCCTGATTCGTGGCCATCCGGGAATTACTCCTACGCCAATGGTCCGAAATGGATCATGAGGCCGACCGACCATCGCGCTTCGCGCGCCTGTCACTCGTGACCTCAACACTTGGCCTTTTAGCAATACGAAAATTAGTTTAGGTATACATAACATAG
>CAWBIG010000069.1:0-8125 GCA_963788435.1 uncultured Acidobacteriota bacterium | reverse complement strand
AAAGTACCGGGGATAGCCACGCCCGGAATGCGCTGTTGCGCTCTCCGACCAACGTCAGGAAAAAGTTAACAAAAGTCTCAGCCTCAAAAGGATCAACTGGCTCCCAATCATAAAAAGCGCGAACAAAATTTTCACGGAATGCTCGTTGAGTCGAATAAAGCGGACTCACAGTGGCTCGATCTCCGGCTCCGGCGCTGCTGCCCGTTGCCCCTTGCCCAGCCACGTCGCACGGTTGATAAGTACGCCCAGACTCTTCGCCGCTGGCGTCACTTTCAGCGCGTATTCATTGGCGTCTATGCCCTTTGGAAACTCCACGCGGAAGCACTCTAGCCCCGACTCGATCAGTTCCTCGGCCAGCTTCGCGGCGGCTTTGTTTCCGGCGTCGTCGTTGTCGTAGGCGATGTAAACCCGCTCCGTGCCGTGCTGGGCGAAGGCCGCGCGATGGTCGGCTGTGAAGCCGTTCACCCCATAACTCGCCGTCACGTTGCGGTGTCCCGCAACCCAGAACGTCAGAGCGTCTATCAGCGCCTCGCACAGGATGATTTCTTTCGATGCGGCCAACGCCTCTTCGTTCCACACGCCCCGATGCTCGCCCGGTAGATACAGGTGGTTCGGCGTTCCCTCGCGCAGATTCGACGTGACCTTCCGTCCGTACATCTCCATCACCTCACCGGCTGGATTGATAACCGGGATAACCAGCGAGCCGTTGAAGTGCTCGTGACCGCTCTCCCGCAAGATGCCCAGCTTTTGCAACCGTCCGCGCATCTCCGCGCCGGCGGCGCGGTTCTTCGCCGCAGGCGTACCCCAGCGTCCGGTTGGCGAAGCCAAGCCGGAAGCGGTCGATGATCCTCTTTCCGGCAGTTGAAATGCCGAAAGTGGCCTGAACGATAGACTGGTAGCGGCATTTATTGCCATCGGGGGTGTCACCCAATGGGTGAGTCGTCAGGGAGCGAGATTTCCGTTTTTGGTTCGGAGTTGGAGTCGTTTTCGGTGGATACGCCCGGCGGACGGATTCACATCCGCTGGGACTACGAAGCCCGCGCCACACCCAACGCGCAACTGGCGTTTTTTGCCGAGTTCCTCACCACCCCGGGGCTTACCGGGGTGGGCCACGACCCTGAGCCCCGGGAACTGCGCGCGGGCCTCGCGGACCTGCCCGGCCGTGAACTGGTCGTGAACGATCCAGGTCCCGTCGAGAGGAGATGACCTCCTCTCCACACGCCCCGGCGCCGGAGCTCTCCCGGAGATTCTCCGCCATGAGCCGGTCCGGGACAAAGAGGATCCGGGAGGCCGGGAGCGCGGCGACAATCCCGTAGACGTTGGACGAGGTGACGCACACGTCGGACTCGGCCTTCACCTCCGCGGTGCTGTTGATGTAGCAGACGACCGTCGCGTCGGGGTAGAGGGACTTGAGCCGGCGGAGGTCGGCGCCCGTGATGGAATCGGCGAGCGAGCAGCCGGAGCCCCGGTCGGGGACGACGACCGTCGCCTCGGGCGAGAGGATCTTGGCCGTCTCGGCCATGAAGACGACCCCGGCGAACACGATCACCCGGGCGCGGGAGTCCCGCGCCCGGACGCTCAGGTAGTAGGAATCCCCCATGTAGTCGCCGACGCCGTAGGTCACTTCGGGCTCGACGTAGGAGTGGGCGAGGATGACCGCGTCCTTCTCCTCCTTCAGCCGGTTGATCTCGAGCGTGAGGGGGGCGATGGCGCGGCAGGATTCAAAGTTCCAGGTGCGCCCGCGGGGATCGCAGTCGACATGCATGAGCGCCTTGAGGAGGCGTTCGGCCTCCTGGTCGATGGCGCGGGCTTCATAGCGCATGAAGGGGCAACCTACGCGGACTCGGTCCCCGTGTAAAGTGCGGGCGGGCGCCCCCGCCCGGCATCAGGCCAGCGGTTTCGCAGGCACGTAGCGGAGCTCCTTCACGGCGATCGACCCCGCGACGACATTGAGGAAGGGCTTGCCGTCGGCGACCCCGACCGTGCCGTAGCCCTTGGCCGTGCTGATGAAGCAGCGGAAATCGCCCGGCAGGGGCGGGGCCAGGTGGAGCACGCCGTCGACCGCGTCGAAGCGGGAGCCGCTCAGCGCCTGAAGGAGCGCGTATGGAACAGCGACGGATCCCTCAGGCGGCGAAGCTCTTATCGGACCGCAGATCGCCGAGCCCGGCCAGCAGTCCCGCGACGGAAACATCCTCGTCGAGCGCATCCCAGTGCAGGCCGCGGCTGCTCAGGCGGACCTGTTCGCGCTCCTCGGGCGTGGCGCGCAGCAGGCGGGGGAACCACGCCAACGGCACTCCAATCATCCGCCCGTCGCTCAACTCCACCCACATGGAGTCTGCGTCAAACCGCACCTGCGTTGCGCTAACCGAAGAACTCATCCCACGCCCTCTCAATGCGCTCGCGGTTTGCCTCCACCATGGCCGCCAGACGGCGCAGCGTTCGCGCATCGTAGCCATCATTGTAAGCCACACTCACCTCGAGCCTGAGCGAGAACTTGGCTTCCGCCCCGCACTTCTCCACATGAATGTGGACCGGCTCCCGGCGACCCCTCGTTCGAGTAGAAGAAGAATCGGAAACCATCCTCCAGCTATATCGTTGGCTTGACCGAATTATAGGGCTGAGGCTGCCGTGGCCCCGGTCCCTCGCCTTTGGGAACCGGGGTACCGCTTTGCCCGCGCTAAATCCGCCCCCATCACCACCAATTCCGAGTCCCAACACCGGGGACATGGGCACCCGGCTGGTGGTGTGGGATTCGCGGAGACGCCCGCTCATCGTTCGGCGCGGCGAACGATGAATGATTGCATGACAGCGTAGTCTCCTTCGGCTGAGTAGACTGGTTGCTTCTAAACGACCGTGTAGCTCGGGAGAAGGAGCCGAGCATGATGATTATAGGCTGTGATTTTCATCCTGGTTTCCAGCAGATCGCGAATGTGGATCAGGAGACCGGGGAGTACGGAGAGCGGCGGTTGAACCATCGCGAAGAGGCGGTGCGGTTTTACGGTTCGTTAGCGGGCAGCAAAGTGGTGGTGGGCATGGAAGCGACGGGGAACGACCGTTGGTTTCGCAAGCTGTTGAGCGAGGCGGGTCATGAACTGCTGGTGGGAGACGCCAGCGCGATTGATGCCTCGGCGCCGCGGGAGCAGCGGACCGACAAGCGGGATGCGCGGCACATTTTGCGATTGCTGGTGGAGAACCGGTTTCCCGCCGTGTGGCAGCCCTCTGCCGGCAACGAGGAACAGCGCCAGTTGCTGATGCATCGTTGCCGCCTGGTGCGGATGCGGACCAGGATCAAGAACCAGTTGGACTCGATGGCCAGGAGCGAGGGACTGACGGGTTCGCGTGCTGATCGTCGGGAACTGGGAACGATTCCCGCGGGGCAAGCAGGTGGGCAGCTATCTTGGGCTGATTCCGTCGGAGGCCTCCAGCGGCAAGCGCCAACAGCAGATGGGCCACATTACCAGGCAGGGCAACATGCTGCTTGGCTGGCTGCTGGTGGAGGCGGCGACTACGGCCCAACGGCATGATCCGGGCTGGCATCGGCAGTATGTGCGGCTGTCGATGACCAAGCATCACGGGGTGGCGAAGGTGGCCATCGCGCACAAGCTGGCGGTTCGGTTGTATTGGATGTTGCGCTCCGGGCAGGACTATGCACAGATCAGGGAGCGCGGTTCGCATGCGAGGCAGTCCGAGTGCCCCGTTGGTCGCAGTAAGGGACCGATTGAATGATTGGACGCCTCGCCTCTTTCCGCGAGGGGAGAGTTTGAACAGGAAATCGTGGTGCTGTACCAGGCCGAATACATGGTTGGTGGAACCGGAAGGTTGCCATCGAAGGGGATTGAGAATCAAGGTGCGAGCTCGGGGTCGTTTAGCAATGCAAGACGGCTTTCCAACCATGGTTCGAATCTCGGAAAGTACGTCCGCGATTCGAATCGAGCTCGATGGTGGCAGTGGCCGGGATGGTGTCAAGGGTCGAGATGAACGCCAAAGTACGGCGCCCTTGACACCATCCCGACCACCACCGGAAGCCCTGCGCGTTTTCAGTTGACAAGAGGAGACGCTGTCATACACGGGGCACAGCTTCGAAAAGCAGATTCCCTTCGGGGAATGACAGAAAGAAAAGCAAGGGCAAAAGCAAAAACAATTGCTGATGTGGCGCGGACTTTTGTGTTTCCCACCCTACGCACGATGAGGCTGTGCGTAGGATGGGGCACCCGTTTTGGTGTGGGAATAACAGACGAGAAAAGCAAGTGCAAATGCAAGCCCGCGATGGGGCCCCAGGCGTGCCGCGCTTCGGGATGAGACTTTGTGGAAGGGGCGGGGCGAGGAGGTTAGCCTAAGCAGGCACGCGCCAGGCCGCCGGTGAAGATAACTCCCGGGACGGTTCTCGCCGGCTGTGCCACGGCCTGCCCGTTGACCAGACTCCCGCCTGAAGGCAGACAAACGCGTTTTGATCCAGGAACTCGAGCTCGTAAAAGCCGTCTGAAAGGCGCTCCTCGGTGCGAAGAACTGCGCAGCGCGAGTAAAACGCCGGAGGATTCGACGCTGAGGCGTCCAAGGGGAACGCGACCAAGCACCGGGTCTCGATGCCGGTGCGGATGAGGGTCCCGGGCACGACCGCGGAATAAGAGATGGAGTTGGCGTCCTTCATGGTAGTAGTCAGCCCAGCATGGGGGAACCTGTGTTCGTCCGTCTGTGATTTAAATCACAAGATATGGGGCGGCCAACCCCATAACCGGAGTGCCTGAGACTGCCGTGAGCGAGGCCGAAGGGTCCTGGCTCCGCCAGGGTGGGTTGGAACGGCGGCTGGGCGCACCGCGGCCTGGAATTCAAACGAAATGACCGCTCCGGTTGCGGACGCGATTTAACCACAAATGCTTCTCAGGGGCGTATAAGTGCGTGCATGGGGCCGGTCCATGCGGAACTGTTGCGTATGGAGGTCACAGTGTCCCGGCAGACAGACTCCTGATTCGATTGGAGGACTCTGTGTCGCCGCGTACGATTTTCCTGGGCAAGTTGCTGTTCCAGGAAGCGGATTGCTTTCGCGATGAATCCGTTTGACCTCGGCGCATTTTATTTCGCGATTCCGGCGCTTACTTCCGCTCGTACACGATCCGGCCGTCAAAGATGGTCATGTCCACTTTGGTGTTCTCGATGGCTGCTGGCGGAATGATGAAGATGTCCTCCGAGAGCACGACGAGGTCGGCGAGCTTGCCCGGTTCGATGGAGCCTTTCACTTTCTCCTGATGCTCGGCGTAGGCAGAGCCCATGGTGTAAGCGTGGACGGCCTGGGCGACGGTGATGCGCTCGCCGGGAACCCAGCCGTTGGGGTTTTTGCCGTCGAGAGTGCGGCGAGTGGCGGCGGCGTAGATGCCCAGGACAGGATCGAGCGGGGCTACCGGCCAGTCGGAGCCGAAGGCCAGGGTTGCGCCGGCATCGAGCAGAGACTTCCAGGCATAACTGGTCTTGATGCGCTCGGGGCCGAGGAGGGTTTCGGCCCAGCGGCCGTCGTCGATGGCGTGGTAAGGCTGCATGGAGGCGATAACGTGGAGCTGGGGGAAGCGGGCGATGTCAGCGGGATGCAGATGTTGCGCGTGCTCGATGCGCAGGCGGCGATCAGCGGGGCCGTCGTCGTGCTCGAGGCGCGCGTAGAGGTCGAGAATGGAGCGGTTGGCGCGGTCGCCGATGGCGTGGATGGAGATCTGGAGGCCGGCTTTGTCGGCGCCGTGGAGCATGGCGTAAAACTGCTCGGGATGCTCGAGGTCGGCGCTGGAGATGCCACTATCGCCGGGATGATTGGCGAAGGGGTCGTCCATCCACGCAGTCTGAGAGCCGAGCGCGCCGTCGGCGAATTCTTTCAGGTTGCCGAGGCGCAGCATGGCGTTGCCGAAGGGCGCGACGACGCCGAGATCGGCGAGCGTCTTCCAGTCGCGAAGGGGCATGGACTCGTAAATGCGGACTGTGAGACGGCCTTGGCGGGCGAATTTTTGAAACTCGCGGAAGTTGGCGGGCTGGGTGGGGTCGCCGGGGCTGTTGGCCATGTTCTGCACGCTGGTGACGCCGTGGCGGGCGGCCTCGCGCATGGCGGCTTCCATGGCGCTGTCCTGCTCCTGGGGCGAAGGCGGGGGAATGATGCGCTCGACCAGCGCGGCGGCAGCGTCGCGGAGGATGCCGGTGGGATTGCCGTTGTTGTCGCGGTCGATTTCGCCGCCGGGGGGATTGGGGGTGTCGCGGCCGATGCCGGCTTGCTTGAGGGCGAGCGTATTGGCTAGGGCCATGTGGCCGTCGATGCGCTGGAGGAAGGCGGGATGGTCGGCGCAGGCGGCGTCAATGAGCTGGCGATCAGGCAGAGCGGGGGGGGTCCAGCTTTGATGGTCCCAGGCGCCCCCGCGGATCCAGGCGCCGGCGGGGAGGGTTGGGGCGTAGCGGGCGATGCGGTCGCGGAAATCGGCCTGGCTGGTGGAGTCGCGGAGCTGGACGGCGATGAGGGAATCGCCGCCGGGCAGGAAGTGAACGTGAGCATCATTGAATCCGGGCAGAAGCAGGCGACCGGCGAGGTCGATGGTGCGGGTGGCGGGGCCGGCGAGCTTGCGGATGTCCGCTTCGCTGCCGACGGCGAGGATGGTGTTGCCGTCGAGGGCCACGGCCTGCGCGACAGGCTGCGCCGGATTCACTGTCCAGACCTTGCCGTTGACGAGGATCACGCTTGCCTCCTTTGCCCAGGTGTGCGGGCAGGCGCTGAGCATACACAGGATGAGCACGGCTAAGGGCCATTGCGATCTAAACCGGTTGAGCATCATTCCAGAAGCGCCCCCCATTACGGCACTTGCCGCATCTCACAGAATAAAGCGATTTGTTCAGATGCCTATTTCTATGGTGAACCAACCAGGGCGACGAGGCGGCCATCTTAGCTACATGGGTACTTATATTTTTGATTAAAGAAATAGATACCGTAGGGGGCCGGGAGCGCATCTTCCGCTCCATTCTGGTTGCCGACGACGACCCATTTCGCGCGTTTGCGCGTTGCGCCGCGCTGGAGAGGATCTTTTACGGCGTGACCCGCGCCGCGAGCGCGACCGAAGCCTTCATCAAGCTGGAGCAGACGGCCTTTGTGGCAAACCTGGCGCTGGTGATCGCGGGGCTGAACCTGCCTGGAATGGCTGGTCCCGCCTTTGTGCACGAGCTCAGCCGCCGCCTGCCGCACACGTTGATCCTGGCCCTTGGACGTCCCGGCGAGACTGAGCAGGACTATCCCGGCAAACATGTGCGATTTCTTCCCGAGCAGGCAAACCCTTCGGAGATTCTGGGCACGGCGGTGAAGATGCTGTCGCACGCGCGAGCGGCGTAAAGGCAGGGAACAGGGAGCAGGGAACAAGGGACCAAGGGACATGGAGCAGCATTCAGCCCGCAGGGACGTCTGCAAGGCTGGATGATCTACTCCGGCTCCATCAGCGTTGTTATCAGTGAATCCCTGTGTTGATTGGCGTTGTAATCGGAAAAGTGCAACACGCGCGTCCAGACAATGAATGCGCCCACGGCCAAGGCCAGGAATATGGGCACGGGCAGCCACCGAGCCTGCAAAGACCAGCTGAGCCAAAAGACCAACACCCCGACTCCCAGCACTCCCGACTGAATCAGCATGGCGGGCAAGGTGTTTGCCTGCGCTCCCGGTGGCCGGGTGATGCGGCCGGGATCGATGCGATAGGGCACGGTGAGTGAAAAGATGATTCCCGCGGTCAAATTGCACGGCAGCGCAAAAACAAGCCACGCGCCGGTTCCGGCCAGCACCGCAAACGGCGGAACTCCCAACCGAATCGAACACAGGACGCCCGCAAAGAACCCTACGAGGGCGAACAGGACGGAATGGAGGAGGTTCTTGGCCAGCAAAACTGTCCGGATGGGTGTGGGAGAGAGGAACAGCAACTGAATGCCGGGGCCTTCCGCACCTAGGTTGTTATAAAACAATCCCGTAAATCCAAGAAGCGCGTAGGTGACGCACAAAGGAAACGCGTAGGGAAACGACTTGGTGCCAGTGGAGGAGTTGTGCTGAAACATGCCTGCAATTACCAGCACGAACAGCAAGGGTAGACTGATGCCCCAGAGTAACGGCACCGTACGCATGAGGCTG
>CAWBIG010000068.1:0-6961 GCA_963788435.1 uncultured Acidobacteriota bacterium | reverse complement strand
CCGGCTGGCCGGTAAGCGCATGCTCTTCGCGCGCGGCGTGGAAAGCGGTGAGATAAGCCGCCATCAGATCGCGGTTGTATCCAGCCGCCTGCTGGCCGGTGCGCTCCACGCTGAGCAACAGGTCTACGTGGCCGCGAACGAGACTCTCCTTGAGCATTCGGCGCAGCTCCATTTCGAGCGCGTCGAGGCCGGAAGGCATGCGCAACTGAAGGTCAAGGAAGCGATGATTCACGCTTTTGAGGCTGAGGGTGTAGCCGAGTTGCTCGTTGACCCGCGCCTGCACACGGGCAAAGCCGGTCATGGAATAGATAGGCATGGTGCTACTCCTCATCCTCGAGCCAGATGGCGGGTTCAAGCTGCAGTTCGAGTTGTGGCGTTTCCGGTTCCAGTTGTCCCATTTCGCGTTCGACCAGGGCGTCGTTCTCCGCCGGGTCCATGAACTGGAGCTGGTAGAGGCGGCGGTAGGTAGGCGACGTGGTGAGCAACTCGTCATGGGAGCCAATGGCGGTGATGCGTCCGTCTTCGAGCACGGCGATGCGGGTGGCGCGACGCACGGTGCTGAGGCGGTGGGCGATGACGATGACGGTGCGGTTCTGCATCAGGTTGGCCAGCGCCGCCTGGACCAGAGATTCGCTCTCGGCGTCGAGGGCCGAGGTGGCCTCGTCGAGGATGAGGATGGGAGAGTTCTTGAGGATGGCGCGGGCGATGGCGAGGCGCTGGCGCTCACCGCCGGACAGACGAAAGCCCTTCTCGCCGATGACGGTGTCATAGCCCTGGGGCATGCGCTGGATGAAGTCGTGAGCCAGGGCGGCCCGCGCGGCCTGTTCCACCAGCTCGAATTTGGCCTCGGGCTGGCCGTAAGCAATGTTGTTGCGAACGGTGTCGTTGAACAGGATGGTCTCCTGGGAGACCTGGGCGACCTGACGACGCAGCGAGGCCAGGCTTAGGTCGCGCAGGTCGACGCCGTCGATGAGAATCCTGCCCGAGGTCACGTCAAAGAAGCGGGGAACGAGATTGGCGATGGTTGTCTTCCCTGCTCCGCTGGGGCCGACGAGAGCCAGGACCTCTCCAGCTGCGACATCGAGGTCGATGTTGTGGAGGATCTCGTGCTCGCCTTCTTCGTTGGAATAGGAGAAGCCCACATCTTCAAATCGCAGGAATGACCGGAAACCGGCGAGCGTTCGCGGGCGCGCGGCCTCTTTCACGTCGTCGCGATGCTCGAGGAAGCCGAAGATGGAGCCGGAGGCGCCCATGGCCTGCTGGAAGCTGTTGTAGAAGTACGCGAATTTGCGGACTGGATCGTACAGCTTGAAGAGCAGGATGATGAATGCTGCGAACAGGCCCATGGTCATGCGGCCATGATTGATCTGGTCGCGGCCGATCCACAGGAACATGGCAATGGCAATGGCGCCGATGGTGTCCATGAGCGGAGAGCTGATGGACTGGATGCGTACACTGCGCAGGTTGGCCTTGAACAGGCGGCGGGCTGCCGAGCGGAAGCGGAGGATCTCCCACAGCTCGGTGTTAAAGGCCTTGACGATGCGATGGCCGGTGACGGTTTCGTGGAGGATGTTCTGGATTTCCGCCAGCTTGTCCTGGCCGGTGCGGGTGCGGGTGCGCACTTCGTGGCCGATTTTGCGCGAGGAGGTGATGACCACCGGTACAAACAGGAGCAGCGACCAACTGAGCTCGCCCCCGAGGCGAATGACGAAGACGATACCCACAAGAAAGGTGAAGAACTGTTGCAGGAACTCGCCGATGACGGAGCTTACCGCGAACTGCACCCGGTCCACATCGTTGATGAGCGTTGAGAGGATGGTTCCGGTGGCGTGCTTGTGAAAGAAGCTGGCGGACCGGCGCATGGTGGCTTCGTAGAGGTGATTGCGCAGGTCAGTGATCAAGCCGAAGCCGGCATAGTTCACCAGGTAGGTGCCGAGATAATCGCACAAGCCCTTGACGACGGTGGAGAGGATGAGGAAGACCGCTACGACGGTCCACGCATTGTGAATGTGGATGGAATGAGGAATCAGCGCGCGGAGATCGAAATGCCACTTTGAATTCTTGAGGCCAAGGAGAATAGGACCTTCGGGCGCGTCTGGGCGCAGCACCTGGTCAAAGATGGGCTGGAAGAGAAGGGTGCGAAAAGTGTCAAGCGCGCCCACGGCGGCCAGCAGAATGACCCCGGGCAGCCAGGTGAACCAGTAGGGCAGCCCGAACCGCAACAATCCCCAAACACGCTTCATGCCTGGGAGACCACCTTAACGCAATTTGGCGGCCTGCACGGCACAGTTCGGCTGCATGGTTCCATCTCCATATTGTAATCGTTTAGATTTCGCGCCGGCCCTACGGGGTAGGGGCCGCTATTTTTGCCCCCATTCCCGGGACTTCGTCCTGAGCTATTCTCGTGGCATCCCTCCGGGGCGACTTGGGAACACCGTGCTGGTGGCAATCCATGCACTTGATCCAATGGACGTTGTGAGCACTCTTGGGATTGGCGAAGGTGGTGTCCATCTTCTCCACGTCCAGGCCGCAATTGGATAGCGCCGGGTGGCAGGTTGCGCAGGAGGCTCGGGCGCTTTCATTGTGGCCGGTATGGCAGGCCAGGCAGCTCAGACCTTCATGAACGCCCAAGGGAGTGCGGTCGTCGCCGGAGCCGGCCTGAGGTCCCCATTGATTGACGGCGGCGGGGCTGGCGGCTTCAGGGAATCGCGGCGCATGGCACTGGTAGCAGACGCCCTGGCGCGGGTCGGGGCTGACTTTGACCGGGCGGGGTCCATCGTAGAGTACGGGAATGGCGAGGACGGCGGCGCGGAAGTGCAACTCCTCGCGGCGATCGTAAAAGGCGAGCGAATCGCGCACCGGAGGGCCGGCAACGGAGATGCGCGATGAGGGCTTCGATTGCGGCAGGCCCTCGCGGTGGATCCAGTGACAGGCGAGACAAGGGATGGCAGGCTCATCGACGAGGCCGGCGGGCTTGAGACGCCAGGGACCGCGCGTGTCCTGGGGCTGGACCAGCTCGCGCATGGCGCCATCGAAGTACATGCCGTGGCAGCGCAGGCAATCGTCATTGAGGCGGCGGCGGGTGTTGTGGCTGGTGTCGAGAAAGATCTGGCCGAAGGTGGCGGAATGCGGCCCGGCATGCCAGCTGGCAGTCTCATGCTGGTGGCAGCTTTGGCAATTCGCGATCATGGATTGGGCATCGGCCTGGCGGAGGTGAATGCCGTCAGGGAAGGTGGTGGTGAAGTGTTTGACGACGTGACGCAGCTTGTCGCGAACGCCGGCGTTATGACAGTCAGTGCACTGCGCGTTGTAATGCGGAGAACCATGGACGGCGCTGACCTGCTCCGCCATCTCGTGGCAATCGGCGCAGCCGGAGCCATGGCCTGCGGCGTAGTAGAGGGACGCGCCGTAACTGCCTGCGAGCACCAGGCAAGCCACGGATATGACGACGGCGATGGCGAGAATGGAGAGGCGCTTCATGAACGGAACCGCGTTCCCTTCCAATTGCGCACCAGCGCGTCCGACGCGTAGTAAGCCACCGCCATAATGGTGAGCGCGGGATTGAAGCCGCCGTTGTTGACGTGCACGCTGCCATCGATGACGAAAAGGTTATCGATGTCGTGGACCTGGCAGAAGCGGTTGACGACGGAGCCGTGGGGATCGTCTCCCATGCGGCAGGTTCCGGCCTGGTGCTGCCCCGCGCCGACGGTCTCACCACGGTAGGACATGAGGGAGGTCTCGATGGCTCCGGCTTCCTTGAGCCAAGCGTCGGCCCGTTTTGCCTGCACTTCGCCGATGTCGTAGGTGTGTGGGTGGACGTTGCCCTGGATGCGGGCGACGGGCAGGCCCCATTTGTCGCGCACGCCGGGATCGACGGTGACGCGGGCGGAGGCGGTTGGTATCTGCTGGGTGGGGCCCATGATGACGATGCTGCGCTTGTGCCACTGGCGCATGGCTTGCTTGTGCGCGAGGCCCCAGCGCGGAGTGCCGACGGGGAGCCGGTCCACCATGTGAATGGGCAGGCGGATGAACTCATTGGCGAGCATGCCGCCGCCGCACAGGCCGGGGGTGCCGTGGTTGTAATCGGTAATGGCTATGCTGGCGCCGGGGCCGAGGTCGTCGTAGGTGTCGTAATCGAAATAACCGGTGGCGCCGGTGTAGTGATGGCCTTGCAGATTGCGGCCTACCTGGTCATAGCGGTTGCCCAGTCCTTGCGGGAACAAACGCGAATTCGAGTTCAGCAACAGGCGCGCGGACTCAATGGCGCAGGCGGAGACGATCACGATGTCGGCGGGCTGTTCCTGCCGGTTGCCATGGCTGTCTACGTAGAGCACGCTGCGGGCGCGGCCGCGATCGTCGGTGACGATCTGGGTGACCATGCACTCGGTGCGCAGCTCGCAGTTGCCGGTGGCCAGGGCGATAGGAAGCACGGTGTTCTGCGAGCCGTTCTTGGCGTCGACTTCGCAAGCGAAGCCGCAGCACCATCGGCAGCGCATGCAAGGGCCGCGACCGTTATAGGGGACGGAGTTGCGCGCCATGGGCAGAGGAAACGGATTCAGGCCAAGCTTGCGGGCGGCAGGCTCCAGAATTCCGAATTCGCGGTTGGGCGGCAGCGGCGGCATGGGCAACGGACGGCGGCGCGGGCCTTTGAAGGGGGTAGGAGAGTAGTCGCCGGAGATGCCGATTTCGTATTCGGCCTTGTCGTAGAAGGGCTCGAGATCGTCGTAGGAGATGGGCCAGTCTTCCAGCGAACTGCCTTCCGGCGCGCCGTAGGTGGTGCGCATGCGGAAATCCTGCGGCATATAGCGCCAGGCCTGCGCGCCGTAGCTCAGCGTACCTCCGCCCACGCAGGCGGCATTGTTCTGGTAAGAGCCTTCGCTGGGAAGGACCTGGCGGGCGATGCCCTTGCCATCGACTAAGACGCGGGGATTGCCGTCGTCGTCCGGGCCGAAGGCGTTGCCGAGCGAGGTCGTGCGCTGGTTGCGAAGATCGTCTTTGCGGCAGTCATGGGGCGTGTACCACTTGCCGCGCTCCAGCAGGACCACGCCGAGGCCGGCGACGGCCAATTCCTTGGCCACAATGCCGCCGGCGGCGCCGGCGCCAATCACGACCGCGTTCACGCTTTTCATGATTTTGGGCCTGCTGTGAGGTCGTATTGGGCGCGGCCGCGCAGCGGCGGCTCGTCAAGGCCGAGCATGCGCCAGCTTACGGCGTCGCGATTGCCGCCATGGCGCGGCGATCCATAGTAGCTCTCCATGGTGTGGCGGCGAAGGAGCTCAAAAAACACCGGTTGGCTGCGTTCGAGTGCGCTGGCGAGCTCAAGCTGCTGCGGGGGCGTGCTGTGGGCGGCGTCAACGCCGAAGTGCGAGTGGCAGAGTTCCTCGGCCGCTCGGATGCCGTCATGATAAGCGCGGCGATGGCGGCGATAAGGGCCGCCTAGCTGGCGGTCAATGTAAGTGACGGCGCCGGCCTCAGAGGCGGAAGGAAAATCGTCTGCGGGAATGATTTGGCCGCAGAGCGCTGCCAGGGCGGCGGCTTGGTCCTCGGTGAAGGAGCTCCAGCGGCTGCGGCTGGTCAGACATCCCGAAAGAGCGGCGGCACCGGCTGCGGCGGTGCCGGCCAGAAGCTCGCGCCGGTTGAACACTCGCGCCCTCAATCCCCGCGTGCCCGCAGATGACGAGTAGCTAAGCGCATAGCAGGCATGCGAATCGCCACCTATGCTCGGCGACGGACGGCGCGCCTGTCCGTGATGCCAGTCACGGACCGGCTGGCAATCGTCATAGGGGGGAGAGTCGCCTCTCCTCCCCTGCCACACCAGCGGACAAGCGGGTCCGCATCCGGCGGTTCGAGGAGTTGAAGTCAACAGAGACGGGGGATGCCCAGTTGATCGGCCCAGCTTAGATCGAGGACTCCGTTCAGCGGTGTGCCGCTGTTGTGCCACAAGCGGCGCATATTGCCTGCCACCATCCGCGCAACATCCTGCCTTGCACCTCTTGCCCGAAGCTCTCGATATGCGGTCGTGCCGCGCCGCCATTGCTTCAGTTGGATGGCCCGCATCCGGTGGCGTATCCACTGATCCAGTTCGCGCCAGACCCTTGGAGTTTCCCCCTTCCCGAAGTAAGCCTTCCAACCCAGCACATAACTGCGTAGTCGTTCCACCACCTGTTGCAGACTGCCTCCGCCCGAGCGCCAGGTCAGTTTCCTCCCCCGTGCCTTGAACGCAGTCATAGCCTTGTCCGCCACTCGGGGTTTGATCTTGCCGCCTGCGGCCCCCCAGAAGCTGTACCCCAGGAACTTGCGCTGGAACACGCTGGCCACCGCGCTCTTGGCTTCATTTACCTTGAGACGCAAACGACCATAGAGTTTAGCAGCAGGTCCATCCCCCGTTTGCCCGCGCGGCGGCTGCGAACATATACATTCGCATCGTCGGCGTAACGCACGAAGCAGTGGCCCCTTCGTTCCAGTTCCTTGTCCACCTCACCCAGCAGGGGTTGCAGCACCTGCAACAGTGCCTGCTGTATCAACCGATCCGTCCCCGTCGGGATGCCCAGCTCCCGCTGGCCTCCATCCGGCTTAGGGATCGTGACTCGTCGCACCGGCTGTGGCCGGTACGTCCCCCGCAGCAGTTGTTCGCGGATCGCAGGCCACTCCCACAACAGACGCTGCGCCGTCTCGTCGATCCCAAGACCGTCGATCCCGCCTGCGCCCTTGTTGGCCCGCACCCGCTTCCATGCCTGCTGCATGTTTTCTCTGGCCAGAACTGCGGCAAGCAGTCCCGGCCCTGTGTCCTCCGGTTTACGACCCGGGCGCAGGGCTTCGTCGCTGCCCGCCTCAGACAGAGCTCCCCCTGCCCCTTGGCGGACCGCTCCGCTTCCGCGGACATCTGACGCGATACCCTCCGCATCGTCATGGCGGATTCCACTCCTCCTCGTTCGGCCCTTCACCCGCCTCGCGACGAGCT
>CAWBIG010000067.1:0-3378 GCA_963788435.1 uncultured Acidobacteriota bacterium | reverse complement strand
GGGGAGAACACCATGAAGAGCTCATGGGATGCTTGTCTTGGAGCGGCAACTTAAGAAGCCCCAGGTGCGGAAGGCTTTCGAGGAAGAGGAACGAGTTCTCAATATTGGCATGGCTCTGGCCAAGCAACGGAAGCGCAAAGGCCTTACCCAGGAGCAAGTGGCTCGGCAGATGGATACCATGGTCACCACGTCAGCAGGACCGAGCGCAAGCCGGAGCGCGCCAACGTTCAAACTCTGATGCGCTATGCGGACGCGGTTGGCATGACGCTGGATGTGAACTTGGTCGCCAAACATTGAGTTAATTCCCTTCGGGGCTTTGTCTGGACTATAAACTTGTGATTCGTCCTTCCGCTCGTCACTTGTCATCTGTCACTGCCTGTCAGCCTACTGTTCCCTGTAACCTGTGCCTTTCCCTTCCGCCGCCGGGTAGTGGGGCCGTCTGGAATTTCCCTCTCCACGAAATTCGCTTCGGGCCGAAGAAGATGCCTGGCATTTATTGCCATCGGGGGTGTCACCCAATGGGTGAGTCGTAGCCAGGGAGCGAGATTTCCGTTTTTGGTTTGGAGTTGGAGTCGTTTTCGGTGGATACACACCCAGCGACAGATTGGGATGGCTATGTTTTTGCTCTGTTTTTTTTTTTTTGTTGCCTTTCGACCGTTCAGTTACGTATTGCTGAAAAAGTGAAGGAAAAAGTGCAAACAAAGCCCGGAGCACTTCTTCACCGTTTCACTTCTTCACTTCTTCACTTCATCACCGTTTCACTCGTTCACTGGCCGCTCGATTGTCCCGGCGCGGGCGCATAGTACCCCTTGCGCACCTGCACATGCATGCCGTCGCCGCAGTTCACCGCGACGTGGCGGAAGGTGCCGTCGAGCTTGTTGTCGGTGGGCGTATAGGTCCCTACGTATTGAGTTCGCAGCTCGTCCTCGATCTGCTGAAAGGCGTCCTGAAGCTTCTTGCCGTTGTTGCCCACGTTGATGACGCGCCCGCCGCTCTCGTCGGAGATCTTCTTGGCGGCGGAGTAGCCCATAGTAGCCCATGCCGGAATTCCAGTATTCCCTGGGATCGGCGATGAGGATGACATAGACGATCACGTTCGATCGCTGAGCGGCGGCGATAGCGTCCTGGATTTTCATTTCGCTGCCTTCGTCCTCGCCGTCGGTGAGGATGATCATGGCTTTGCGGCCGGTCTCCTGGGTCATCTTCTCTCTGGCAGCCTGGTAGATGGCGTCATAGAGCAGGGTGCCCTTGGGGGTGCCCTGGATGGGGACGGTGCCGCCGCCGAGGCCGGGAATGCCGGAGCCGCCATTGCCGCCCGCGGTGTTGATCTGGGCCTTGTCCATGGCCCGCGCCAGCTCGTGCGCATTGTTGGTAAAGTCCTGCAACAGATCCACATTTACGTCGAATGAGAGCAGGAACGCCTCGTCCTTTTTGCGCATCACCTGCTCCAGAAACTGGCCGCCCGCCTGCTGCTCCAGGGGCAGAACGTAGTACTGGCTGCCGGAGGTGTCGAGCAGGATGCCCAGAGTCAGCGGCAGATCGCTCTCCGCGGTGAAGGTCTTCCAGGTCTGCGGCTGCTTGTCCTCCATCACCGAGCAGTCGGACTTGGTTAGATGGGGAATCAGCTCGCCGTTCTTACCCTTGACGGTGAAGAACATGTCGACGAGGTTTACCTGGAGCTTGAAGGTAGCGACCGATTGATCGTCGTCCGGCTGCGCCGGCGCGGTGCTGACGGGTGGGGCATCCGGCGATGGGGGAAGCTGGGCCAGCGCCGCGCCAGGGAAAAGCGGCAGAGCCAGCAGGAGGACGGCGATGCGGGGACGGATGGGCATGCTACCACTCTTAGACGGAAGGATACGAGCTACAGAGAGCATAGCTCCAATCGGGGCCCGCAGACGAACAGAGCGCGGAGCAAACCTGCTTCGGCCGGGCGCGTCTGATACTCTGACGGTTGAAATGCACGGAACGTCTGAGGGACGGGCGCTGAGTGGTCGCAGGCCGGGCATGAATCGGCATCAGGGGAGGACCGGAAAGCAGTGAACCTGGGATTGAAAGCAACGGCGACAGCGGCACTTCTGAGCTTGGGGATGGCTTCGGCTGGAATGGCGCAAAGCCAGCAGACGCAACAACCTGCGCCGGTACCCAATGCCCCCACGCCGCAGACAGCAGCGCCGATTATCGACGCCGCCAGCGGGCCCATCAAGCCAGGCGGCGGCGCCGGACTGGAGACCGATAACAACAGCTCCGGATCCGTTCCGGAGCAGACCGTGCCCGCACCTCCACCGCCCAAATCGGTTCAGCCGCCTCCGGGTCCGCCGCCGGCCATGCCTCCCGCGGATCAGCTTGGCACTATCATGCGGCTCAACGTGACCTACGTGGAAGTGCCGGTTACGGTGAAGGACTCGAAAGGACGCCTGCAGGCCGGGCTTACCTGGCGCGACTTCCGCGTCTTCGAGAACGGCAACTACGAGCCGCTCAAGGAGTTCTTCGTCGATCCTTTCCCGATGTCGATGGTGTTCGTGGTGGACAGGAGCCTTCGCGGCGGCGACATGGACACGGTGAACCAGTCGCTGGGGGCGATTCAGGGAGCTCTGACGCCTTATGACGAGATCGAGGTAATGACCTACGGAAACGGGACTACGAACGTCTCCGGTGGCTTTACCGGGGCGCAGAGCGCGCGCGTGCCCTACTTGATGGCTATGGCGAAATCCTCGGGAACGGAGCGGTTGAACCCGGTGAATTCCGGCCCGTTCGATAGCTGTGGCGTGCATGTGAACGGCAATTGCGTGGATCCGAACCTGCAGGAGGGCCGGTCGGCCGGCAACGGCTATTTCATGACCATCCCCAAGGAGATCCACACCCTGAACGACGCCATCTTTGCCGCGGCCAAGGAGCTTTCCACGCGGCCCCGGGAGCGGCGCCGGATCATTTACGTGATCTCGGACGGCGCGGAATACGGCAGCAAGGCCAAGTACAGCGAGGTTTTGCGCTACCTGGAGACAAATCACATCTCGGTGTACGGCACCCTGGTCGGCGACGCCGCGCGCTGGGGCGAGGGACGGTTGAGCCGCCTACACCTGCCCTTCACCATGTACGACAACCTGCTGGTAAAGTACACGCTGGCCACCGGCGGAACGCTGGATTCAGAGCACAACGTGAACAACATTGAAAAGAGCTATCTGGCGCTGGCCGAAGAAGCCCGCAACAAGTACACCCTGGTGTATGCCAGCCACGAACCGCTGATTGACAGCAAGTTCCGGTCAATCGATGTGCGCGTGGACCGGCCCAACATGGAGGTCATCGCGCCGCGCGGGTACTATCCTTCGGGACAGGACCAATAAAGCAGGGAGTAGGGATCAGGAGGCAGGGAGTAGAATC
>CAWBIG010000066.1:0-9129 GCA_963788435.1 uncultured Acidobacteriota bacterium | reverse complement strand
GGATATTGCCTGCCTGGCTCGATTACGTATTGCTAGTTGAGCCGCATGGGATGGATGAACTTTTCGTCTGCGGTTCCTGCGGTCATCGCCCTGGCCTCCGCGATGGCCGCGCTGGGCGCCTGGCTGCGCGTTTGGGGCTCGGCGTATCTCGGCCCCGCGACCGTGCAGAGCTTCACAATGAAGGCGGGCGGGGTGGTCGCCGATGGGCCCTATCGCCACGTGCGCAATCCGCTGTACCTCGGATTGTGGTTCATGGTGGCCGCGCTGGCGTTCCTGATGCCGCCATCGGGCGCGCTCTTCTCCATCGTGCTCATCAGCTTCTTCATCGTCCGGCTTACGCTCGGCGAAGAAGCATTCCTCGCCGGCCGGCTGGGCGAACCCTACCAGGATTACCTGCGCGCGATTCCGCGCTTTTTGCCGCTGCTGCGCGGCGGCATCGCTTCCAGCGGCGCACGTCCACGCTGGCTCCGCGCCCTGCTGACCGAGCCCACGCCCATCGGCATCTTTGTCGCCTTCGCATTTTCCTCGTGGTCCTACAACTCGGGCCTGATGTTTCGCGTCATCCTGATCAGCTTCGGGCTGTCGCTGATTGTTCGAGCTCTGATGCCGTCCATCCCCTCGCGGCCTGCCACTACGCCGACCCCGTAGTCCGCCGCTTGCCGATTCTGCCCAGATGAGTCCACGCGAAACCTGACCGGTACTTCAAGCCGTACCCGAGCAGCCGGTCCACGGAAATGTGATTGGCCCAGATCAGCGCTATCGGAATGAATTGGTGCGCTCCGAGCAGCAGCGCGCACACCACCAGAGCGGCCGGCGTAGCGTAGGCGTGGACGCTGTTGTAAATTCGCGCTCCCAGGTCCGGCCCGGCGAGATAACCCAGCATGGAGAGATCCGGCGCCAGCCACAGCACCGCAAACAGCCACCAGCTTGCCCCCGTTTGCGCATACAAAACCAGGGTGAGCACGGCGATCGCCAACGCTTCCGAGCGCAACAGATAGAGAACGTAACCGGGCAGGCTGCTCCGTGCCGGCACTTCGCCCGAGATCGCAGCCGAGGTCGTCATACCGCAATGGATGATGCTCGGGACTGGGTGTTGCAGAAATATTCCGCGAAAACGAAAGAAGGAGAGGCGCTGGGCCTCTCCCGCTTTTGTTCATTTGAAGGAACGCGCCGCTACTTCTTCGGAGGAGCGATGACGTCCTTGGCGGCCTTGGCCACGCGGAACTTGACGACGGTCTTGGCCTTGATCTTGATGGCCTCGCCGGTTTGGGGATTGCGGCCGATGCGCGCCTTGCGCTCTGCCTTTACCAGGCGGCCGATTCCGGGGATCACGAACAAGCCGTTCTTCTTGGTTTCCTTGATGGCGGTTTCCGCCAGCAGATCCATGAACGCGGCCGACTGCTTGTTGGTGAGTTCGAGCTTCTCGGCCATGTGCCGCGCCAGGGCCGTCTTCGTCATTCCAGTTGCCATTGTTGTTCTCCTTCTCGCGCTCCCCGTCGGGGCAGCCGATATGTTGCCTGGGTCTCCGCCGTCCCGGTCGCATCGTGCATGGGGCGGCGCCGCATGGGGTCTTCGATTTCAGGCAACGACTTTACGAAAACCCTGTATTCATGCGGGTTCCGGAGAACCCTGTCGTTGTTCACAATGCGGCCTGCACCCTGGGAAAGTCAACCGAAAAACAACCGATTTCCACAGTATTTGCCGGTTTTTGCAGGATTTTCAGCCAAAAACGCCGATCCTGACCCGAAAACAGCCGTTTTTCGCCGGAAAGTTGGCGCTGAGAGCTGAGGGCGGGCGCTGAAAAGCGACCTCTCCTCAGCCTCGATCACTGTACTTCTGTTCCCTGTTCCCTCATCTCTGTTCCCTGCTTTTAGAACCCGAACAGCACCTTTTTCTTCGGCTTCAGCGATGCCGCAATTGGCGTATTCAGCGCATCCACGACTGGCGCGGCTAGCTTCAAGTAGCGGATAACCGTCGCCGCGAACTTTGGATCGAGCGCGGTCTTCGGCGGCAGCGTGGCCGCCAGTCCCCATTGCCGGCAGCGGATCAAATCCATCCCGGGGTGCTCGCAGGGAAACCCCTTGGGCGGCCGCGTGAGCGCGTTGCCTTCAAACTCACTGAACGCGCGCTTGACGGCCGGGCGCGCCAGCAGCTTACGAAATTCCGCATGGTGATCGAGCAGCCAGTGGCGGATGGCCGCCAGTTGCTCCTTCTCCGGCATGTACGCACCCGCGGCCACGATCACTTCCTTGGGGCTGACGTGGAAGTAGTAGCCGGCGCCGGAGGTTTTATCCAGTCCCGTGTGCGTCCACCACGCCGCCACGTGGGTCTTGTAGGGCCGCTTGTCGTTGGAGAAGCGCGTGTCGCGATAGATGCGAAACAGAGACTTTTCCGCCGGGCGGACGTGGTTGGGAGCAAAGTCCAGCATCGCGTCCGTAATTTTGCGCACGATGGCCAGCATAGGCTCGCGCAGCAACTCTTCAAACTGCGCCTTGCGCGGCTGGAACCACTCGCGGTCGTTATGCTTTGCCAGGTTGCGCAAAAACGTCATCGCTTCAGAGCGGAACCAGGGATCGGCGCCAGGAGGAGAGGTGACGGTCTTTTTCGTAGCCATCGCAAAGAAAGTGTAACGCGCGCCGCGGTGCGAATTCTCGCCAAGGCGCTTCGTGCGTCCAAGGCACGACGCTGTCCGTCCTAGAATGCAGGATTCCTTCGCTCTCATTGCTCTTCGATCATGCTGTGGCATGCATTCGAAAGCTTGCTGTTGAGCTTGGAAAAGGAAGACTGGAGGAAGGGATGAAGATCTTCCGCAACATATTTAGTCTGGCTGTTTTGGCCGCGGTTGTGTTTCCGGCCGCCACTGCTCAACAACCCACGCCTGCGCCGCCCGCGAGGCCTGCCGCGCAGCCGGCCGCGCCCATGTTCGGGATGCGCGGTCCCAAATCGCCGGAGATCGCCGCCGACGGCTCGGTCATCTTCCGCCTGCGCGCGCCACAGGCCGTGAGCGTGGCTGTGAGCGGCAGCTGGCAGCCGGGATTCACAGCTCCGCCGATCGCGATGACAAAGGGCGACGATGGCGTATGGCAGGTCACGGTGAAGGACCTGGCGCCGGAGTACCGGACCTACAACTTTGTTCTTGACGGCGTGCGCATTCTCGATCCCGGCAACCCGAACGTGATGCGCGACGGCACGCGATTTCTCAGCGTGCTCGCGATTCCCGGTCCGGCAAGCGCGCTCTACGAGCTGACCGCGGTTCCCCACGGTGTGGTTCAGCAAATCTGGTACCCCTCGCCCACGCTGGGGATGGGGGCGCGGCGCATGTACGTTTACACGCCGCCCGGATACGAGAGCGGAACCGGGCGCTATCCGGTTCTCTACCTTTTGCACGGCGCCGGCGGCGACGAAGACGCGTGGGACAGCCTGGGACGGGCGCGCTATATTCTCGACAACCTGATCGCCGCCGGTAAGGCCAGGCCGATGATCGTGGTAATGACGAATGGGAACTGGAATCAGACCGCCGCGCCTGGCGTGTCTCCACAGGCCGAGATGGAATTCACCGGCAGACCGGATCCCGCAGCGATGCGCGCCATGATGGCGAACACGTTCAAGTTTGCCGACAGCCTGGCGCAGGATGTGGTTCCCTTCGTCGACAAGACCTATCGCACCATTCCGGACCGCGACCATCGCGCGCTGGCGGGGCTGAGCATGGGCGGCGGCCAGACGCTCTACGAAGGGCTCAGCCACCTGGACACGTTCTCCTACGTCGCTTCATTCTCGGGAGCCGTCATCATGCTGCCCGGCGTAATGAAGATCACTCCGGGCGCACCGGCGTTTGGCCCCGGCGCCATGCAGGAAATCGACACTGCCGCGCTGGCGACGGACTTTCCGGGTCTGGACGCGAGCGCCAACGCGAAGCTGCACCTGCTTTATATTTCGTGCGGTGGGGACGATGGGCTGCTCAAGACAAACCAGCAGTTCATGGACTGGCTAACGGAGAAAGGCGTTGCTTACCAGAAGCTGGTGCTCCCCGGCTACGCGCATGAGTGGGCATTCTGGCGCATCAGCCTTGCCGATTTTGCGCCACGGCTGTTCCAGTAGGATTCAGATGAATCAGGGGCCTAAAAGCCCCTGATTCATCCAACTGATCGATCCTTACCGGATGACTTTGAGCGCGCCGCGGAAGAGGCCGTCGAAGTCGCCGGCAAGCGACTTGTCTTTGGCTACCGCCTGCTCGATCGCCTTCTCCGCCGCCACGCGCTGATAGCCCAGATTAGTCAACGCACTGAGCACATCGTCCACCGCTGCGCCCTGCACCGCAGTCGCCACCGGAGCTACCGCGAAGTCGTCCAGCTTGTCCTTGAGCTCGACCACCAGCCGCTCGGCCAGCTTTTTGCCCACGCCCGGGATGCGGGTCAACTGCGCGTGATCCTGGCCGCGGATGGCCTGCACGGTGCGCTCCGGCGAAAGGCCGCTCAGAATCTTGATGGCCAGCTTCGGTCCCACGCCGCTCACCGTGATGAGCCGCTCAAACAGCCGCTTCTCCTGGCGCTCGAGGAACCCGAAGAGAGCGATCGCGTCGTCGCTCACCTGGGTGTGGATGTAGAGGGCGGCCTCGCCTCCCACAGAGGGCAGCGATGTGAACGTGGGCACGGAGATGGTGACGTCATAGCCCACGCCGGCGCACTCGACGATGGCCTGGCCGGGTTCCTTGTGGATCAATTTTCCCCTGAGATGCGCGATCATCCATTCTCTTTCTTGGCCACCTGCCACTGACAACCGACAACTGAAAACTATGAACTGTTAACTAGAGGATTCCCATCCGCTTGGCCACCCGCTCGAGTGTCTCGAGAGCCTGGTCAAGCTGCGGGCGCGTGTGCTCGCTGGTCAGGATGAGGCGGATGCGCGCCTTGCCCTCGGGCACGGTGGGGAACGCGATGCCTGTGCCCATCACGCCCTCCTCAAACAGCGCCCGCGAGTATTCCATGGCCACGCGGCCCTCGCCCAGGATCACCGGCGTAATTGGCGTCTCGGTGGCCGGCGTGTTCACTCCACCCACGTTGAAGCCGGCGCGCCGCAGTTCGCCCTGGAAGTAGCGCGTATTGTCCCACAGGCGATCGATCCGCTCGGGCTCCTGCTCCAGGATGTCGAAGGCCGCAATGCAAGTGGCGGCGACGCTGGGCGGATGCGAGGTGGAGAACAGGAACGGGCGCGCGCGGTGATAGAGAAAGTCGATCAGGTCACGCGAGCCGCACACGTAGCCGCCTAGCGCGCCGATGGCTTTCGATAGCGTGCCCACCTGGACGTCCACGCGACCGTGTATTCCAAAATGATCGATGCTTCCGCGCCCGTTGCGGCCGAGCACCCCGGACGCGTGCGCGTCGTCGACCATCATGATGGCGCCATATTTCTCGGCGAGAGGCGCCAGCTTGTCTACCGGGCCGATGTCGCCGTCCATCGAAAAGACGCCGTCGGTGATGACGAGCTTGTGGCCCGGCTCGTTGGCGATTTCCTTGAGCAGTTCCTCGCAGTGGGCCGCGTCTTTGTGGCGGAAGACCTTGATTTTGGCCCGCGAGAGGCGCGCGCCATCGATGATGGAGGCGTGGTTCAGCTCGTCGGAGAGGATGAAGTCGTCCTTGCCCAGGATGGCGCTGACGGTGCCGGCATTGGCCGCGAATCCGCTCTGGAAGACGACGCAGGCTTCCACGTTCTTGAAGCGCGCGATCTTCTCTTCGAGCTCCATGTGGATCTTCATGGTGCCGGCGATGGTTCGCACCGCGCCCGAGCCCACGCCCAGCTCCCGCGTCGCCTTGAGCGCCGCCTCTATCAGCTTGGGGTGGTTGGCCAGGCCGAGGTAGTTGTTGCTGGCCAGGTTGATTACCTGCTTGCCGTCGTAGTGGCAGACGGGGGCCTGCTGGTCGTCGAGGACGCGCAGGTGGAAGTAAGTGCCTTTGGATTTGAGTTCGTCCAGGGTTGCGGTCAGGTGGGCAAGCTGCGGGCGGGTAGCGGTGGATGACATAAGAGAACCTCAACCGGATAAGGATAGCGCCGGGGAGTTGGCGGGCCGGAGCAAAGGACTCGACACAACGCATCAACATATCATGATATGACGGTAGAGTTCATGTGCATAAAAATATGCATCCATCAACATATCATGATATGTTGATGCGTTTTTTGGCCTCATCCGTTACACTTGCTCCATGTCCTCGATCGCGGAGTTCATCCGCCGGCTGCCCAAGGCCGAACTTCACCTGCATCTCGAAGGCACCATCACTCCGTCCACGCTGGTGGAATTGAGCCGGCGGCACGATGCGCAGCCGATTCCGCTGGCGGATGCCGAGGCGCTTTACCGGTTCACCGATTTCACCGGGTTCATCAACGCCTTCCGCGCGGTCACGCGCCTGCTGACTGCCCCCGAGGACTACGAGCTGGCCGCCTGGCGGATGATGGAGCACCTGGCCGAGCAGGGAGTGGTTCACGCGGAAGTCTTTATCTCCGTAGGCGTGATTTACATGTGGCGCAACCACGATCCGGAGTGCTTTGAGCCCATTTTTGAGGGGCTGGAGCGGGCGCGGGAGCGCGGGGCGCGGGAGCTGGGGCTAAGTGTTTTCTGGATCTTCGACGCGGTGCGCCATTTCACGGTGGATGAGGCGGCGCGCGTCTTCCGCAAGGCGGCAGAGATGCGGCGCAGCTTTCCATCGATCGTCGCCATCGGCCTCGGCGGCGACGAGCGGAAGGCGGGTTCCGAGCCTTTCCGGGCGCTGTTTGCAGAGGCGCATGAGGCCGGTCTGCGGCTGACCAACCACGCCGGCGAGACCACGGGACCGGAGGCAATCCGGGAAGCGCTGGCCATCGGTTCGGAGCGCATAGGGCACGCGCTTTCCGCCATCGACGACGCGGCATTGATGGAGGAGCTCAAGGAGCGCGGGATTGCGCTCGAACTGAATCCTACGTCGAATGTGCGGACCGGGGTGTGCCCCTCGTTTGCGGCCCACCCGCTGCGGCGCTACATCGAGAACGGATTGTTGGTAACGCTGAACTCCGACGACCCGGCGTTTTTCGGCTCCGACGTGGCCAATGAGTACCTGCTGGCCCATGCCGAGCAGGGGTTTACCCGCGACGAGCTGCGCCGGCTTGCATCTAACTCCATTCGGGCCAGCTTTCTTTCCGCAAGGGAAAAGGCGCTGCACCTGTCCCGAATCGGCACAATCGACTAACGCTTTATCAACAATCTCCGTCTAAAGTTGTAATTCAGCGTGAGATCATCTGCGCTATCATCATGAACGGAGGCAGATCGCCCATGTCGACCGAACCGGAGAACATCACGCAATCCGAGCCGGCAAGCGATAAGAAGGCCCTGCGTGTGATCGGCTGGTTCTCCATGGGAATTGCCGTCGCCACCATCGGCATCTATGTCGGCTACGAGCTTCGATCCATGTACAAATGGCGCAAGCGCTCGCCCTACGATTTTTACGCACGCGCTGAGTCGCAATCGGCCAATGAATTTGGCGTGGGAATCTGAGAAGCAGGGAATAGGGATAAGGATCGGGTAGGAGGCAGGGTCGCCCCTGCCGTCCTCCCACACCACCGGACGTGCCGTTCGGCATCCGGCGGTTCATGAAGCAGGTGTAAGACGTTGCCGAGTTTCCAGCAACGAAACCAACCCCATACGGTCGAACCAAGACTTCGGATAGGCGGCGTTCCTGTGCGAGGCGCCGCCGTTCCACCATGGGCCATGCCCATTGGTGGCCGATTGCCACGCTCGCACTTTACCCAATCCCGCCCGCATCAGGTTCTTTGCCCGTGTGTAATTGCGCTTCCATTGCCGCCACAGCAGAGCCCGCAGCTTGCGCCTGATCCAACCATCGAGGTCTTCCAACACACCTTTGACTTCGGTGAGCCGGAAGTATGCAATCCAACCCCGTAGTACCGGATTGAGCCGCTCGATAGCTCGTTTCAGACTTCCGCCACGCGCCTCCCGCAGTATCTTGCGGATCTTCTCCGCCAGACGCTCACGGCTTTGTTGCGCGATCTTCAGCTTCGGTTTCTTGTGCCACGTCATGCTGTAGCCAAGGAACTTCCGCTCCCACGGCCGCGCCACCGCGCTCTTGGACTCATTGACCTTCAACTTCAGTCTCCGTTCCAGAAACGCCGTGACCGCTTGCATCCCCCGCTCCCCTGCCCGCTTGCTGCCGACGTAGATGTTGCAGTCGTCCGCATAGCGGCAGAAGTTCAACCCGCGCCCCTCCAGAAATCGGTCCAGATCGTCCAGTAGGATATTCGACAGCAGGGGAGACAGCGGACCGCCTTGCGGTGTGCCTTCCGTGCGCATACTCGTTACCCCACCTTCCATCATTCCCGCCTCCAGATAGCGCCGGATCAGCTTCAGCACCCGTTCATCCTTCACCTTGCGCGCCACCCGTGCCATAAGCACGTCGTGATTCACCCGGTCGAAGAATTTCTCCAAGTCAAGATCGACGACCCATCGCTTGCCTTCTGCCACATAGCCTCGCGCCGCTTCCACGGCTTGCTGCGCGTTGCGTCCGGGGCGAAAGCCGTAACTCGACAAGGAAAACTCCGGATCGAACAGCGGTTGCAATACCTGATTGAGAGCCTGCTGAATCAAGCGGTCCAACACCGTCGGAATGCCCAGGGTGCGAACCCCGCCTTGCGGCTTCGGTATCTCCACCTTGTGCACCGCCTCCGGTTGATATACGCCCGTCAACAGGTCCTGTCGTACCCGCTCCCAGTGCCGCTGAAGCCAGGCCTTGAACTCGGAAACCGTCAGTCCATCGACTCCCGGCGCTCCTTCGTTCTTCACCACGCGATCATAGGCACTGAACAGGTTGTTGCGTTCCACCACGGCTTCCATCAACCGTGGCGCCTCCGGTTTCGGCAACCCAACAGCCGTCGTGCGCGACTCAGCACCAGCATCGGCCCCGGAAAGGTTCCGCCCGTCCGCCTCCGTTCTGGCCGTACTTGCGTACGCTTCTGCTTCTTCGTTCCGCATCGAGGTCTGCTCTCCTACTCCCGTACTTCACGTTTGGCCCTTCGTCCCGCTCGCGCGAAACTGTCGGGTCGGAGGTGGCGCATCAGATTTCGATGCTGGCCACCGTCCGCCGCCCAAACCGT
>CAWBIG010000065.1:0-9278 GCA_963788435.1 uncultured Acidobacteriota bacterium | reverse complement strand
CCGCTTTCAAGCATCAGGAAGGTCGTGTTGTGGTTGATTTGACCCTCGGGAAGCGGGACCATCTGATTCCGCTCTGCGTCGAAGCGGTGAGTGCACAATGTGAAAGCGTCCTGGAGCCGGTGCGTCACCAGCAACGCCGGGGTTGCGTGAACATCGCGCTGCTTCACAATGAGTTCAATGATTGTGGTCGATGTGACCGGGATCGAGGCCGCCTGTGGGCGAGTCGTAGAGAATCAGCTCCGGGTCGTGGATGAGTGCGCGGGCGATGGCCACGCGCCGCCTCATGCCACCCGAAAGGCTTGCGGGATACAGATCGAAGGTTTGTTCCAGTCCGACAAATCGAAGCGCCTCGTGGACTCTGCTATCGATCTCCTCATCCGGAACCCGCTCCTGGATCAGTTGGTAGGCGACATTGTCCCGCACTGTCAGCGAATCAAAGAGCGCGCCTTCCTGAAAAACCATTCCGGCGCGAGCGCGCAAGGTGAAAAGGCGCTCCTCGGGCAAATTTGAAATGTCTTCGCCGAAGAGCCGAACGGAACCTCCCAATATTCAGCGCTGTTCTCCGTAATCTATGCACGAAGGTAGAATGCCAATAAAGTTCGGGTCGGTTGATGCTACAACAATTTCATTCGATAAGGCTGATATCCAAGACGAGTACGTGTAGCTCACGCCACCCGTCCGTAAATTTTCATGACGCCGCTAGCAAGATTTCCAGACGTTGTGTTCAATTGAATGCCGGTATAGGCACCACTTCCACCGTTGTAGCATCCACTGAGAATTTCCAGTTATGGCCGCGCCTGATTGAACCTGCGAAAATGTTCCATATACGAATTTGCCGGTTAACGTTTGCCCTGGATTGCTTAGCAAAGCACTAACTGAACGAGGTGACAAAGACATAAACATAACGTATTGCTTTTTACACGGTTCGTCCACCTGACCGGAAGCAAGTAATCCGTTCCGCATCCACCGCCGTCGCCGCCTGCAGGCACGGCTCCGCGGCCAACACTCCCGCGCAAGGCCCCAGCGTGCACACGCAAATCGCCCGCTGCTCGCCTTCACGCCGCAACCGGCCCAGCACGGTCCGCAACATCCCGCCAGTAAACGGCGTGTAGAGGTGGAACACCGTCGCGGCGCTCACATCGGCCTCGCGGGCATCTGCTTCCACAAACGTCACCCGCTCCAGCCCCAGGCCGGCCGCGCACTCCCGCGCGCAGCGCACGTAGGCCGCATCCACTTCAATCCCAATTGCCCTCGCGCCGGTCAGGATGGACGCCAGCATCGGCACATGCCCCAATCCCGACCCGAGATCGACGAGCACATCGTTTTCGCCGAGCTCGCTCGCCCGGATCATCTCCAGAATGTGCCGCGCCGGCGTGGGCTGATAGAACACCATCTCCGGCTCGAGCACCGATTCGCTCGCCGGCTCGCGCAGGCCAAGAACTCCGGCGATCAACTCATCGAGATGGTCGTAGCCAAGTCCACGCCGCGCCGCTCCATCGTCTTCGCAGTGGCTAATCCACTGGCGCAGAAGCTCCGTCCCGACCCCGCGCCTCACCTCATCGCGTATGGCCGCGTAGACTGCTCCACTGGCCGCCTCCAGCCGCTCGCGCAACGCCACCGCGCGCGCAAACATCGATTCGGCTCGAATCGCGCGCGAGTCCGCGAGCAAAGCGTCCAGTTCATCCAGAGCGTCCATGCGCGCGCGCAGCCGTTCCGGCTCCCACAGCGCCGCGTCCGCGTCTACGCGCGCGAGCCAAGCCGACACGCCGCCATCGAGCGTCACCGCTGCGTATGCTCCTTCGCCACCGTCTTCATCTGCGCCGTTGTCGTCGATGTCACCGATCCCGATGCCGATGCGCATGAGTCAGACTCCAGATTAGTAGGGCGCGGAAGTCGACGTTGCCTGGCCGCTCCATTGGAACATGGCCGCGCGGCATGCGCGTTTTCTGCACCCGATTGCTTCGAGCCACATCGGATAGCTTGAGGCACTCCGCGAAGCTCAGGGCTTTTGCGCCGGCGAGCATTGTGGGACACTCGAATTGAGATAGGAGATCGGATGGCCCTGCCCACTCACATCCTGTTGGTCTACGGCTACCTACTGCTCTTCGTGTGGGTGCTGGTGGAGCAGGTGGGGGTGCCGCTGCCGTCTACACCGGCCCTGCTGGCAGCCGGAGCGCTCTCAGCCGAGCACCAGCTTAGCTTTGCGGTAGCGCTGGCGGCGGCCGTGATCGCGTGCCTGATCTCGGATTCGTGCTGGTTCTTTGTCGGGCGGCGCTACGGGCGGAGGGTGCTGAATGTCCTGTGCCGGCTTTCGCTGGAACCGACCACGTGCGTGAAGCGGACGCAACTCTCGTTTGGCAAACGGCGGCATGCAACGCTGCTGCTGGGGAAATTTGTACCGGGGCTGGCGTCGCTGACCTCGCCGATTGCCGGCCAGAACGGCATGGCGTACGCCGAGTTCCTTTTCCTCGACTGCCTGGGCTCGGCAATCTGGGTGGGCACGCTGCTCGCCGGCGGGCGCATCTTCGGGGATGCGCTGAAGCACAACCCGCATTTGCTGGCGTGGGTGGCGCGATTCTCCGGGGCGCTGCTGCTGGCGGCCATCCTTGCGGTGCTGGCCGGGCGCATGTACCGGCGGCGGACGCTGCTGCGGCAGTTGGTCCGGTCGCGGCTGGAGCCGGAAGAGCTGCGGAGTCAACTGGATGCGGGCGAGGAGGTCTACATTGTGGATCTGCGCCATCCGCTGGAGCAGCTGACTGACCCGTTCACGTTGCCGGGAGCGCTGCGCTTTGCCCCGGACGAGCTGGCCAGCCGGGCCCACGAGATTCCGCGCGACCGCGACATTATTCTCTACTGCACCTGCCCCAACGAGGAGACGGCGGCGCATACCGCATTGAAACTGCACCGGTTAGGGGTGGAGCGGGTGCGGCCGCTGCGGGGCGGCTACGACGAGTGGAAGCGGCTGGGTTTTCCAATGGACGCTATTCCGCCGGTGATGCCGGCCGGAGGGCTGGTGCAGCTGGAAGGCTAGCGGCCGGGGCGATAAATGCGCGAAAATAAAAACGGCGATGTCCATTGGAATCCGCCGGATTCGTGAAGTTCCACACGCCAATGAATACAAACCCGGTCGAACCAAACGGGACAGTGTTTGGCGAAGAACAAGACACAGTGGCTCCGTTCGCCGCTGTAACGGTGAAGTTCTGCGAAACCGGAAGCGGTGCAGTCTTGAGGAACTGGCAAGGCATATTCCGCAATCGCAGTCTGGGACGACCTTCCCGCGCACGGCCCGCTTCCTCCCGGCGAAACCGGCGTCGACATCTATCCGTCCCTTCCCGCTTAGCCGGATACACTCGGCGGAGCTCTCCACGCCAGGGGACGGCCCTTCCGCCCCGCGCGAAGAGATCCATTGATCCCAACAGCCTCTGCCGTTGAATCCCCTTCCCGAAAATGCTTCCACGGGCCGGCTCGCGGCGCATCAGCGCTCACCGGCCCGTGGAAGTACGGGGTTCTAGTTCCACTCGTTACCGCCATGCTCAAACCCGCTGGTCAGGCGCGTGGCGCTATGGGTAAAGCAGCCCACCGTAAGCAGGTTGCCGTTGGCGTCGTAGTCCGTTACCGTGCCCGTCGACGTGAACGTACCGTCTTTGCCGAGCACAATCTTATCGTTGACGGTGGCGCGCGAGACGAATGCGCCGGTCGAGGGGTTTATCCGATAAAAGTAGTAGAGGGCTGGATAGACATCGCCGCCGACGTGCCCCCACACTCCCTCGCTGATCCCGCGAGTGCCGGTATTGGCTGTCTCGATCATCGATCCGTCCAACCGAAACTCCTGCAGGGAAGCAACGGTCCGGATCGGAGCGCCGGTTTGGCAGTTGGTCACAGTCACGCTGACACTCCAGATGCCCTTGAGTTCGTCCCGTTCCTGAGCGGAAACAAGGGTCTGCGAGGCCGCGAAGCCGAGAATCAGAAGGATGCAAATCCTGAGCATGTGCCGAGTCATATCGATCTCCTTTTGGGTTTGGGCTGTGTGGCCGATCAAAGGTCCGTACAAGGTCGTGCTCCCGGTCCCTGAGCAGCTTTGCCCTTAAGGCGCAAAAGGCCCGGCAAAAACTGGCATTGAATTGAGAATTAGTTTTTTGGCGGACGGATTATCCCCGGCTCAACTCCGCCTGCAGCCACGCGCGGGCAAATTTCCAGTCCCGCATCACCGTCTCCGGCGACACACTCAGCACCGCGGCAGACTCTTCCACGCTGAGCCCCCCGTAAAACCTGAGCTCCACCACCCGAGCCTTGCGCTCATCCAGTGCCGCCAGCGCATTCAGCGCGTCTTCCAGGGCGATCAGTTCTTTCGCCCGATCTCCGCTCAAATCGGGCAGCACGTCCAGGTTCATGCGCTCGGCATCGCCGCCCCGCTTGGCCGCCACCCTCCGCCGCGCCCGGTCCAGCAGAATATGCCGCATCACCTGCGCCGATACCGCATAAAAATGCGCCCGGTGCTGCCACTCCACGTTGGTAATGTCGATCAGTTCCAGGTACGCCTCATGCACCAGCGCCGTAGCCTGCAGCGAGTCGCCCGCCCGCTCGTTCTTCAAATGATGTCCGGCAATCCGCCGCAGGGTCCGGTACACCCGCGGCGTCAGCCGCTCCAGCGCGCCCCGGTCGCCCTCCGCCCAGGCGCGCAGCAGCATCGTCGTTTCTGACGTTTTATCCCCGCTCGCGCTCGTCGGATGCGACACTCCCCCGCGCCTCCCCGGCTCCCTTTTTGGCGCCGGCACAGAAAGCCCAGTGCCAACCGAACCGTTTCGGCGCAATAATACCATCCATAAACTTCTATTGAGGGAATGCTTGAATTCCGAGCGCTGGAAGCTGATCGAAGACCTGTACCACTCCGCCCGCGAAAGCGGTCCGGAAGCTCTCGCCGGCGTCGATCCCCTGATTCGCAAGGAAGTCGAACGCCTCCTCGCCCACGACTCCGCAAGCGGCGCCAAGCTGCTCGATCAGAATGCCGCCGACCTCATCTCTGGCGACGCAGACGCGAAAATCGCGCCCGGAACCCAGCTCGGCCCCTACCGGATCGACTCGCTGCTCGGCCGCGGCGGCATGGGCCAGGTCTATCGCGCCACCGATACTCGCTTGGAACGCCCCGTGGCCATCAAGATCTGCAAGCGCGCCTTTCTTGACCGCTTCCAGCAGGAATCGCGCTCCATCGCCGCCATTGCCCACCCCAACGTCTGCACCCTGCACGACGTCGGCCCCAACTTCCTGGTCATGGAGCTGCTTGACGGCGAAACCGTGGCCGCCCGCCTCAAGCGTGGCCGCCTCTCCATTGAGCAAACCCTCCGCTACGGCGCGCAAATCGCCGAAGCCCTCGCCGTCGCCCACTCCCGCCGCATCGTCCATCGCGACCTCAAGCCGGCCAACATCATGATCACCCGCACCGGCATCAAGGTCCTCGACTTCGGCCTCGCCCGCTCCTCCAGCGATCCCTCCCTCACCGCGCCCGGCAACGTCATCGGAACCCCTGCCTACATGGCCCCCGAACGCGCGCTGGGAATGGAAGCCGATGAGCGCTCCGACATCTACGCCCTCGGCCTCATCCTCGGCGAGATGGCCACCGGCCAATTCTCCCGCTTCCCCAAAGATCTCCCGCCCGCCCTCCAGCGCGTCGTCACCCGATGCCTTGAAACCGATCCCGAAGAGCGCTGGCAATCCGCGCGCGACCTTAAATGGGAGCTCGAATCGATCGCCCAGGCCCCGCTCGCCCCTCCGCCCGCATCGCCATCCCGCTTACCTTGGTGGGCTTGGGCAGCTATGGCCGCCGCCCTCGCCCTCGCAGCCATCGCGATTCTTCGCGTTCTCTGGCGTCCGGTCGCCCCGCCGCCCGCCAACGTGAACATCGTCTTGCCCGAGCAGTCGCGCGCTCTTTCGCTCGCCGTTTCTCCCGACGGCCGCTTCGTCGCCGTGGTCCTCGTCAAAGACGGCAAACAGCAAATCTGGGTTCGCGCCATCGACTCCCCAACCATCGCCCCGTTGGCCGGAACCGACGGCGCAGCCGACCCCTTCTGGTCCCCTGACAGCCAGTTCATCGCTTTCTTTGCCGATTCCCGACTCAAAAAAATCGAGCGCGCCGGTGGCCCCGTGCAAACCCTCTCCAATGCCCTCGGCGCTCTCGGCGGCACCTGGAACCAGAACGGGCTCATCCTTATCGGCGGGCTCGCGGTACCGCAAACCGTCTCCGACGCCGGCGGAACCGCGACGAATCTTCCCGGCCACACCATCACCGAAACCTATCCATCATTCCTTCCTGACGGCCGTCACTACGTAGCCACACGCAGCACCGGGGTGTGGCTGGGTTCCATTGACAATCCACAAGAGCAGCACATCCTCCCCGATGTTTCCAACGCGCAGTTCGTCGCTCCACCGGCCGGCGGCCGCATCGGCGCAGTCATCTTCACCCGCAGCGGAACCCTGACCGCTCTGCCCTTCGACGTGCGCAACCTCACCACCGCGGGCCAGCCCTATCCCGTGGCCGAGGGCGTGGTGGCGCAATCGTTCGCGCCGCAGTCGCTGGCTTCGGCCTCCACCACCGGCATGCTGGCCTGGGTCTCTGGACAAGGCCGCGACTGGCAGGACATCTGGCGCGACCGGCAAGGCAAAGTTCTCGGCCATGCCGGCCCCGGTGGTTCGGTGGTCTCCATCTCCCCCGATGGAAAGCGCGTTTTAGGCGATCGCCTGGGCAGTGGCATCTGGATCCACGACTTCGCTACCGGAGCCGACACACGAGTGAGCGCCGATCAAGGCGGCATGAGCCCAATCTGGTCGCCCGACGGCAACGACATCGCATGGCGTCGGCCAGATGGCATCTACCGCCGGGCCGCCAATGGCGCCGGGCAAGAGCAGCTTCTGCTCAAAACCGATCAGCTCTCCGTTCCCAAAAGCTGGTCGCCTGACGGCCGTACCATCCTCTATGCCCAGGCCAATCCCGCCACCGGCTCGGCAGACTTGTTCGCGCTCCCCCTTGCAGGCGATCCTCACCCCATCCCCCTGGCCGTCACCCCCGCCAATGAAGATCAGGGACAGTTCTCGCCCGACGGCCGCTGGGTTGCCTACACCTCCAACGAGTCGGGCCAGAGCGAGATCTACGTCATGCCCTTTCCACCCCGGCCCAACGGCGGCCGCTGGATCGTCTCCCGCGGCGGCGGCGTGCAGCCGCGCTGGCGTCACGATGGCAAGGAGCTCTTCTATATCTCGCCAGACTGGACACTGATGGCGGTCCCCGTCACCACCACTGGAATCTTCCAGGCTGGAACCCCGCAGCCCCTCTTCAACACCCAGATGGTCGATACCGGAATACGCACCGGGCCTATCAGCTGGGACATCGCGCCCGACGGCAAACGGTTCCTGATCATCACCAATGAATCGAAAGAAACACTTTCCCTGAACGTAATCCTGAACTGGCGCCCCAGTTCCCCGAACTGAGCCTCGCTGCCCGTGGCCCGCGCCACCATGACACCTCCGTGCCCAAGCCATCGGACTGCCCCAGGTCCCCAGCGACACCGTCAACGGCGAAGACTCCTTCGCCAATTCCTTCGAACCTTCCTCAGGAAACTCTTATGCCAAATAGCATTCGCCGTTTGCCTGCTCTGGGTGTGCTCCATTTCCTTATCCAAATCACATTCGCGCAGATTCCGATAGAAAGCTGGCTTCGGTGCTGCTTTCTCGCACTGGTCAGGCCAGTTCAGCGCGAATCGAACTTAGGCGAGTTTCGCGATAACAGCGTCGAGTTAGCCCTCCCCGGGTCGAGCCGCCGCGGCAATGGATTGCAGATTAACTTTTTGCGCGGGCGGGCGAAAGCCGAGGTTGTCGGCGAAGACGTGCTCGAAAGCGGGGTCAACTACTTTCTCGGCAACGTTTCGGCGCGCTGGATTGGCAACCTGCCGACATTTGGCCGCATACGATACAGGCACATCTACCCCGGCACGGATCTCGTGTTCTACGGAAACGGCACCAGTCTGGAACATTGTTTTGTAGTGGCTCCCGGCGGAGACCCAGCGCAGATTCGATTCGCCATCGATGGAGCCGAACATTGGGAACTGAAACGCGATGGTTCTCTTGAAATCGCTTTGCCGGCGCCCATCGTGAATTTCCAAAAGCCGAAAGCGTACCAGGAAATCGCCGGGCGAATTTGGCCTTCTGAAATCTGAAGTGAGTAACCTGAGTTCGATCGATTTAGATGGTCGTCAGCTGGAACGCTGAACTGAGTTCTAAAGAGCTGCCCCCAAATCTTGTCATCAGGGTGAGCCTGCTCTATCGAGAGAAACATTTGAGAGGAGTCGACACATTTCTCCATCAGGTGCCCAACTTCGGCGCACTTGTCCTCTCGGTTCCTTGGCTTGAAACGTACCTGCAGAAGAATCCTCAGTCCAGAATCGAAATGAGGTAGGTAAATGGCCAATCACTAAGCACCAAGGCGAGTAAGGACCTCGTGGACGACCTTCGAACACATGGGAAGTCGGATATTGCGCAAATCGTCGATCGGGAATCGACGAGCAGCGCATTCTTGGAGGTCAACAATGGGGCTGGATGTTGGTCCAGGGTTGTGGTACTTCCGAACCGCGGCGTACTCCTATGGCACTTCAAATGCGATTCGGTCTTGGCTTTTTCCGCGACACGGTTCAGAGTCTCGGATTTCTTCGGGTGGTGGAGCACTGGAACAGTTATCAGGCCCGACGGAACAATTCAAGAGTGACTAGTACTCGCCGAATTCCAGTCGTTCTGACCGCGGACTCGTCCCCTACCCGGAGCCGGAGCCGTCGGCGACGCCGGGTGGGCGAAGGAACGGCATAGGGAAGGGTTGCCCACAACTCTTCGAGCGCCGGGATAAACCGGCATGTTGTAGGAGGTGCAAGTCCTCTACAGGAAAGGAGACAGCGACTCTATTCTGGCCTCGAGTCTTGCAGGTGACGCCGTGAGGCGTCGGTTGAAGCGTAGACAGAGGGACCGGTGGGCCCGGCTATTGAGCTTCGTAAAGTGGGTGGATCAGGATGCCGACTGCATGGAGAGTAGCAGGAAGGCAATACGGCAGCCGCGTTATACGCGAGTGGCTGTTCGGTCCTGCGTAGTCGAAGAACCCGGGCACGCTGACAAAACAACATGCACGAGAACCGGGAGATCTCCAGCACGCCTAGGTGTGACGGCCAAGGCCGGCCCGCGAAGGCCATAAACCATAATGCGGACGTGCACGTGTTGGAGAAGTCGGACTGTGCCGTACTGTGCGC
>CAWBIG010000064.1:0-11188 GCA_963788435.1 uncultured Acidobacteriota bacterium | reverse complement strand
AAATCCCCGCCAGTTGCGTGATGCCCTGCCATGGGTCATTGGAAAGATGCCGCGTCAGCCAGTGCCCCGATCCGAACCCGTGCAGCACGCTGGTGGCGGCATGGCGGTCCGCGCCGCTGGGGAAATAGCGATCGATGGCCAGCATCACCAGGTACGGTCCGGCCACGTCGCTCATCGACTTCAGCGTCACGCTGACCGACGAGATAATCGCCTGCGCCCAGTACGGCTTGACGTAGTGCCCCAGCCTCCGCATCAGGACCGCGTCGTAGACCTTCCCCACCGGGTCCTCATCCGCTTTATTGTCGGCTTTCTTCTTTTCTGGTTTTTTCAGAATGGGCGCCCCAGCTCCCAGGTTTTGGGACCTGGGATCGAGCACAGATGGGGCCTCAGCCTCCGGCCTCTCGCTCTGCGGGGAATCCTTTTTCGCTTGGTCGCTCATCGGCCGTTGAGGCTTACCTCTCTATTCTACGAGCCGAACCATCCCAAGGCCTCAAAACCAGCTCGGCCGCCTCTGCCCATCCCCGCATTTTTAGTACGATGGAACAATCATGGCCAGCATTGCCGAGATCTTTGGCGATCGTCCGGTTCTTGCCGACGGCGCGATGGGCACCGTCCTATACGGGCGCGGCGTCTTCATCAACCGCTGCTACGACGAGCTGAATCTCTCCGATCCCCAACTCATCCTCTCCGTGCACGAAGAATATCTCCAGGCAGGCGCCGAGATTCTTGAGACCAATACCTTCGGCGCCAACAGCTTCCGCCTCGCCCGCCATGGCCTCGCCGGCAAAGTGGCCGACATCAATGCAGCCGGCGTGCGCCTGGCCAAACAGGCCGTCGCCCATCTGCGTGACAAACAGGCCGGAGAAGCCTGGGTCGCCGGCGCGGTTGGTCCCCTCGGCGTGCCCCTGGAGCCGCTGGGCAAGACCGGCCTTGACGAGGCTCGCGTCGCCTTCAAGGAACAGATTGCCGCACTCGCCGCCGCCGGTGCTGACCTCATCGTGATTGAAACGATGCCGGCGCTGAATGAAGCCCGCGAGGCCCTGCTGGCCGCGCGCGAAGCCGCTCCCGAGCTTCCCGTGCTGGTCATGGTCACAGTCGACGACGAGAGCAATTGCCTCGACGGTTCCTCGCCCGCGCACGCCGCGGCCCTGCTCACTGAGGCCGGCGCGGATGCCGTCGGCGTCAACTGTTCCACTGGCCCGGCCACCGTGCTCACCGCCATTGAGGCCATGCGCGCCGCCACCACGCTGCCCATCGCCGCCATGCCCAACGCCGGCATGCCCCGCGCCGTCGAGGGCCGCAACATCTATCTCTGCTCGCCTGAGTACATGGCCAGCTTCGCCCGCAAGGCTCTTGCCGCTGGCGCGCAGTTCGTCGGCGGATGCTGCGGCACCACCCCCAATCACATCCGCGCCATGCGCTCGGCCATGCGCGCCATCCATGCCCAGGCGCACGTCAATGAGGGTGGCGCCGTAGTCGAGATCAGCAGCGAGACCCCTCCCATGCGTCTCGGCGAGCGCTCCCGCATCGGCGCGCTGGTGGAAGAAGGCAAGTTCATCACCCTGGTCGAAATTGTCCCGCCGCGGGGCATCGATTGCAGCAAGGAGATTGAGGGCGCGCGCGTCCTGGCCCAGCTCGGCGTCCATGCCATCAACGTGCCCGACTCGCCCCGCGCCTCCGCCCGCATGAGCGCCCAGAGCCTCTCGATCCAGATTCAGCAGCACACCGGCATTGAGACCGTCCTCCACTACACCTGCCGCGACCGCAACCTGCTCTCCATCCAATCCGACCTGCTGGGCGCATCGTCCATCGGCCTGCGCAATATTCTCTGCCTCACCGGCGATCCGCCGAAGCTCGGCAACTATCCTGACGCGACAGCGGTTTTCGACGTCGATTCTATCGGCCTGGTCAACATCGTCCGCCGCCTCAATCACGGCCTCGACATCGGCAGCAATTCCATCGGCGCCAGCACCAACTTCACCATCGCCATCGCCGCCAATCCCGGCGTCCCCGACATCGAGCACGAAGTGCGCCGATTCAAGTACAAAGTCGAGGCAGGCGGCGAGTACGCCATCACCCAGCCGGTCTTCGATCTCGGCCTGCTCGAAGACTTCCTCAAGCGCATTGAGGGCTACCGCATTCCCGTCATCGCCGGCATCTGGCCGCTCACCAGCCTGCGCAACGCCGAGTTCATGCGCAACGACCTGCGCGTCTCAATGCCCGAAGCGATCATGCAGCGCATGGCAAAAGCGGAATCGCCCGACGCCGCGCGCAAAGAGGGAATTTTGATCGCACAGGAGATGCTGGAAGCCGTGCGTCCCTACGTCCAGGGCGTGCAGGTCAGCGCACCCTTCGGCCGCTACAACGCTGCCGCAGAAGTCATCGCCAGCGTGCTGCCCCAGGCCACACAGACGCCGGCGGATTGACCCGCACAGCTTTACAATGGCGGTAGGCCATCGGAGCACATTGCATGCCCACCTTCGAAGAATCCCTCAAGAAACTCGAATCCATCGTCGATCAGCTCGAAAAAGGCGACCTCCCGCTGGAGGACTCGATGAAGCTCTTCGAGGAGGGCGTGAGCCTTTCCGCCGTCTGCAAGCAGGAGATCGACGCCGCCGAAGGCAAAGTGCAATTGCTTATCAAGCAGCGCGATGGCTCCATCAAGACCGAGCCCTTCCCGCCGGAAAGGCCCTTCTGACCTCGGCCTCGATTTGCCTTAACTCCGGGACCTAAGCCCCGCCGGCCGCGCCGCGCTCTCCCTCTTGCTACACTGGGTCAATGATGGACGAGCAGGAGTTTCGCCGCGCCGCCGAGAAGGCCCTCGAATCGCTGAAACGCCATCTCATCCAGCGTGAAGAGGAAGACGAAGCCGGTTTTGAAGTCGAAGAGCAGAGCGGCGCTCTCAACGTCACCTTCGAGGATCCGCCGGGCAAGTTCGTCATCACTCCCAACACGCCCGTGCGCCAGATCTGGATCTCCGCCCTGGCCACCAGCTTCAAGCTCGACTGGGATTCCACCGCAAACGCCTTCACTCTCCCGCGCAGCGGCGAAGCCCTCATCCCCCTCGTCGACCGCTTGATCATGGAGCGCCAGGATGGTTAGCTCTGCCGCCGTTCGGTGTCCCAATTCGATAATTCGCGAAACAAAAGGACTGTCATCCTGAGCGTAGTTTTCCGCGTTCTTTGCGGAAAACGGAGTCGAAGGACCTGCATTCTCGCGGCTTATTTCTTCATTGCGCCGCCGTACATCCTCCGCACCACCAACAGCACCGGCAGCCCAAGCAGGATCAGCCCCGTCCCGATTAGCGATCCCTCCAAATTGCTGCTGAAGCTCGACACCAGCACCGCCGCCGCGCACACTACGAACACCGCCGGCAACAACGGATATCCCCACATCCGGTATGGCCGCGCCATCTCCGGATGCTTCCTCCGGTATACGAAAATGGTTGTCGCCGTCAGCATGTAGAAGAGCCACTCGGCGAAAACCGCCAGCTCAAAGTGCTGCTGGAACTGGGAAAGAAACAACAGCAGCACCGTCGACAGCAATCCCTGCACCACCAGCGACGTCGACGGCGAACGGAAGCGCGCATTGACGTGCGCAAACTGGCGGAAGAACAGCCGGTCGCGGGCCGCGGCAAAAGGAATTCGCGCGCCGGACATGATGGTTCCGTTAAGCGTCACAAAGATGCTCAACGCCATGGCCGCCGCCACAAAACCCGCTCCCCGCACACCGGCCACCACCGTCAGCGCGGTCACAGCCGGCTGCTCGCTCGCGGCGATGCTCGCCGCCGGCAGCACATATTGGATAGCCGCGTTGGTGGCCATGAACAGCGCGCCCACAATCACCAGCCCGCCGATCAGCGCGATGGGCAGGCTGCGCTCCGGCCGCCTCACCTCGCCCGCCACCATGGTCAGGTCGTTCCAGCCGTCGTAGGCCCACAGCGTCGCGATCAGCGCGGCCATGAATCCGCTCACCAGCCCGTGTACCCGCGGCACGCCCGTGGCAAAGTTGCTCCATGCGCCTCCGGCCCAGGCAAAGCAGAACCCCGCCACGATCAGGATGAGAACAGCCTTCAGAATCGTGAACACAAGCTGGAAGTCGCCGGCCTTCTTGATGCCGAGATAATTCAGCCCGGTGATCAGCCACGTCGCGGCGATGGCGAACACCTGCGACCAGAGGAGCGGTGTTCCCGGCACGCCGGTTGCCAGCCATTGAAATGAGGGAAACACCTCCAGCGTCCGCGCCAGGCCAGTGGTCACCGCCGCAATCGACGCGGGCTTGGCGACCGCGAACCACGTCCACATATAAAGAAACGCGGTGGTGTCGCCGTAGGCGCCGCGCAGGTAAACGTACTCGCCGCCTGCATAGGGCATCATCGCGCCCAGCTCGGCGTAGGTCATGGCCCCGAACAGCGACAGCAGGCCGCCCACGATCCATGCCAGGTAAACCAGGGCGGACGAGCCCACGTCCTGCATCATCTCCCGCGGCACCAGGAAGATGCCGCTGCCGATGATGGTGCCTACTACGATGGCGGTGGCCTGGCTCGCGCCCAGGACGCGCGGCAGGTCTTTCTCCTGCGCGGGGGGCGCGGCGCTGGCTCTCACGGCGGCAGCCTTCTGGCTCATGCGTGATGTGAGCATAGCAGGCGGCGGGGCGAATTTACGGCTGCAACCGACCTGCAATCAATGGCTCGGTGCCTGGCTTGCGGCGCTTCTTGTACCGCCTCTAATCCGAAAGGCAGCGGCTGGGGTGCCTACTTCTCTTCGGGCTTCGGCTTTTCCCTGGGCTTTGGCTCTTCCCTGGGTGCCTGCTTCGGCGCAGGTGCAGTGTGTTGTGCGGGAGCGGCGTGATACACAGGCGCCGCGTGCTGCGCAGGTGCAGGGCGCTGCTGGGCCTCAGGCATGGGCGCTGCCTTTGCAGCTGGGCGCGGTTCCATCATCGGCTTTGCCGGGGCGGCATGAGCCGCTGGCGCAGCGTGCGGTTGGTCCGCGGCTTTCGGCGCAGGCATTGCGGCAGGCTTGACCGCAGCCTTGTTCGCAACAGGCGGAGCCGCCTTCTGCACGCCCAGCGGCTTGGCTTCAACCACGTTTGCCGGATGCCCGCCGTTGGCCTTGGCAAACGAGCTCTTGTTGGACTTGGCTGCCACCGCATGCTGGGTTTGGATTGGCGTGGGAGCCGTGTGCGGCTGGCGTTCAAATGCGACTTCGGCGGGAGAGGCGGAATGCCGAATCCCTCCCGGACCGCCGTTGTAGGCCACGTGATTGGGATTCGCAACAATGCCGGCTCGCACAATGGTCTCGTTCACATAGGTGACGTGAACAACCGTCTCATCCACGTGGACCACCGCCGTGTTGTAAGCGAAAGAGCCGCCGCGCCACTCGCCGCCGGCAAACCCGTTGCCGCCGTAACCGTAGCCGTAGTTCACACCGCCGTAGTAGCCCACTTGCCGGCCCCAATAGCCGCCATGAAAACCGTACTGGCCGTTATTCCAACCCCAGTAGGGCGGGGTCCACAACGCGCCGAGGTACGGAGCCGGCACCCACGCGCCGGGCACCCAGTAGTAGTCGCCTTCGTCGTTGGAATAGGCCCAGTACCCAGGCGTCCACATCAGGTTCGGCTGGGGGCAGATGGGCTGCTCATAGACGGGCATCACGGGCGGAGCATAACCAACGCTGATGCTGAAACTGAATTGCGCGTGTAAAGCAGCGGTTGTAACGGGCACCAACAGAGCTAAAAGAACGAAACGCGCTGTCCGAAGCATTCGCATGGAAGAGAGCCTCCTGGCTTTTGGAGGCCTGCTGCAATGCTGGAACCATTTGGCCCAGACGGCGGCAGGACATGGGATTTAACTCTGCCAGATTAGCGAGCAGTTCCCTCCAGGTCTGGTCAAAAGTGCACACTGATGATTCGGTTGGCTTTGAATGGCACGGCGCTAGAAGTGGAAACGATAGCGGAGTTCGGCGTAGAACATTCTGGGGTCGTTGAAGTGGAAGCCGCCGACGGTGATGGAGTTATCCAGCAGGACGCGGTGGTTGGTGACGTTGATGGCGTCGACGGCGAGGTGGAGGTTTTCGCCGAGGCTGTGGCCGACGGAGGAATCGAAGGTGGTGTGGACCGGCAGATAGGGTCCTTGATACGGGCCGAGGCCAGAGCCGGCGAGGCCGTTGGAGAATCCCGAGCCGTAATAGACGTTGGAGGCGAACCAGGTGTGGGTGGGCAGGTTGGCCGTGAAGCCGGCATTGAGAGTGTCGCGCTGGTCGTGGTCCACGGGGAAGTAGCCGGGGCCAAGATCGCAGGCGGGGTCAGTGGGATTGGTGCAGGTGAAGCCGCCGATAATGTTGCCGCGCTGCTCGGCGATCTGGTTGGAGTAAGCGAAGTGGAACTGGCCGTAGCGGGCGACGGTGGGAGAGCGGAGGGTCATCTCCCAGCCGCGGACGAGGGCGCCGTCGACGGCGATGGGGAAGAACATGTTGGATTCGCCGAGGTTGGAGTGGTCGAGGAAGTTGTTGACGCGGGTTTTGAAGTTGTCCACGTCGAGGGTCCAGCCGCGATACGGGATGGCGATGCCGAACTGGTGCTCTTCATCGCGCTCAGAGGGCAGGGGAGTGAAGGCGTTTTCGCCGGTGACGGCGCCGGCGTACTCGAGCACCGAGGTGGAGACGGTTTCGACGGGCGCAGGCTGGAAGAAGTGGCCGTAGAAGCCGCGTAGGACCCAGTGGAGGCGGGGGATTTCTACGGTGGCGCCGATGCGGGGGTAGATGGCGGATTCGTTGAGGCCGGAGCGGTAAATGCTGAAGCGCTCGCCGCCGAGGAGGGTGATGTAGCGGCCGAGGCGGAGGGTATCAGCGAGGTAGTACTCGTAGAGGGCGGCGCCGGTTAGGGCGGTAGTGTTGGGCCCTGAAGACGCGGAGCCGTCGTTGACGATGACGCCGTAGAGGTCGTTCTCATGCTGGTAAAAGGTGTAAGCGCCGGTGGAGAAGGCGTTGCGGCCGACGACGATGCGGGCGTCGGACTGGCCGCCGATGTAGTTGGAGGACTGATCCCAGGTGGTTGCGGCCGGAAAGTCGTTGGGAGGGGAATCGTAGTCGGCCTGATTAAGGTGGTAAAAGGGCGCGAAGCTGAAGGTGGCGCGGGGCGAGAAGGTGTGGACCCAGTTGGCGATCGCGAAGGAGTCGCGCTCGGTCTGGGCGTCGCGCAGGCCCCAGGAACAGTAGTAGCCGGAGGCGCATTCGAAGTCGACGGTGTTGGGGTCGTAGGGTATCTGGAAGTGGTCCTGGCGGTACTGGGCGTCGAGGCGGATCTGGTCGTTGGCGGTCTGGTTGCGGATGACGGAGACGAAGCCGCTTTGGGAGTTGGTGGCGTCGTGGAGGACCTGTGGAACGGGCGTGGCCAGGCCGTAGTTGGAGCGCGAACCGGTGGCGCTGGCGTACCAGGCGGTGCGGGTGGAGTGGTTGCCGAAGGCGAGTTGGGCTTCGCCGGTGCCGAGATTGCCGCCGCGGATGGTTAGTTCGGCGTCCTGGCTGAACTCGAATCCGTTGCGAGGGAGGACATCGAAGACGCCGTAGGTGCGGTCGCCGACGGAGGCGTTGTAACTGCCGCGCTGGGTTTCGAGCTGGTCAATGTCCTTGGGATCGATTTGGGGGCCGAGGTTGGAGGCGATCTTGGTGTTGGGGATGTCGACGCCGTCGATGAGCCAGCTGGTCTGGTGGCCGCCGCGCATGTGGAGCATGTCGTGGGTCATGTAAGCGGCGGGGACGTAGTCGGTGATCATCTCCATGCCGAGGGTGCGGTCGGCGCCGGGGGTGGTTTCGATTTGCTCGCGGCTGATGAGGGTGGTGGGAGTGACGTTGCCCTGGGCGACGGCGGCGGAGCTGGCGTTGACGGTGACGGATTCGGTGGTAGATGCAATAGAGAGCGGGATGTGGAGGATGGGGTTGGAGCCGGAAACCAGGGTAATGTTCTGGGTTGAGTTGGCAAAGCCGGAAGCTTGAACGCTGAGCCGGTAGCCGCCGATAGGGACGTTGGCGAGGGTGAAGTCACCTTGAGGGCCGGAGGTGGTGTTGAGGATGAAGGCTGAGTTGAGGGACTGAAGGGCGATGGAGGCGCCGGCGATGGGACGGTGCTGGGGATCGTGGACGACTCCGCGAACGGTGGAGAAGACCGTGGCGCGCGCGGGAATGGCGGCGGCGACAAACGCGGCAAGGGCAAGGATGGGGAAGCTGCGCATGATCGGATCCTCTTTGCTGCGCGCGGGCAGATGCTGCGCGCGGGCGCAGGTGCTGCGCTTGGCGCAGACGGAAATACGCCGTGACTGCGCGCGAGCGACAGCTGTTGAACGTTGCGAAGGCGGTGAGGGACTGGAGTCCCTCACGACCGCCGGTATGGATACCGGCGGTACAAACCGAAATGGAACTAGCAGGCTTGCGGGGGGCCGCGCGATGAGGGGATGGCAGGTCGGCTGAGGGTTGCGAAGAAGGAATGCGCGGGGATCAGGAAGGTGGCTGCGAAGCCCGGGGCGGCCGGCGCGTGAGAGAGCGCGAAGACGGGGACGGGGGCGAGATGGCCGGCGTTGTAAAGGGGGCAGCGGTCGGGAGCGATGAGCCAGGACGAGCCCGGAGGCGGTGCGGCCATGGCGGCGAACATGGCGCAATGGTGGGCGCCGTGTCGGCGGCAGCAGGCAGGGAGCTGCAATTCAGCGCCGCCGGGAAGCAACACGGACAGGGGCCCGGCTACGAAGAGCGCGACCATGAGGATGGACAGGGGACGCCGCATCGCTGGGTCGATGCTATCACGGGTGGGCTAGCGGAACTGGCGGAGCTAGTCAGCGAGTCGGCGAGTCGGCGAGTCAGCCGGGTTAGCCTGTCGGTCGGGCGGCTGGGCGGATGGGGATGGTGTGTCAATTTTGGACAAAAGCTTGCGAGAGAGATTAAAGGGCGGCGGAAATCTGCCGATGATCTTGACTGAAGGGATGGGGATGGAGGCGCGGGGAGTGGAAATTGGCCCGATCAACGGCATTCGTCCAGTGGCGATGGTGAGGCCGGGGGAGCGCAGTGCGGATCTGAGCAAGGTGTTCGCCGCCGAGCTGCGGCACCAGGGCGGGGACGCGGAGGACTCGCCGAACGAGAAGGCCAAGCGGGGGTTGGAAGAGGACGAAGGCGAGGACGGTGTGGGGCGCGAAGACGAGGGTATGGAGGCGGGCGGCGTTTCGGTCCGATCCGTCAACTTTTTTGCGTGAGCCGGCGGTGGCCGTATTGAATGTGGCCGCGGATGAGCTGTGGGCCGGTTTTGGTCAGTCTGCGCTATCACTTGACGGCGATCGATTTTGTCCCGTAATGTAGGACCATAAATTTTCAGGGCTGCACCCGTTAGATAGATGGGAATAGAGGCCTCAAGCTTTCCTGCCAGTTGTGTAGCTTTCTGTCCTCAAGCAAGCGCGATCTCCCTTCAGGCGGCGAGTGCACCCGGAATCAAGGTTCCTGCACGTGAAACAATTTCTCCCCCTCATTCTTGCGCTGCTCGCCGGAGCGGTGCCCGCAGTGGCGTCCGTTGCACCCAACATCACCATCACTAGCCCCGTGGCCAACTCCACGGTGACCACGCCGTTTCTGCTCCAGGCTGCCGCCGGACCGTGTTCCGGCAAAACTGTTACCTCGATGGGCTACTCGATAGATTCCGGTTCCGCCACCGTGATTCGGGGTGCATCGATTAACACCAAGGTGTCCTCGCCCACCGGAGCTCATACCCTTTATGTGAAGTCGTCGGGCAGGGGCGTCTCCTGCGTCACGGATATTCCGCTGAATATTGTTGAAGCACCGCCCCCCGTGACCACCAATCTGACGGTGACTACGCCGGTCAACGACGCCTCAGTAACTACGCCATTCCAACTGACGGCCTCGGCCACGGAATGCCAGTCGAAGGCAGTGACGTCGATGGGCTACTCGATCGACACGAAGTCGAACCAAACGGTGGTGAACGGCACATCGATCAATGCCAGCGTGGCATCTGCCACGGGCACGCACACGCTGTATGTGACGGCATCGGGCAGAGGGGTATCGTGTGTGAACAGCCTGACTCTCTACGTTTCCGCGCCGCTCCCGCCCGGCCCCGTGATCCCCGGCGACGCCGTCGTCGTCAAATCCATTCAGAACTTGTCGACTTGGCAGGCGGCCTTTGACACCGGCACCGGCTCCGGATCCGCAAGCGGCGTCATGGGTCTGGTGTCCACGCCATCGCTGAGCGGATCCGCTCGGATGTTCGAAACGACCTACTCCGATTACGGCGGGGAGCGCTACTCTACGGTTTTCGGCACCGATACGGCTTCGGAGAGTTTTGTCTACGACACATGGATTTATCTCGCATCGCCCCTTAGCGGAATCGCCAACATCGAAATGGACCTGAACCAGGTTCTGGCCAATGGCGACACCGTGATTTACGGGTTCCAGTGCGACGGATGGTCGCAGACCTGGGATTACACGGAGAACGCCGGCACTCCTTCAGAACCCGATGCCGCGTGGCTGCACTCGACCGAGACCTGCAATCCGCAGGCATGGACGCCCAACACGTGGCATCATGTCCAGATCAGCTTTGCACGCGATGGCAGCGGCAACGTCACCTACAATTCGGTCTGGCTCGATGGCGTTGAGGACAACCTGAACGTTACGGTCAACTCCGATTTCACGCTGGGTTGGGCTTCCGTGCTTCTGACGAACTTCCAGGTGGACGGATTTACTTCGACGGCCGGATCGTCGACGATCTACGCGGATAACATGACCGTGTATCGCTGGTAGCGTCCTGGCCAACTAGCCATCGCAACAACGAAGAGAGGGAAGGCATCCGGCCTTCCCTCTCTTATGTTTGTGCGCCCGGCAGGGCGCACTCTTACGGGTGTAAGTCCCGTCATAAGCTGGTCACAGTGAGTGAAGTGAAGCGCAACTGCATGAGGGCGACCGAGTGTGGGGAGGAAGCGTGGAGCGAAGCTGCGGGCCGATGAACAAGAACCGGATAAAAGGCGGTGCCGACCAGGGCGAGCGGGCAACGAGTCGCGAAGCTCTTGTGACCAAGGGGCGGTGGCGTAAATCCGGCGGTCGTGCAGTGAAGGAGTGCGTTCTTACCTGGGGAGATCTCGCCTTGTGCCTGAAAGGGGGACGGTATTGAGCCGGAGCGAGGAGTCAGCCGAGGCCGTATTGTG
>CAWBIG010000063.1:0-35246 GCA_963788435.1 uncultured Acidobacteriota bacterium | reverse complement strand
GATGCGGATTTTGGGTGAGCGGGCACGGATGCCGCGAAGAATGCGGTGGGCGCGCGCGAAGCCGAAGGGCGGCAGGCCCGCAAGGAAGACGATGTCGGGGTTTTCGCGGATGGCGGTTTCCACCGCATCCTCTAGGCGGCCGTGCGGCATGGAGAAGGCGTGAATAAATCCGTCATCGAGGGCCTGGGCAAGCATCAAGGCGGCGAGCGGGTCGTTTTCATCGCGTACGGGTGTGCACATGACCTTGAGTGTGGGCGAGCCGGGCCGCGGGGGCGGAGTGACCGGTTGATGCGCATCGCCGTCGGCATCGCGATTCTCACGGTATCCAAGTTCCTCCACCATGTCGCGCGCGTTCCGGCGGATGAAGTGAACCGTGGATTCATCCAGGTCCCGGTGCAGGCGATCTTCCTCCGCCATGATGAGAGCGGGGATGAGCACGGAGTCGTACACCTCGGGAAGCGGCTTGTTATTCACGCAGGACTCAAGGATGTCCGCGGCTTCCCTCTCGTCATGGGCCAGCATGCGCTGATAAAAGCAGGCCCATGAGGGCATGGGAGGCTGGTCTCCGAGCATGACGGTGAGAAAACCGAGCGCGGGCACGTGGCGGCCCATAACCACGAGGCACACGGTGAGGGGGACAGAAAGAAGGAGGCCGACGGGTCCCCAGAGAAGAGTCCAGAAGGCTGCCGCCACCAGAATCGCCAGGGAGGAGAGCCCGGTGTGCTTGCCGTAAATACGCGGCTCGGCGTAATTGGCGGCGACGATTTCAAGGCACGCGAAGATCCCGATGACGATGAGAGACTTCTCCCAACCGTGAAATACGGCCAGCGAGAGCAACGTGGGCAGAGCCGTGGCGATGGGCGGCCCAATGTAAGGGATGAAGCGCAATATGCCGGCAAGGGCGCCGAAGAGCAAGGCATGCGGCAGGCCAAGTGCGGCAAGGGCGCCGAAAATGATGAGGCCGTAAATGGTATTGACCGTGAGCAGGAGCGCAAAGTAACGGCTAATGCGCCTGCTGGCGTCGTCCATGGCTTCTGTGACCAGGGTCAGGTTGCGATCGCCGCTGAGACGAATGAGCCGGTTGCGGAGGTCTTCCCGCTGGAGCATGACGAAGAAGGTGAAAACCACCGTGAGCAGCGCGGTGACAAGCGGCTCGACGGCACCCCCCAGCTCTCCGAGACTTGCTGACTCCCGCGACACCTCGCGTACCTGAACCGGATGCTGGGGGCTCTCGCCGAGGGGCTTGGATTGATTGGGATTGAGGAACGCGAACGATCCGGGAAGGACATTGGCAAGCCCGATTTCGCCGCCGATGCGTTCCACTTCCTGGCGGGCGCGGCTGAACGCCGAATTGCTGGGAGCATTGATGGCTGCCAGTTTCTGTTGAATGTTGGCGCGATACGTGGGCAGATCGTTGGCAATGCCGACAAGCTGGGAGAACAGGAGCGAGGTACCTGCGCAAAGCAGGGCGAAAAAGCCGAGAATCACAATGAGCGCGGCCAGCGTGCGAGGAAGCCGGATGTGCTCCAGCCAGACAACCATGGGAAACAGAAGAAATGCGAACAGGATGGCAAAGGCCAACGGCAGGAACAGCACCTTGGCCAGGAAAAGGACAGCAATGACCACTACTCCAACAACCATGAACCACAGCCGATACAGAATGCGGTTCGTGCCGGTGCCGTCCATCGGACTCCTAATGGGCCTGACGGCTGCTTGATCCTGCAGGCGGATCCGGGCAGTAACGGCAGTGCCGGGCTGGAATCGCCGGCGCTTTGCAGCCGGCGGTGAAGCTCTCACAACTTTAGATGCCTGGCGATGAGCGCCTGGGCGGCTATCTTCACAACCGACGGCGCGTCCCTGGGGTAAGCTGATCCGGAGGTATTTCAATGCAGTTGCGAGTCTGCTGGCGCGTGGTGCTGGGGACGGCGGTGTTGGGCCTGGCGCTGGTGGCGCGGGCGCAGCCTGGAGCGGGTCCGGCGATTCCATTGGTGCACGTTGAGAACGGCGCCAACTCGGCCGCCGCCCAGAAGGCACACTACCTGGTTCTTGTGTCGCTCGACGGCTTTCGATGGGACTACGCCAAACGGGACGGCGCACACCATTTGATGGCCATCGGCCGGGAGGGAGCGTGGGCGCCCGATGGCATGCTTCCGAGCTTTCCCTCGGTCACTTATCCCAACCACATCAGCATCGTGACTGGACTCTATCCCGAGCATCACGGCATCGTCGCCAACACGTTTTACGACCCGGCGCGGCAGGCGCGGTATTCGCCGAAGGAGACCGTGGCCGATGGAAGCTGGTATGGTGGCGTGCCGCTGTGGAGCCTTGCCGAAAGCCAGGGAATGCGGACCGCGTGCCTGTTCTGGCCGGGATCGGAGGCTCAGATCGCCGGCAAGCGCCCCACCTGGTACCTGGGCTACGCCGAAGCGGAGTATACCGAGGCCGCCGAGCAGGCGCGCATTCGGGAGGCCGTCGCGCTGCTGAAAAAGCCTGCGGCAGAGCGCCCGCACTTTGTCGCCATCTACTTGAGTGACACGGACGAGGCGGGACATCGGTACGGTCCCGACGCCCCGCAGACCCGCGCCGCGGTCTTAAAAATGGATGCGATGGTGGGCAGGCTGAAGGCAGCGCTGGACAAGACTGGCCTACCGATCGATCTGGTCGTGGTCAGCGATCATGGCATGGCCGAGATCGATCCGCCGTGGATAACGCTGGCGGATTACGCGGACTTGTCGAAGTTCGAAACGGCGGGCCAGCTTCTTTATGGCAAGAACGAAGAGGATCGCGCGAAGCTCTACAACGAGCTGAAGCACCAGGCTGCGGAGTTCAAGGTGTATCGCAGGAAAGACGTGCCCGCCGGGCTGCACTACAACAGCAACGCGCGGGAAGGGGATCCTGTGATTGTGGCCACGGGGCCGTATGCCATCCGTGCGGAAAAGCCGGCGGCGGGCCAGCCGGACGAACCGCCCGCAAAAGGCAACCACGGCTTCGATCCGCAAATTGTGCCGGAGATGAAGGCCATCTTTTTTGCCGAGGGGCCGGACATCGCGCCCGGCAAGACGGTTCACCCGTTTGAGAACGTGAATCTTTACCCGTGGATGGCGCATATTCTCGGGCTGACGACGGCGAAGAACGATGGGGATTTGAATATTCTGGCCGGAACCCTGCGGGATAACGGGAGCGTTGCGCCGGAAGAGAAAGAGCGGGGAAGCAGCGACCGGCAACCGTAAGAGATATTCGTCCCCAAAGGAGCTCCATTTAAATGAATAACGCCGAGAGCATTCTGCTCATCCGTAACTTCATCGACGCCTGCGTACGCGCCGATCCAGATGAATTCGCGAGCTACTTTGACGAAGATGCGACATGGTGGAACTCGCCCTGGCGTCCCATTCAAGGACGGGATGCCATTCGAGATACCTTGCAGCGCGGCGCTGCGAGTATGAAGGCGTTGCCATGGGAGATTCGTTACATTGTTGCGGACCGCGACGTGGTTATGACCGAACGCGTGGACCACTTCCTGGTGGGAAATGAGCGGGTGAGCGTTCCTTGTATGGGAATATTCGAGCTCCGCAATGGAAAAATCACCGCGTGGCGGGATTATTGGGATTTGAAGCAATTCGAGGCGCAACTTCCGCCCTCCGCGCCCGTGGAAGCATAGGTCTCCCGTGGAAGCATGGGTCCTTCGATCCGCTTGGGAAGAGCTGTATGGGCGGTCCGATAAGGCAAACTTGCAAGCTGAGGATTTGCCGGACCGGTTGTAAAGTGAATTGAGAATTGCGAATAACAAGCCTGAGCCACTGATCGGAGCGAAAAAGGAACGAATGAACGCAGTAGTCCTGGGGATTGATGGCGGAGGCACGCGCACCCGCGCCTCCATCGTGAACGGCGATAAAATGCTGGCGTTTGCCGAGGCAGGCTCCATCAAGCGGCTGCGCGTGGGCGCAGCGGCTGCCGAGGAGAACCTGCGCTCTTTGCTGGCCGAGGTGTACAAGCAGGCTGGTGTCGCGACAGTGCGCGCCGCCTGCGTAGGAGTGGCTAGCGCGGCCATGCCCGGGGTGCGCGAGTGGATCGGCGCCGTCTGCGCCGATTTCGCCGTAGAGCGGCATGAAATTGTCGGCGACGAGATCATCGCGCTGGATGCGGCCTTCCGCGGCGGCGCGGGGATATTGCAAATCGCCGGGACCGGCACCAACACCATTGGCCGCGCGCCCGACGGCGGCCGCGAAACCGCCGGCGGCTGGAGTTCGCGCCTGGGCGACGAGGGCTCCGGTTACTGGATCGGCTTGCATGCGATTCGCCGGGCACTGAATGCACACGACCGCGAAGAGCCTTCGCGGGTGCTCGGCGTAGTGGGCCAGATCTGGGGCGCCACGGATCTCGACGAATTGATCAACATCGGCGATGGCACGCCCGCGCCGGATTTTGCCGCGCTCGCCCCAGCTATCGACGAGCTGGCCGAAAAGGGCGATCCGGTGGCGCTGGGAGTCATGCAACAAGCCGCCGCGGACCTGGTCGGGCTGGTCCTGCTGGTTCGTGAGAAGCTCCGCCGCAAGCATCGTTTGGCTGAAGAGGTTCCTGTGGCCTGGATCGGCAGCGTAATCGGCAAATCGCGGCTGGTGCGGGAGGGGTTCTTCACCGGCTTGCGCGCCGCCACCCCTGGCATGCCCATCCGAATCGAGGAGATCAAGGGAATTGACGGGGCCATCTGGCGCGCCCAGCGGCTGGCGGAGTGATTTACGTCACTCCATCCACCTCATGATGGAGACCTTCCCACTGCTCCGGACGTACACTGAGTGTGTCTCGGCTGCTTCCCTGGTTCAACCCGGAACGGAACACGTATGAAAAAGCTTTTCATCATCCTCTATGCCGTAATTGTGGTCGCGCTTCTTGCCTGGGGTTACTACCAGGCCATCTATGTCGCGCCTGAAGACGCCATGCAGGGCGAGATCTTTCGCATCATCTACTACCACGTGCCCTCGTTCGCCACGGCATTTTTTGCTTTTGCCGTAAGCCTGGGCGGCTCCATCTGCTTCCTCGCCTTCCGGCGCAGCCAGCCTGAGCGCGCACAGATGGCCGATGCCTGGGCTCTTGCCGGCGCGGAGATCGGTGTGGTGTTCTGCACCGTGGGCCTGACCACTGGCCCGCTGTGGGGACGCCGCGCCTGGGGCATGTGGTGGGCCTGGGACCCACGTCTGACCACAACCTTGGTTTTATGGCTGATTTATGTAAGCTATCTGCTGCTGCGCCGGTTCGCCGCCGGGCCGCAGATGCAGACGCAGGCCGCTGTGCTGGGCATCTTCGGCGCGCTCGACGTCCCCATTGTGTACATGTCGAACCGCTGGTGGCGCACGCAGCATCCCGGTCCGGTATTTGGCGGCAGCGAAGGATCGGGCATGGCTAAGTCGATGGCGGTGCCGCTGCTCTGGAACATATCGGCATGGTTCGCGTGGGGCGTTCTGATTCTCATCCTGCGCTACCTCGTCGAACGGCGAAGCCAGAGGGTGGCCGAACGCCAGGCCCAGGAAGCGCTTCGGGCTTAAGCGTTGGAATTCGAAAAATGAGGCAAACAACATGAAACGATACTTCTTCATTCTGCTCGCCCTTTTCTCAGCCGTCCTCTTTGTGCGGGTGGGTTACCTGGTTATTGCCAGCCCTCAAGAACCGGCGCTCAGCGCTGCGAATCACGATGCCATCGTGGCTCAACTGAATCACATGTTCCGGCAGGCGGCTTACGCCATCACCTGGGCCATTCAACTGGGCTACCTGGCATGGTTGGGCCTGAAGTGGCTTGCGGTGGAGCGCGGCGCCGGCAAATAGAGCTAAAAAGCCCGCTTCGGTCGCGTGCGCGATGTACTGCATCGAATCGGAACAGTCACCGAGCAGTCATTAACTCATATAGGGACGAGTCAGATCCAGTTATTCCGGGACTTTTGAGCCAGTTATACAACCTTTGTGTCATATCCCATACAACTGCCATTCCTATTACTATCCGCTCTTTGGGGATTCAAGGAAGATCGGCTATTGGCGATGATTCAAGTGTGGCAAGGACCAGTTTCCTGCCCGGATAGGCGAACCTGAGCTTCAGACGAGGGTCGCCGGGAGATCCCTCCAATGCATGACCTTCTGATTGCCCTGGCATTTGTAGGTATGGTCTTGGCACCCGCCATTGTTGCAGCCACAACCGACACCGTGAACAGCGAGTAGTTTGCGCCTTTCCTCAGAACTGCCCCCGATCTGCGTTGACTGTTTCATCCGGTTTCACTGTTCGGACAAGCCGTTCACCCAACCTGAGGTACTCGGCTGGCCGCGATTGGTTGCCTTGTGTTCCCTCAATTCATTGCCCTTCAGGCCTCCAAACGGTACACTCAAGGTCTGAGGGCCTCCCATGCTTGTTGTGATGAAGGCGCATGCAACGCCGGAGCAAATCCAGGCAGTTTGCGACGCCATTGAACGATTGGGCTACCGCGCGCATCCTATGCCCGGCGCCCAGCGGACCGCTATCGGCATCACCGGCAACCAGGGTGAAGTCGATCGCGGCAACATTGAAGAACTCTCCGGCGTCGCCGAAGTCATCCGCGTCAGCAAGCCCTACAAACTAGCCAGCCGCGATGTGAAGGAAGAGGATACGGTTATCCGCTTTGAGGGCACCGACGCTGCCCTTGGCGGGCGCAATCTTGCCATCATCGCAGGTCCGTGTTCGATTGAGACCCGCGAGCAGGCCTTTGCCATTGCCGAGCGCGTAGCCGCGGCCGGCGCTCAGTTTTTCCGCGGCGGCGCTTACAAGCCGCGAACCTCGCCTTACGCCTTCCAGGGACTGGGGGTGGAGGCGCTCAAAATCATGGCGGAAATCCGCGACCGCTTTGGCCTGCGCATAGTCACCGAGGCCATCGACAACGAAACCCTGGAACTGGTGGCCGAATGGGCCGATGTGATCCAGATCGGCGCGCGCAATATGCAGAATTTTTCCCTGCTCAAGCACGCCGGACGGCTGCGTAAGCCCGTTCTGCTGAAGAGGGGCATGAGCGCAACACTTGATGAGTTTTTAATGGCCGCCGAGTACATCATGAGCGAGGGTAACTACGAAGTGGCGCTGTGTGAGCGCGGCGTACGCACCTTCGCCGACCACAGCCGCAACACCTTGGATTTGAGCATCGTGCCTGCGGTGCAGCGCCTCAGCCACCTGCCCATCCTGGTCGATCCCAGCCACGGAACAGGCAAGCGCGACAAGGTTCTGCCCATGGCCCGCGGTGCGGTTGCGGTAGGCGCCGACGGCGTGATGGTTGAAGTGCATCACGAGCCCGACAAAGCGCTATCGGACGGCCAGCAATCCATATACCCCGAGCAGTTTGAAACCATGATGAGCGAGATCGAACAGATCGCGCCCGTGGTCCACCGCACGCTCCCCCGCGGCATCCACGTAGAATCCGCAACTGGAGCCCATGACGGACGCATCAAGTGAGCGCGTTCCAGACAGGGAACTCGAAGGGGAGCCCAAGGTTCGGGGCCCCCGGCGAGAGGTCCTGGTCGACGGGGTGGAGATCCCTCGTATTTTGGGACCTGGGACGGTGCCGGCGATTCTCCTGATTCTCGCGCTCCTCACCGGCTGCCAATCGAGCGACTTTCCCCAGTACTCACCCAACTACCGCGAATTCGTCTATGTGACCAATGGCGGGAGCGGCACCGTCAGCGTGCTCGACGCGGTCAACATGCGTCTCGATCGCGAGATCCCAATCGGACTCAACCCCATTGCCGTTGCCTCTAGTCCCACGCGCAACGAGGTCTACGTGGTGGTCTCCGGCGCTTCCGGCGGCCAGGGATCGCTGGTTGTGCTGAACGCGGAGAAGAACGCGATCGCCGCGGTCATCCCGTTGCACCGCGAGCCGGTCGCTGTCAGTGTCGACGCCGACGGCAAGCTCGCTTACGTGACCAACTCCGGCTCCAACTCCATCTCCATCGTCGATCTCGCTGCACGGCGCGAGATCATGCAACTCGGCGTCGGCGAGCAGCCCGCGGAAGCGCGGCTCTCACCCGACGGCAAGAGCCTCGTCGTCCCCAATCGCGGCGGCAACTCCGTCACCATCCTCAGCCCCCAAACGCGCCGCGTGCGCGCCATTTTTGGAGATTGCCCGGGCGCCAGCGACGCAGTCATCCTCCCCGATTCGTCGAAGGCTTTCGTCGCCTGCTCCGCCGGCCACCAGGTGATGGCGATTGCGCTGGCTGATTCCAAGTTCAATCCAGGCGGCCCGGATCGTCTTGAAGGCTTCATGGACGTGGGCCGCGCGCCGGTCCATCTGGCGCTCAAGCCCGATGGCGGCGAGATCTTCGTCTCCAATTCGCTGTCCGATACGGTAAGCGAAGTCTATGCCACCACCGACGAAGTGGGCGGCGCCTACCTGATGGGCGACACCCCCGTCGACGGCATCGTGACCGCCGACAATTCGCTCCTCTACGTCGCCAGTTTTCACTCGCAATTTGTCAACATCTATTCCATCGACGATGGCAAGCGCTCCGGCTGGATACACGTCGGCGACGGCCCATCCGCCATGGCATTTGCGGCCGACGGCCATCTGCTGTTTGTGGTGGATTCGCGCTCCGGCGATGTGGCGGTGGTCCGCACCTCCACCCGCTCTCTTTTCACCATGCTTCCCGTAGGCCGAGGACCGAATGCGATTGCGGTGAAGGCGTTCAACGCGAAGTAGCGCCACTTCCTCTTTGCCCGATCCTGGCCACGCTCACCTGTGCACCCGCAAACAAGATCAGCCCCGAAATATAACCCCAGAACAACAGCCCTACCGACACGGAAAACGGCCCGTAGAGCGATTTCAGGTCCAGATGCGGCAGAACGTCCACAAACACAATCCTCACGCCAAGCCAAACCAATCCAGTCAGGATCGAGGACCGCAGAATCGACTTTGCCGGAACCTTGCGGTTGGGCAGAATCCAATAGATTGAAAAGAAGAACAGGATGGACGCCACGCCGGTGCAGAGCGCCAGCCAAACATAACTGATCCCGCTAAAGAACCAGTTATCGGTGTGATGGAAGAACAGGAATGCGAGGATCTGCCGCTGCCCCGCGCTGAGCAACATCGCCGTCATTCCCAGCACCACCATCCAGATGGCCAGCCCAAAGGCGATGGCCTGATTGAAGAGGTAATTGCGGCTTTTGCGCACACCCCACGCCTGGTTCAGGGCCACTTCAAGCGGCAGAAAAATGCCCGTGCAGGAGATCAGGATCATGAGCAGCGAGAGCGCCTGCACGCCGTGGCGCGAAGACAGCGTTGCGGCAAACTCCAGGTTGCTGGCCAACCAGTTCGGCTGCTTGGTCACGGAGGGCAGAAAGTAATTCACCATGTCGTTAACCACGCCGGCCATGGCCTGCGAATGAAAAACCGAGAGAGCCAGCGTGTACATTAAAACCGCGAGGGGAATGAAGGAAAGGATCGCATTGGCCGCCACGCTGAAGGCGTAGGTGTGCACTTCGCTGTCCAGCAGGTACCGCGCCATCGCCGTGCCGTTCTGACGCAGCCGGAACCATTTGGTCTGTTGCACGGGCACATTGGGATCGCGCGCGGACGCAGGCGGCTCGGCGGGTGCGCTCCCATCCTGCGGAAGGGGAGTTAGCGCACCGGCCGTTGCCACCATTCCAGGATTCGCCTCCGGCACCGGAGTTCCGTCTTCCGGCTCCGTATTCGTACCGGAATTTGAGACGTTATCCATCGCAAGTCCTCTCTGCCAAACTCGCTATGCAACAGCGTGCAGCAGCTTTCAAAGTCCATCTTTGAAAAGAAAGTATGTACATCTAGGATACGGCTTTCCAGTACTCCATTGCCCGCAATGGCACTAATTGGTGAGTGCTAGCTGCATAGTTTTTTCTTGCATCGTATCTGAATTCCTGTCATAACTGAGGCACGGCGCGCCAGGGTCAGTCTCTTGAGCGCCTATCGGTCTTCCCCCTTGCATGCCTTCGCTCCGCGAGAAATTGCAAAATGCCATGAGTCGGCCGGCATTTGAGCTGTGCCTTACCCTTAGAGGAGAACCTCGATGAAGGAACAGGGTGTTGTGAAGTGGTTCAACGGAGCCAAGGGTTACGGTTTCATCCAGCGCTCTACGGGCGAAGATGTCTTTGTCCATTTCTCCGCGATCCAGGAGAATGGTTATAAGACGCTGAATGAAGGCGAAAACGTAGAGTTCGAATGCCAGCAGGGTCCCAAGGGCCTGAGCGCGGCCAACGTCCTCCGCGTTTCGTAAGGGAGCAAGTTCTACCAGAGGTCGTCTGATGTTTCGGTAGTCAGCGGTCGTCTGCGGTACTTCCCCGATCTTCCAGTTTCTTGATTGCCCAAGCCGCGGCGGCGCGCAGTCCTATATCTGCCGCACGCGCCCATTCGCGCAATTGCGCCCGGTAACGCATCTGTCCGCTATTCCCCATCGCGATGGCAACGTTGCGCCGCAGGCCGTCGAATCGCGCCCTCCGCACCGGGGAGCCGCTGAATTGGCGCTCGAAGGCTTCTTGGTCAAGAGAACTCAACCAGCTCAGCGCCGGATTGACGAGTTCCTCGCGAGCCGCCAGTTCCTCGTCGGACGCGATGGGCGCCTTGCGATTCCAGGGGCACACGTCCTGGCAGATGTCGCAACCGAATACCTGGCGGCCCATCTTTTCCATCAGCTCCGGCGCGATGGCTCCGCGATGCTCGATGGTCAGGTACGAGATGCAGCGCGTCGCATCCATCCGGTAAGGCGCGATCAGGGCATCGGTGGGGCATGCCTGAATGCAACGCGTGCACGATCCACACCGATTCGGCATGGTGAGCGGGTTCGAGCGCGGCTCAACGCCGAGCGAGGTGAGGAGCACGGCAAGAAATGCGTATGATCCGATCCTGGGATGGATGAGGCACGTGTTCTTTGCCGTCCAACCCAGGCCCGCGGCGGTTGCGAGCGGGCGCTCCATCACCGGCCCGGTATCCACGTATGCGCGCGATTCGAAATCTCCATGCTCTTGATGCAGGCGCGCTTCCAGATTCTTCAGCCGCTTGAGCAGAATCTTGTGGTAATCGCTGGGAACGCGCCGGCCGCGCTCGGCTGGATGAGTGGATGGGCGGCCGGTCCAGGCGTAGCGAGCGATCCATCCCGCATCGCGAGGCGCCTTGCCGGTCGACTTCGGTTGCGCGCTGTTGTAGTTTGCCATGCAAACAATTGCCGAGCGCGCCCACGGGAAGGGAATGGCCACACGCGCGCGCACCAATTGGCCTTGCTCGTTCGCGCGCCTAAGATATTGCATCTCTCCGGCGTTTCCAGCATCTATCCAGGTAATAAACCTATTTGCATCGCGCGCTTCCTCTGCGTGCGGGAGCGCCACTACACCTGCTTCTGTAAATCCAACGTTAACCGAAAGCGCGCGAACGCCGTTGTAACTAAGGAGAGCCGGTGACTGTTTTCCGTTCGAATCCATGGAACGCCGGAGCTCCTTTCTGCGTAACAGGGAATGTCCGAATGCGGACAGCGAGCACGCAAACGGACAGGGGTACACCACGGGGATTTGCCGATGCAATTGCTTATCCCCTCTGCTTTGAGCATATTTCCCCGGCATGGCCATTTGGCCCGCCGCGTGCAAAACAAAATGCAGCGCGGTGCGAATGGCTTTCACCATTCGGGATGCGGGGAAATGGATTGGAGGTTCTTATGAATTCAAGTTACTGCCGGCCCGATGAAATGTTCGTGGTCGAGCCGGCTGGCTTTACCGAACTCGTGCGCGGCGCCGAACAGCGTCTCATAGCGCTGTTTACTCCCTTGGTGCAGCGACAGAGCGTTGCGCTCGATCTGGGCAAAATCGAACGCATTGACGCCGCCGGCATCGCTGCGCTTATCACTCTCTACTCGGATGCTCTCCAGTCGGGGCACGCGTTTACAGTCTGCAATGTCTCCGCGCATGTCGCGGAGATACTCACGGTGGTAGGGCTGGCGCCCATCCTCATGGCCAAGGATGGGGCGCCGGTCCAGAACACCTGCGCGGCCGCGTAGGTGTGTTCGCAGGGCTGCCTGCTTATCTTCCCTGTCATTTTCTTAAAATCCTGTTTTCGCCGGCCGAGGTTCGTGCGGCGACCGCGACGCTGCAACGCGGGCAAGAGAGCGAAATTAAAAAACAGCGAGCACCGGTCCATTCCGCAAGAAAACGCGGATCGGATGAGGCGTGCTCTGATCTGTCGAAACCGGGTTTCAAAACAAGCTGTGGCCGATCAATCCGCGAGTTCCGGCTGATATCTGGATGCTGGAATAGAATTCTGAGTATGCGGGTAATGGTTGGGGTGTCGGGAGGGATTGCCGCGTACAAGGCTGCGGAGGTGGTGCGGGAGTTGCAGCGCCAGGGAGCCGAGGTTCACGTGGTGATGACCGAGGCAGCTTGCAAGTTTGTGCAGGCACTCACATTTGCGGCGCTTTCCGGACACAAGGTGATCACCAGCCTCTGGGAGGACGCCGGAGACGCCGAGGGAAACGGCTCTTCAATTGAGCACATAGGCGAGGCGCAATGGGCGGAGGCGCTGGTGGTGTGCCCGGCGACGGCGAATGTGCTGGCGAAGTTCGCGCATGGGATTGCAGACGATTTTTTGACTACGATGTACCTGGCGACTCCGGCGCAGGTGCTGGTGGCTCCGGCGATGAATGTGAACATGTGGGAGCACCCGGCGACGCAGGCCAATATGGAGACGCTGCGGCAGCGTGGCGTGCGAGTGATTGAGCCGGGGACCGGCGACCTGGCATGCGGGATGGTGGGCGCGGGCCGGATGGCGGAGCCGGAGGCAATTGCCGAGGCGGTGCTGGACGCGCTGGGACGGCGGTACGACCTGGCCGGCGAGCTGGTGCTGGTGACGGCAGGGGGAACGCGGGAGGCACTGGACCCGGTGCGGTATTTGGGGAACCGGTCGAGCGGGAAGATGGGATATGCGATCGCGGAGGCAGCGCAGGCGCGCGGGGCACGCGTTGTGCTGGTGAGCGGGCCAACGGCGCTGTATCCGCCGGCGCGGGTGGACACAGTGAAGGTGACTACAGCCGACGAGATGCGGGCAGCGGTGCTGGAGCGAATGGCCGAGGCCACGATGATTGTGAAGTGCGCGGCGGTGGCGGATTACCGGCCCGTGGTTGTGAGCGGAGAAAAGCTGAAGCGCACGGGGCCCATTACGGTGGAGTTTGAGCCCACGGAGGACATCCTGGCGGAGGTGGTGCGGCGGCGGCGTCCGGGACAGCTGATTGTGGGATTTGCCGCGGAAACCGCGAACATCATGGAGAGCGGGCGCGCCAAACTGCTGAAGAAAGGCGCCGACGCAATTGTGGTGAATGATGTGTCGCGCGACGGCGTGGGCATGGATGCGGACGAGAATGCGGTGACGTTTCTGACGGTGCAGACGGCCGTGGAGATGCCGCGGATGCCGAAGCGGAAGCTGGCGGACCGCATTCTGGACGAGGTGCTGGCGCTGCGCAGGCCGAAGCCGCTGATGTTGGAATTTGAGGGCGAGTCGGCGCAAGACGAAGTGCTGAAGCAGAGCTTGAACGCGCGGCAGAAGATAATTGTGGAATAAGCGAAATGGCGGGATTAACGGCGGAGATGCGGGAGGCGCTGGCGGCGCGCGTGCGGTTTTATCGCGAGCTGGGGATTGGGGATTTGTACCGGAGGCCGGTAGAGGTTTCGCAGCCAACACAGGTTTTCGATGGGAACGTTGCGGTTGGGGCTGGCGACGGCGGTAATGCGGGTCCCTCGACTCCGCCGCCGGCAAAACGCGCGGGTGGCTCCGCTCAGGATGACGACACAGGGATGAATAAAGTTGAAGCGCTGAGGGTGATTCAGGAGGATATTGGGGAGTGCACGCGGTGTGCGCTGCACAAGGGCCGGCACACCATCGTATTTGCCGACGGGAGCCCGGATGCGCGGCTGATGTTTGTGGGCGAAGGGCCGGGCGCCGACGAGGACGCGCAGGGGCTGCCCTTTGTGGGGCGCGCGGGGCAGCTCTTGAACAACATGATTGGGGCGATGGGGCTGAAGCGCGAGGAAGTCTACATCGCCAACATTGTGAAGTGCCGCCCGCCGGGGAATCGCACGCCGGAGCCGGAGGAGGCGAACACCTGCGTCCAGTTCCTGAATAAGCAGATTGAAGTGGTACGGCCGGAAGTGATTGTGGCGCTGGGCGCCACGGCGGCGACGTACCTGATGGGCCAGCGGCAGCCGTTAGCCGGGCTGCGGGGACGCGTGCACCAGTTCCGCGGTGCCAAGCTGATCGTGACCTACCATCCGGCGTTTTTGCTGCGGGATCCGCGGCAGAAGAAAGAGGCTTGGGCCGATCTGCAGATTGCGATGCGCGAGCTCGGCCTGAAGAAGCTGGGAACAGGGAATAGGGAACAGGGAACAGAAGACGGGGCCTGAGGGACAAAGGGACAAGGAATCGTTCGTGGGCCGGTGCAGATTGCGCCGGTCTTTTATTTTGATTGAATGCGGGCGGCGATCAGAAGCGTGGCGATTGCCAGCCAGGAGGCAGCGGGGACGGCGAGGAACGCGAACGTGGCAGTGGATCCGGGTGTGAGGATTGAAGCGGCGGCGTAGATGCCGGGCGGAGCCAGCGCCAGCAGGATGGTGGCGGCGCGGATGGCGGAGGCAATGTCGCGGCGGGCGCGGGCGGCGAGGCGATCGGCAGCGATCAAGCCGAAGTAGGGTAGGAGGGTCCAGCCCGCGAAGAGCGCGACAAGCAGAGCAGAGCGGTTGTGTCGGCCGGCATGGAGGGTGAATGCGATAGAGGCCAGGGCGCCGAACCAGCGGGCGAAAAGCACGGTGGAGCGCAGGCGCGAACTTGAGTCGACGGCTGGTCGGGTGGTCATTTCTCGCCGGCCCGTCCCTACCGGCGCTTGCTGCTGAGGGTTTCGTCGCGCCAGAGGGCCACGCCGCCGAACAGCCCGGTCTCGTTGGAGACGATGCTGACGTGCGCTGGAAGCTCGAAGTCGATCTTCTTGGTGTTGCCGCCGCCGAGGTAGAGATGGTCCCAGTTGAAGGTTGCGGCGGTCTGGTGAATCGCTTCGAGGAGGTACTTGTTCCAGCGCTTCTTGCCGTATTTGTCCAGGCCCCGGCGGCCGATGTAGTCCTCGTAAGTGAACTTTTTCCAGGGGTGGTGGCCGAGCTCGAGCGGGAAGAGGCGGCCGCCTGTGAAGAGACACGAGCCCATGCCGGTGCCCAGCGTAATTACCATTTCCAGACCCACGCCCTTGATGGCGCCGTAGCCCTGAATGCAGGCATCGTTGGCGACGCGGACAGGCTTGTGCCAGCGCTTCTCAAGCTGCTGCTGGAGCGGGAAGCCGACCCATCCGGGATGCAGATTGACGGCGGTCCAGACGGTGCCGCGCTTGATGACTCCGGGAAAACCGATGGAGACGCGGTCGAACCGCGGCAGCGCCGCCTTGAGCTTGTCCAAACGGAGGATACAGGCGCGCGGCGTGGGGATGGCGGGAGTGGGAATGCGCTCGCGCTCGCTCACTGGGTGACCGTGGGGGTCGAGCAGCATGGCTTTCAGGCCGGAGCCGCCCACATCAATTGCCATGGTGATGGGGCCGCGGCCGGTGGCGGCCTTACGGGACGGAGGCGTGGCAGCAGAAGGTTTGGGCTTCACGTGGAGAATTGTAACGGAAGAGATTGAAGTGCGGTGACGGCGGTGCGAGGAGGTGCGCCCGAATCTCCTACACTGAGGATTGCCGCACATGGATGAGACTTGCGAAGTCGCGTTACCGGTCCCGCTGGACCGCACATTCACCTACGCTTTGCGCGGTGGGCAGCGGGTGGTGCGCGGGTCGCGGGTGATTGCGCCGTTCCGGAACGAGAAGCTGATCGGGATCGTGGTGGGGGTGGGCCAGGGCAGCGGATCTGGCTCGCCCGAATCCGACAGTAGCCCCGGCGACACAGCTTCCGGGAAGCCGGCCGGAAAATCGGCAGAATACGAAGTGCGCTACCTCGAAGCCGTGCTCGACGAAGAGGACGGCGAGCCGCTGTTGAATGAAGGCCTGTTGAAACTGGGCGAGTGGATGGCCAGCTACTATCTTGCTCCGCTGGGCGAAGTGTTGCGGGGGATGCTCCCGCTGTCGGCCGAGGTGAAGCGGACGGTCTACTACCGCATCACGGACCTGGGCCGCGATACGCTGGCCGGGAGCCTGGATGGGGAAGGGCGCGGAACCGGACGTGGCACGGAGCGCGGAAAGCTCTCGCGCGAAGAGCTCGACTTGCAATACCGCGTGTTGCAGCGGCTGGCGGCGGGAGAGCCGGTGAAGGTATCCACGCTACGCTCCGCAACGTCAGCGGGGCTGCCGGTGCTGGCATCCCTGCTGCGGAAGAAGTGGATTGCGCGCGAGACTTCGGCCGTGGAACGCGATGCCCGGCGGATGGAGCGATTCGCGGTGCTGGTGCCGGAGGCGCGGATTCCGGCGCTGACCGCGAAGCAGCAGGCGATCCTGGCGGAGCTGGCGGCGTGCGGCGGCGAGACGCCGTTGACAGAATTGCGCGCCAAGGGGCTGCTGCATTCCACGCTGCAAACCCTGGTGCGGCGGGGCCTTGTGCGCATTGACGAGCGCCCCGCGGCGTTCCGGATGGGCGGCATTGAGCCGTGCGCGGCGCCGGACAGGCTGAACGAGCCGCAGGTGGACGCGCTGGCGTCGATCGCCTCGTCGCTGGGACAGTTCCGCGCGTTTCTGCTTTACGGCGTCACGGGATCGGGCAAGACGGCAGTCTATCTTGCCGCCATGCAGCGCGCGCTCGATCGGGGCATGTCGGCCATCCTGCTGGTGCCGGAGATTGGGCTGACGCCGCAGACCGTCGGCCTGCTGGACGCGGCCTTCGGCAACAAGGTGGCGCTACTGCACTCGGCGCTGACGCCGGAGGAGCGCAGCGAGCAGTGGCGGAGGATCCGGGGCGGCGAAGCGCCAATCGTGGTGGGAACGCGTTCGGCCGTTTTTGCCCCCGCGCCGAACCTTGGCCTGATTCTGGTGGACGAAGAGCACGACCAAAGCTACAAGCAGGAGGAGACGCCGCGCTACAACGCCCGCGACGTGGCTGTGATGCGGGCAAAGCTGTCAGACGCGCTGGTGGTGCTGGGCTCGGCCACCCCGTCGCTGGAAAGCTGGCAGAACTCGACTGCGCAGAACGGGGCCCGGGGCAAGTACACGCGCATCGAGATGAAACAGCGCGTGATGAACCGGCCGCTGCCCGAGGTTGAGCTGGTGGACATGCGCACCGAGTTCAAGCAGTCGGGGCAGGAGAGCCTGTTCTCGCGCTCGCTGATTGAGCAGACACAGCTCGCGCTCGATCGCGGCGAGCAGGTGCTGATTCTGCTCAACCGGCGCGGGTACAGCTTTGTGGTGATGTGCCGCGCATGCGGAGCCAAGCTGGAATGCGTGAACTGCGCCATCGTCCTCACCCATCACAAAGCGGTTGGCGAAGAGGAAATTGCGCGCGAAGGCCAGCGGCTTGAATGCCATTATTGCGGCTATCGGCGCACGGTGCCGGACTGCTGTCCCAAGTGCGGGAGCGAGCATCTTTATTATCTCGGCGCCGGCTCGCAGCAGGGCGAGGAGCGCTTGCAGGAGATCTTTCCCGCGGCACGCATCGGGCGCATGGATCGCGATACGGTGCGCGGCCGGTACGACCTGGGACGCCTGCTGGCGCGTCTGCATGCCGGCGAGATCAATTTGCTGGTGGGCACACAGATGATCGCGAAAGGGCACGACATTCATGGCGTAACCCTGGTGGGCGTGGTGGGCTGCGATCACGCGCTGAGCATGCCGGATTTCCGGGCTGCGGAACGTGTGTTCCAGTTGATGACGCAGGTGAGCGGGCGCGCCGGCCGCGGCCAGTTGCCCGGGCGCGTGGTGGTGCAGACGTATTACCCGGATCACTATGCGATTATGGCGGCAACCCAGCACGATTACTTGAGCTTTGCCGAGCGCGAGCTCAAGTACCGGCGCTGGATGCACTATCCGCCGTTCGGCGTGCTGGCCAACGTGCTGGTGCAGTCGGCCAAGCTGGAGGAAGCGGCCGCCTGGTCAGCGGAGCTGGGCAGGTGGTTTCAGAAAACCGCGTTCGAAGGCGTGCGCGTGCTGGGACCGTGCACGGCGCCGCTGGCGCGCATCAAAAACATCTACCGTTTTCATTTGATCCTGAAGGCAGCCTCGCGCAAGGCTCTGAACGCGGCGCTGAGAGGGATGCTGGCCCACGCGGATGCGGCCAATGTGCCACGCCGCAATGTGGTGGTGGATGTGGATGCGCAGAGGCTCATGTAGCAGCGGAGCTAGCGGAGTTAGCGCGGGGCAATCGAGCGAAATGGCCAAGCTCGGGAGGCCCGATTCTCAAGCAGTTTCCCGCCCCCGCGTTGCCGAAGCGCCCCGCGACACACTCCGCGCCGATGCGCCGCAGAACCCGGTGCGGAGGCAGCCTGGCTTATTCCGCGCTGGTGGTGTTCTGCGCACTGGTGGCGTTTCCGTCCAGCGCATGCAAGTCCTTGCCCGGCTTGAATCGGACTGCTTTGCCCGGCGTGATGCTGACCTCAGTGCCGGTCCGCGGATTGCGGCCGATGCCGGTTTTGCGCGCGCGCACGCTGAACACACCGAAGCCGCGCAGCTCGATGCGTTCGCCGGCCGCCAGGGCCTGTTTCAGACCCTCGAAGACCGTGTCCACCGCCGCCTCCGCCTTGGTCCGAGGCAGGCCAGTTCGTTCAATCACCTGATGCACGATGTCCTGCTTAATCAAAGGGGAACCTCGCTCGACCGATGGTTTGAACTTCTCCCAACAACTCTACCCTAGTGATACTACAGGTTTTGCGCCATTTGTAAAACAGCGGAAATCTGGTCCACCAGGGTTTTGGCCGTCTTTGAAGCCAGTCTTTCACCCCGGCGGGGCCCTCGGACCCCCACTTTCGTGTGTTTTCCTCAACCGGGGGCACGTTCTTCACAGGCTTTGCCGGATTTTCCCGTAAGATGAGACTTTCACCGCAGGTTTACACACTGGAGCAGCAAGCGCTTGCCAATCGGAGGACCAAATCGGAGCGATGAGCAGTCGGCGCACCACGCCGCTTTTGGCGTACCAGCCTGTTTGGTGTGGCATGATCGAACTAACTCCTTGTTGGAGTTGTTGACGGAAGAACTCTCGACATGTTCATCAATGGTCAAGTTCGAGTTATAAGTGATGTTTTACCCCGCGATGGGAATATAGCGGAGTAGAACCTCAGCCAATCGGTGCTTCGGGCGTTGCGAGTTAGTGGGGCAGCTTCATCGCTTCTCCTGGAGGCAAGCTGGAGACCGCCCGGCGAAAGCTCCCGGCGTGAGGATTGCAACAGGAGCCTGGAAAGGCACTCAACCGCACCTCGTCTTGAGAATCTGCTCGAATTTCCCAAGGGGGCTCGAATTGCCCGTAAGCGAGAATCTGCAAGCTATCCACATCGGCCTTCTGGCCGGCGAGCCCATCCGGCTGGAAGGGCTTACCATGGCTTTCGAAGAAATGCCACAGCCGAACCGGCCCAAACTCTCGCCGGTAGTCGGCACGCTTGCAGAACTGATTGCCAATCCGGACGTAGACTATCTCGTCGTAGACCTGAACTCGACCTCCGGCGGTTTCGAGTTACTTGACAATGTGAGACGAGCCCGTCCCGGCCTCCGCCAGATTGTTATCGGTCCCAAGAATGACGACGAACTGGTCTTGAAAGCCGTGGTCGCCGGTGCGCGGGCATATCTCGATTCGGATGCCGGCCCCGGGACCATCCGCCAGGCTATCGACGTTGTGGTCAGCGGATCGATCTGGGCTCCGCGCCGCCTCCTTTCCCGCCTAATTGACCGCCTCCTCGGTGTCCCTCAGAACAGCACACTGAGTGCCGTGCCCCTGCTTACTGACCGCGAACTCCAGGTCCTCCAACTGATCCTGTTGGCCAAGTCCAATCGCGAAATCGCCGTCCAGCTCGGGATCGAGGAACGCACCGTGAAGGCCCATGTGGCCCGCATGAAGCGCAAGCTCGGCGCCGACAGCCGCGTCGAGCTGACCATGCAGGCCATCAATCGCTCGCTTTTGGGCGCACGCTCAAGCCGGTAATGACCTATCGCTGGTTATCTCTATTACCTTTGTGCGTGCCCATAGGTTACTAAAAACCATTGTCCTTCCGTACTCTTGTTGGAAATCCCCAACCACATCACACTTGTCCCAGAAACAACGCAGATCTGGGGAAAGGAGTTCCCTGACGCTCGTCGCCATGGAACTCCTCTTTTTTCTGCGATTTGCTTTTGTTACCCTCCGCAGCCGTCCCCCCATCCCAGTCCAGCTTCTACACTCGTCGGCCCGTGTTGATGATTTTGGGTACCAACCGTACCCCCGCCCGCGCCGGATGCGGTAGGCTGTCTCTGCGGGCTCCCCGGTCCTGACCCATTTGCCCCAATCTCTCCATCAACTCCGGAAAGGATTCAAAATGAAGAAATGGATTATCTCCCTCTGCATCGCTGCGCTTGCTCCCGGCGCAGTCTTCGCGGCTTCTTCCCGCGACGATCTCCAGGCCCGCATTGATGCCGCCAAGACGGTGCTGGACCAGATCATGAACGCGCAGGATCGCAGCATTCCCTCCAACATTCTGGCCCGCGCCACCTGCGTGGGCGTGGTGCCGGGGCTCAAGAAGGCCGCCTTCGTTTTTGGCGGGCAATATGGCCAGGGCGTGGTCACCTGCCGCACCGGCCATGGCTGGAGCGCGCCCGTGTTTATCCGCATGGCCGGCGGGTCGTGGGGTCTTCAACTCGGCGCGCAGTCCACTGACCTGGTCCTGATTGCGGTCAACGATCGGGGCTTCCAGGACCTGCTCAAGGACAAATTCAAGATCGGCGCCGATGCCGCCGCCTCCGCGGGCCCGGTGGGCCGTAACGGACAGGCTGCCACCGACTGGAAAATGAACGCCGAGTTGCTCACCTACTCCCGCTCCAAAGGCCTCTTCGCCGGTATCGATCTCGATGGCACCTCCGTGAGCCAGAACCAGGATGACACCACCACCTACTACGGCCACGAAGATCGCTTCGAAGAAATCCTCAAGGGCCAGGTTGGCGTCCCCGTGGGGGCCGTACCCTTCGTCAAGGATGTGGCGCAATACTTCGTCGCCGCCAGGCACGGCAAGTAAGCTCGCCCAAAAATGCGTTAAGCCCCAGGTCTCCCATGTTGGAGCCTTGGCAACAAGAACGCCGGGCGTCCCTCGTTCGCCGGTTCGCGCTTTTCATGAATCGGCTAGCGTGGGATGGCCTGTGACCGCGCCGACCCGCTCCTCTGCTCTACACTTGTCCTTTGCCCTGACCATGTGGGAGAGGATTGAGTACTGGCTGGTAACAGCGGTGGCGCGCCTGCTCGGCCGCCTGCCGCGACCGATAGCCCGTGTCGTGGTGCGCCTGATCACTGCATCGATGTATCTTGCGCTGGTGCGCCTGCGGCGCGTCGGCCGGCGCAACCTTGAGCTGGCTATCCCCGAGCTCTCGCCCCATGCCAGAGAGAGAATCCTCCGCCGCCTCTTCCGCAACCTGGGCTGGCAGCTCGTCGAATTCTGCCGCATGCCCCGCTACACCCCCCGGAACACCCGCGGCTGGATCCACACCGAGGGCATCGAGCATTTCCTCGCCGCCCAGGCCCGCGGAAAAGGAGTCCTTGTGCTTACCGGCCACCTGGGCGCGTGGGAGCTCTCCAGCTTCTACCACTCGCTTATGGGCCATCCCATGGGAATGGTCATCCGCCGCCTCGATAACCGCCCACTGGACGACTTCGTCAACTCCATTCGCTGCCTCCACGGCAACCAGGTCCTGCACAAGGACGACTTCGCCCGCGGCCTGCTCCACGCCATGCGCCGCGGCGGCGCCGTCGGCATCCTCATGGACACCAACATGACCCCGCCGCAGGGCGAGTTTGTGAAGTTCTTCGGCATCCCGGCTTGCACCGCCTCGGGCCTGGCTCGCGTAGCCCTCCGCACCGGCGCCGCCGTCCTGCCCGGCTTCTGCCTGTGGGAAGAGAAGGAGCGGCAGTACGTGCTGCACTTCGGTCCCGAGCTAGACTTTGCCCGCACCGGGGATCGCGAAGCCGACATCCTGGCCGCCACGCAGCAATGCAATGATGTGCTCGAGTCCTGGATACGCCGCTATCCCGATCAGTGGCTCTGGATCCATCGCCGTTGGAAGACCCGGCCACCGGGGGAACCTAGCCTGTACTGAACGGATAGAATTGTGCCCCATCCATACGCGCCCTTTGCGAATGGGTGGGATCGGCTGATTCACACCACGATTTCCGCATCCCCTGACGTAATCTTGTATGCGAATGAAACTCAGCGATCTCATCGAACGCCTCGGCGGCGCATTGGTCCAGGGCAGCCTGGACCACCGCCTGCGTGGCGTCAGCTCGCCCGCCCAGGCCGGCCCAACCGATATTGCCTTCGCCGAGGACGCCCGCGCCGCTGCCGAGGCCCTCGCGAGTAATGCCGGCGTAGTTGTCCTGCGTCCGAGCCTCGGCATCACCTATTCCGCCACAAAATGTGTCGTTGAGAGTCCGCAGCCCCGCCTCTGGTTCGCCCGCGCCGGCAAGCTTCTCAAGCCTCCGATGGCCGTCACGGGCGTTAGTCCCTCCGCCGCCATCGGCGCCCACGTCAAGCTCGGCGACGATATCACCATCGGCCCCTGCGCCGTCATTGAAGACAACTCCCGCATCGGCGCCCGCACCCGCATTGAGGCCGGCGCGGTCATCGGCCGCGGCGTCCGCATCGGCGACTACTGCCACATCTATCCCCGCGCCGTACTTTACCCCGGCACCACGCTCGGCAACTGGGTCGTGGTCCATGCCGGCGCGGTGCTTGGAGCCGACGGCTTCGGCTACGTCCGCAATCCCGCCACCGGCGCCTACACACAGTTTCCGCAGCAGGGAACGTTGGTCATCGAGGACGAAGTCGAAATCGGCGCCAACTCCACCATTGACCGCGGGGCGCTGGCTGAAACCCGCATCCGACGCGGGGTCAAGATCGACAACCTCGTTCACGTCGGCCACAACTGCGACATCGGTGAGGATGTGATCCTGGTTGCGCTCACCGGCATCTCCGGCTCCAGCTCCGTGGGAAAGGGCGCGGTGCTCGCCGGCCAGGTCGGTCTCGGGGATCACGCTCACGTGGCTCCGGGCGTCATTCTTGGCGGCCAGTCCGGTGTGTTTAACGGCAAAACCGCAAGTGCCGAGCCTGGCACCGTACTCTACGGCACGCCCGCACGTCCACTCAAGCAAGTCCTGCGCGAGCAAGCTGTGCTGGCGCGCCTTGCCAAAGGGCGTGGCCGCGCCAAATCTGCCGATCCAACCGGCTCGGAAAGCTAACCTGCAAGGGGCCGCTGGGCGCGTCCGGCTGGTTTCAAGCACTCAAATAGGACTCGACCATGCACGCGATCTCTCTTTTGAAGGTTGGAACCTGAGAGAAACCGTGCGTCGCGGCGTAGTGCACCGTCCCCTCAATCGCCCCAGCCAGGACCTGCGCGACCACGCGATGGGAGACAGTCTTACGGACGCTTACATGTTTTGCAACAAACCGGCAATAGCCCTCCAGATATTCCTTTTCGAATTTCTCGTGCATTGCGGACCCTGTCCGGAACCGTGGCGCATCTTCCAGCAGCGCTTTGTGCAGGGATGGGTTGGAGTTGTGTATGCGGAGCATGCCCTGAATCAGACAGTCCACGCTCGATTCCCCCGGCTCGGCGCATGCTTCTTCGAGGACGGCGATGACGCTTTCGAAATGACGGCGTCGGATCGCTTCGATGAGTGAGAGTTTGTTCGGGAAATACTGGTACAGCGACCCGATACTGGCGCCTGCGACGCCCGCCACTTCGTTGGTGGTGAACTTTGCCCAGCCCCGGCGGCCCAGAACGTGAGTTGCCGCATCCACGATAGCATCCACAGTCGCACGGGAACGCTCTTGTGACGGCACTTTCCGCATCTCATGGGCCCTTTTGCGAATGCGAGTAGACATGAGCCGATCTCCGGTCAAAATATAAACATCTTGCTCACATTTGTGAAGGAGAAAATGAAATGATGTCAATTCCCCAAAGTTGCCGCGCGCTCAGGCTAAAAACGCGGCCGCGCGGACTGCCTCAAGCCGGTGATTTTGAAGTGGCAGACGTACCTGTGCCGGAGCGTGCCGGAAATCAGGTCCTGGTTCGCAACCGCTACACCCGTGCATCAGCCTCTTTGCGCATGATGATCAGCGAGGGCGCAGAGGATGTTGAAGGCGTTCCGTTCCCCGCGCTGCGCCCCGGCGATCTCCTGGCGGAAGAGAGCATTGGGGAGGTGATTTCCGCGCCGGCGGATAGTCAGCTCGCCGCCGGAGATCTTGTGCTGCACCATTTCGGATGGCGCGAATACGCTGCATTTCCCATTCTTGCCTGCATGCGCATTGAAAACGACCTGCCGGTGCTGGCCGCCCATCTTTCCCAGGGTTGGACCGCGTATGCCGCACTGACACGCGCCGCCCACGTTCGGCCAGGAGACACGGTCTTCATCACCAGCGCGGCGGGAGCTATCGGTTCCATGGCCGGCCAGATAGCCCGGCTCCTCGGCGCCGGACGGGTAATTGGCAGTACCGGATCGCCGGAGAAAGCGGACCGGCTCAGACGGGAGCTGGGTTATGACGCAACAGTCCTCCGCGGTTCGGCGACCATCGCCCAGCAACTTGCTGACGTTGCGCCCGACGGACTTGATCTCATCATCGACAATGTGGGTGGAGAGCAGTTAGAAGCGGCAATCGGCGCGGCCCGGGAAGGCGCTCGCATCGTTGTCCTCGGCGCCCTATCCGGCCAACTAGCACCGGAAGGCTCGGGTCGAACCGCGCCTGTCACGCTCGATTCCTTCGCCATTTTGCTGAAGAAGCTGACTCTGTGCGGCTACAGCGCCGACGACGATCCGGATGCCCGCCACGAATGGACGCAAAGATTCGGCAACTGGCTCAGGTCGGGCGGCATTGTCTTCCCGCACGTGACGGTGAATGGCCTCGACCGAGCTCCGGAGACTCTCGAACGGGTTGCGGAAGGGCGATACTTCGGAACCGTTATCGTCGAAATGTGAGAAACCGATTAGGCCGCTCCTTGGGAACACTTCTCATTGGCTCGGTGTCTAAACAGGCGAGAGGTTCGCGATGCCGAAACCTCCAGGTGTCAAACTAGGCGCTGCTGTGCAAACGCGAGTCCGTCTTCGCCGGGTATTGCGTTGGGCCGCGCTGCTGGGCGCCGCCGTTGTTTTCTTCTACGCCGTCATCGGTTACGTGAGCACGTCGCCGCTGATAGGCGAGAACCCCCGCTGGCGCGGCATAAACCGCGGGCCGGCGGACTTTGGCCTTAAGGGCGAAACCGTCTCTCTTCAGTCCACAGATAGAATCGCGCTGAAGGCGTGGTGGCTCCCGGCCGACGGCAACGCGCGCGGAACTGTGATTATCGCGCACGGCGTCGACCACACTCGTCAGGTGATGTTGCCGCGTTCTATGTTTCTGGTGCATGGCGGCTACAACGTCCTTGCGCTCGACCTTCGCGGCCACGGAGAGAGCGCTGCCCAGTACGTCTCGGGCGGATACTTGGAAGCGCGCGATGTGCTCGGCGCCATCCGTTATGTGCGCTCGCGAGGAGAGCACGGGCCGATTGCGCTTCTGGGAGTTTCCATGGGGGCAGCCGCGTCACTGCTCGCCGCGGCGAATTCATCCGACGTCGTCGCCGTGGTCCTGGACGGACCCTTTCCCAGTGGCGCGGCAGTGTTCAGCAATATCGATCGCCATTTCGTTCACGACGCGAAGACTCCCATCTGGCTTCGCGCAGCATTTGAGGTCGGGCGACTGCCGGGCATTCCGACCGCCGTCGCGCTCGTCTTCTATCTCCGCACCGGAGTCTACCTGGGCACCGATCTCGTCAATGTTCTCCCCGCCGCCGCGCAGGTTCGCATTCCAGTGCTGCTGATCTCCGGCGACAAAGACTGGATTGTTCCCACGGTGCAGGCGCGCCAGGTCCAGGCCGCTCTCGCCGGCACTAGCTCCCTTCTCATCATCCCCGGCGCCGAGCACGATACGACGTTCGCCACCGCCCCGGATTTGTACGGCAAGACAGTTTTGAGCTTTCTCAATTCCAACCTGGGCAAGTAGCGCTCCTGGGAATGACACCCAGGCAACGCAACGAACTTCCCTGACGACGTTCAAACGGCGCCGGGAGTATCCTGCGAAAGATTCATCCATCCAGTTCCGACCGGGGGCAATGTGAAAGTTCAATCAGGAAATTTACCGGAGATTCGTAGGGGCGTTCCGCTCGCCAATAAACTGATTGCAGTTCTGGTGGCCCTCGGCGGCATTTCGGCATTCGCGCAAGCAACGGCCAATTCCCAACATCCCGATGCAATCCAGTCTTACCTTCAGCCGCGGATCGATGACCACACGCTTGCCGGTGCCGTCACTCTGGTCGCCACGCGGGACCGCATCGTGTATCTGCAGCCGGTGGGCTATCGCGACCTCGCAGCCCAGGCGCCAATGCCGGCGAACGCGATGTTCTGGATCGCCTCCACGTCAAAGCCCATGACCGTCACCGCGTTCATGATGCTGGTGGATGAGGGCAAGGTCAGCCTCGACGATCCGGTGGAGAAGTATCTGCCCGAATTCCACGGTCAGATGGTTAGAGCATCGAAGGATGCGCTGGGCTCATCTGCGTCTTCCCAGTCGGTTCCCGCAATCCATCCGATTCTGATCCGCGAGATTCTGAGCCACACCGGCGGCCTGCGCTTCAAGTCCGCGGTTCAGCCGGGTGCGCTCGACACGTTATCGCTGAAGGATTCGGTGCTTAGTTTTGCCGGGGAGCCGTTGATGTTTCAGCCGGGCACAAGCTGGAGTTATTCCAACGAAGGCATCGACACCGCCGGCCGGATCATTGAGGTGGTCACCGGCATTCCGTACGAGAAGTTCATGCAGGAGCGCTTGTTCGATCTTCTGGGAATGAAAGACACAACGTTCTGGCCCAACGCGGTCCAACTGGCTCGGCTGGCGCAAGCCTACACGGTTGACCCCGCCACAAAAGGCCTTGTGCGAGTCCCCATCAGCCAACTCACTTATCCGCTCAGCGATCGCCAGCACCGCTTCCCCATGCCCGCCGGCGGCCTTTTCTCCACCGCAGCCGATGTGTCGAAGTTCTGCCAGATGATTCTGAATGGCGGCACGCTGAATGGGAAGCGATACATATCGCCAGCCTCGCTCCACGCCATGACCAGCGTGGAAAACGGCGGAATGGAGAAACACGATTACGGCTTTGGCTGGGGGATTTCCAAAACCGGCTTCGGCCACGGCGGCGCCGACAAAAATGAGATGGACATCGACACCGCTATCGGCAGAATCTTCATCTTCATGGTGCAGCAGGATGGCAAGTGGGGATCGCCGGATGGAGATGCGATGATACCGGCACTCGAGAAAATCGCCGACAACCTCGTCCCGCCTCCCACGCAACCATCCTTCGATGTCGCTTCCGTCAGGCCCAGCCAACAAGAGGTCGGCCCCGACTACAACAACCAGATTTTCTATACACCGGATGGATTTACCGGCCGAAACGTTACCCTGAAGCGCCTGATTGCGGAAGCGTGGAACTGCCAGCTCGATCAGATCCTGGGACCGCCCTGGCTCAATCGTAATGAATACGACATTGCTGCGCGAATGCCTGAGGGCGCGAGCAGACAACAGGTGTCCCTTATGCTGCGCAGCCTTCTCTCCAGCCGCTTCCGACTGAAGGTGCATAGCGAAACTCGCCCGATGCGTGTATACGAATTGACCGTCAGCCAGAAGGGCCTGGCAATTCATCCATTGGCGCCGGGAGCCGCGGCAACTCCGGGCTCCGGCTTCCACTTTCACGGGGATATGCGCCAGTTTGCCGACTTACTGGCCGTCCAGTTATCCATTCCTGCGGCTGACAATCCCAATGTGCCGGTCCGGGCCGGAGGTTCCGAGATTCCCGTTCTGGATAAGACAGGACTGCAAGGCATTTACGATTTCGGCGTGGATATGCGCCCCGAATTGGGAATCGATGGATTTACTGCATGGAAGAGAGCTCTCGAAGATCAGCTTGGCCTGAAAATTGAAAGCCGAAAGAGCGATGTTGAAATGGTCGTCGTAGAGGATGCCATAAAGCTTCCCACAGCAAATTGAGATTCCACGGCGCGCTGAAACCGTTCCTTCTTTACCGTCCGATACCCCTAGCTCAGGTATCATCGGGGCATCGCTGTATTTTTTCTTCAATGCATTCATTCAAGGGGAATCGGCTGTGTCTGAGGCGCATCAAGCAACCATCGAGGAGGCGCGGGGCGTAAAGCCTTTGCGCATCGCCATCTTTGGATTCGGAACCGTGGGTAGCTCCGTCGCGCGCATCCTGGCCGAGTCAAAGCCCGAAGGCCTCGCCCTCACTCACGTCTTCAATCGCAACGTGGCCCGCAAGCGCGTCGGATGGATCGGCCCTTCCGTCGAGTGGTCTGAAGATTCCGATGCCGTCCTCGCCTCCGATGTCGACGTAATCGTCGAACTCGCCGGCGGTCTCGATCCGGCCGCCACATGGGTGCGCAAGGCTCTCGACGCCGGCAAAAGCGTTGTCACCGCCAACAAGAAACTCATCGCCTTTCACGGCGTGGAACTCGAACGCCTGGCCGCGGCTCGCGGCGGCCATCTAAAGTACGGTGCGGCTGTCGCCGGCGGCATCCCCGTCATCCCCGGCCTGGAGCAGGGCATGGCCGGCGACCGCATTGAGCGCATCCAGGGCATCCTCAACGGCACCTGCAATTTCATCCTCAGCCGTATGGAGCAGGGCGCCGAGTACGCTACCGTCCTCGCTGCCGCGCAGGCTAAGGGTTACGCCGAAGCTGACCCGACTGAAGACGTTGGCGGCTTCGACGCGCGCGCCAAGCTCGCCATTCTCATGCGCCTCGCCCTGCGCGTCGAAGTCGATCCAGAAGCCATCGTCCCCCGCCCCATCACGGAAGTTACCGCCATCGACTTCAGCTACGCGCGCGACCTCGGCTGCACCATCCGCCAGGTGTCTCGCGCGGAAACCACCCTGGGCGTAGTCGCTGCTGCCGTCGGTCCCACGCTGGTGGACCTCAAGTCGCCTCTAGCCTGGTCGCGCGACACTGAGAATATGGTCATCCTCAGCGGCCACTACGGCGGCGACGTGGTCTTCAGCGGCCACGGCGCCGGCGGCCATCCCACCGCCGTTGCCGTCGTCAGCGACCTGATGGCGCTGGCGCACGGCTCGCGCCGCGTTGAGCTGCCCAGCGCCAAGGCCAGCATCGCCGCCGAATTCGAGGTCCCCCACTACATCCGCTTCCTCGTCAACGACCGTCCCGGCATCGTTGCCGAAATCACCGGCGCGCTGGCCCGCGAGCGCATCAACATTCGCGCCATCGTGCAGAAGGCGGGCTATCCGCAGCACTCGCTGCCGTTTGTTGTTACCGTGGAACCGTGCAAATCCTCGGCGCTGAAGCGCGCGCTGGAAAGTATTCAACAGGCGAGCTACCTCCTCGAACCGCCGCTGGATCTGCAAATGCTGGAATGACAGGGAACATGGGAACAGGAAACGCTGCCGGCTACAAGCTACCGGCCGGCAGCTAGGAGCTAAATGCTAATAGCTAAAAGCTGTTTTCAGGAGGCTGAAAAATGATCGACACCATTTATCGGTGTGAAATCTGCGGCGAAGAGAGCGAAGCCCCCGCGCACTGGATTGTGATCCATTGCAGCGATGCCCAACTGACCATCTTCAAGTGGACCAAGGAAGCCGCCGACGCCAAAGGCGCGCGCCACTACTGCGGCGAAGCCCACGCGCAGGTCTACGTCAGCCGTTGGTTCCAGTCCTTCTGCGGCTAATGCCGCCGGTCCGTTGCCACACACAGACGTACGGCGGCTGACCCAAGCAGCGCCTGCCCGCATTCCGCACCGCGTCATTTATCCCCAATCCGCGTCAAAACCGGAGTAGGCATCTGCTCGCACTGAAGCGTCTAAAATCGGAAACGCCCGCGCGACTGAAAGGAGAGCTCCCGTGAAGCTCCTGCTTTGCGTGTTCTTCGTGATAGCGACCAGCGGCGCAATCCACGCCGCGCAACAGCCTCCCTCAGCCCCAGCCGCTTCTGCTGCCGATCAGGCCCAGGCCGTCCGCGGCAGCAACCTGTTCGCCGCCGATCTCTACGCCCGTCTGCGCACGCAGCCCGGTAATCTTTTCTTTTCTCCGGAAAGCATTTCCACGGCGTTCGCCATGACCTATGCGGGCGCGGCAGGTGATACCGCCAGCCAGGTGGCTCAAGTCTTCCATTTCACCCTTCCGCCGGATCGCCTGCATCCGGCCATGGGCGAGCTGCTCACTCAGATGAATGCCACGCACTCCGGCTACGAATTGCGCGTTGCCGACGCACTCTGGGCGCAGCAGGGCGAAAACTTCCGCCCGCGCTTCCTCTCGCTTGTCCGATCCGATTACGCCGCCGGCTTTCACCTGGTCAATTTCCGTGCGGCTCCCGATGCCGTGCGCGGCGACATCAACCAATGGATCGAAAAGCAGACCAACGACAAGATCAAGGACATGCTCGGTCCCGGTTCCATCACGCCAATCACGCGTCTCGTTCTCACCAACGCCATCTACTTCAAAGGCAGTTGGGTCAATCCGTTCAGCCGGCGCGAAACGCGCCCGGACGCGTTCCACGTCAGCCCGGCGCAGTCCGTCCAGTCCGCCTTCATGCACCGCACCGGCGGTTACGAATACCTCGACGGCGCTTCGTTCCAGGCCATCGGGCTGCCCTACCAGGGCAACGATCTTTCCATGGTGATCCTGCTGCCGAAGCATATCGACGGCCTGGCCGCGCTCGAGCGATCCTTCACCGCTGCGGCCCTCAGCCAGTGGGTGCAGAATTTCCATTTCGAGAACCGGGTGATTCTCAGCCTGCCGCGCTTCACCATCACCCAGCAGTTCGAGCTCAGTCAGACTCTGGCCGCGATGGGCATGCCCCAGGCATTCACCAATCAGGCCGATTTTTCCGCCATGTCCCCCCACTCCGGACTGAAAATCTCCGCGGCTATTCACAAGGCATTCGTCGACGTGAATGAAACCGGCACTGAGGCCGCCGCAGCAACCTCCATCATTATGACCGCGGCGTCGGCGATGAGAGTGGAGGCGCCGCCCATCATCTTCAACGCCGATCATCCCTTCCTGTTCCTGATCCGCGACATGAAATCGGGCAGCATCCTATTCCTCGGCCGCGTGGCAGACCCGAGCAAGCAATAGGGGAGCAGGAAAAAACCGGCGGCTTTGGTTGTCATTTTGGAGGTTCGGAAGCAGCAGGGGTCTTCAGGCCCCTGAATTAGGGCCCGAATGTGATGGGGTTTAGCCCCGGGCGTTTCGCGCGGCGCCCTGGAAATCGAATCGCCGGCGCCTGATGGCTTTACGCTAACCCCGCGGCCACGCATAAAACGCATTCCAGCGAAATGGGGCGATGCACCGTACCCGGCACTTCGCCCCATACTTCATCCCGACTGAGCCACCCGGCGCTAGTCGTTGTAGTTCAAGCCTTCCAGCCCCAGAAACGCCGCGCCCGAACCCAGCTCTTCCTCAATCCGCAGAAGCTGGTTGTACTTGGCAATGCGATCCGTGCGGCTCACCGATCCGGTCTTGATCTGGCCCACGCCCGTGGCCACGGCCAGGTCGGCAATAAACGTATCCTCGGTCTCGCCGCTGCGGTGGCGAATCACGCTGGTGTAACCATAGCGCCGGCCCAGGTCGATCGCCTCCAGCGTCTCCGTCAGCGTGCCGATCTGGTTCACTTTGATCAGAATGGAATTGGCCACGCCCTCTTCAATGCCGCGTTGCAGCAGCTTGATGTTGGTGCAGAAGATGTCGTCGCCCACAAGCTGGATGCGGCTGCCGAGCTTGTCGGTGAGGACTCTTCCAGCCCTCCCAGTCATCCTCGGCCAGGCCGTCTTCAAGGCTGACAATCGGGTACTGCCGAATCCAGTTTTCGTAGAACTCCACCATCTGTTCGCTGGACCGCTCGCTCTTGTCGCCCTTCTTGAAAACGTACTTCTTCTTTTCCGAGTCGTAAAATTCGCTGGACGCCGGATCGAGCGAGATGGCAATCTGCTCGCCGGGCTTGTACCCGGCCTGCTCAATCGCTTCCAGGATCAGCTCCACAGCCTCGTCGTTTGACTTCAGCGAAGGCGCAAAGCCGCCTTCGTCGCCTACGGCAGTGTTGTAGCCCTTCTTCTTCAGCACGCTCTTCAGGGTGTGGAACGTCTCTGCTGCCCAGCGCAGCGCATCGCTGAATCGTTCCGCGCCCACCGGCATGATCATGAACTCCTGGAAGTCCACATTCGAGTCGGCATGCGCGCCGCCGTTCAGCACGTTCAGCATCGGCGTGGGCAGGATGCTGGCGTTCACTCCGCCCAAATACCGGTAGAGCGGGATCTCCAGCGTCTGCGCCACTGCGCGCGCCGTCGCCATTGAGACTGCCAGGATCGCGTTGGCGCCCAGCTTGCTCTTGTTCGCCGTGCCGTCCAGTGCGATCATCGTCGAGTCGATCAGCCGCTGGTTGGCCGCGTCCATGCCTTCCAACTCGGGCGCGATCACGCTCTCCACGTTCTCCACCGCGTGCAGCACGCCCTTGCCCATGTAATGGCTCTTGTCGCCGTCACGGAGCTCCACAGCCTCAAGCTCGCCGGTGGAAGCGCCGGAAGGAACAATGGCGCGGCCCTGTGCGCCGCTTTCCAGAATCACATCGGCTTCCACGGTCGGGTTGCCGCGCGAATCTAGTACTTCGCGCGCACGGATACTAACAATCTCGGTCATTTCTGTCCTCGCAATGCGGTGGTGCAGCCGGTCGTTCAATTGGGGACGGCGATCCACGGCAAGAGCTTCACCGGCGGCATTCTGAATGGTTGTCAGAAGCTCCTGCTCGCTGCGCACTCAAGTCTCCGTCCCCTAAATAAAAGCGAATGTTGCCAAGGGGATTCTAGCAAAGTGGTCCCCGCAAGCCCCTGTGGCGGCGGTCACAGGCGGTCTGCGCCTCGCAAACGCCAGTCCAAATTGCCCCAGGTGCGTTGCACTGGGTTATCCAATAAGATTCGTACCCCCCAAGGCACTCCTCGCCCGGCCGACCCTCTGACTACCCTCAACCCCGCGATACGCTGGAGCTTAGGAGAGGTGTTACTGGGTTCCCCGCTGTCCGAAGACAACTTTCCGCCCAAAGCTGGGTCCAAATGGATAAGTGGAGTTGCGCCCGCCTGAAGGAGTTTCCATGTATCGGTCCATTCTGACGTGTGTTTTCATAGCTGCCGTCTGCGCTTCCCTCAGCGCGCAGCAGGATCCGCAGCAGCCTTCGCCATCTGATCCTTACCAGGGCGTCTCCCATCCCCCGGCAGATAACACCATTGATGCGACGCAGCCAGATCAGCCCGACCAGCCCACTCCGCCCCCGGCTAAGCCTCGCGCAGGCAAGCTGCTGGGGGAACCCGCATCGGCCCAGCCTGCCCAGTCGGCACCACCGCATCCCGCACCGATGAATTCCCGCGCAAACGATCCCAATTCCGACGCAGCTGGAAATGACGACGGCATTGTTGCGGTGGCGCCATCCTCAGCCGCCCTCGCGCCCGGTTTCTCCTCGCGAGAGGCCCCCGATCCCGACGGCGACATCGTGCATCCCAATCCGGCTGCGCCCGGCGAGCTGCCCCCAGGCGCCATGATCCGCGTGCATCTGCTCACCCGGCTTTCCACTACGCAAAGCAAGCGAGGCGACGAGTTCCGCGCCAGCGTAGCCTCTGACGTATTGCAGGACGGCCAGGTGTTGATCCCCGCCGGCTCTGAGATTGACGGCCGCGTAGTCGAAGTCTCCAGCGGCAGCCCCGGCGGTCACGGCACCATGCGCCTGCGCCCTGACTGGGTGGTTCTGGCCGATGGATCAAGGTACCGCCTGGACGCGCAAGTGACCGGTACGCCCGGTTCCAACACCCATGTCGGCAGCGAAGGCACCATCGCCGCGGGCTCGCGATTCAAGAGGGACGGCGTTGAGTATGGCGCTGGCGTGGGCGCCGGCGCCGTTACCGGCGCCATCATTGGCGGACCCGTTGGCGCGCTTGCCGGCGGAATCATCGGCGGCGGCGCCATCACCGTGCACCTGCTCATGGATCATCCCCAGGCAACCTTGGAACCGGGAACGGTGCTTATCTTCTCGCTGAACAGCCACCTCAACCTCCAGGCCCCATCCATCTCCTCCTCCTCCAACTAACCTACATATAGTTCGAAGCGGCGCGGCTTACCCTGCCGCGCCGTTTTTGTTTGGTGCGCCCAGCATGGGCGCACTCTTACGGGTGCAAGGCCCGTCACAAGCTGGACACAGGGAGTGAAGTGAAGCGCAACTGCATGAGGGTGACCGAGTGTGGGGAGGAAGCGTGGAGCGAAGCTGGGGGCCGAGGAACAAGAACCGGATATGAGGCATACGGCGCCGGACGAGCGGGCAAAGGACCGCGAAGTCCATATCCATCAAGGGTTCTGGTTGTAAATTCGGCGGTTGCGCGTTGAAGGCGGTTGAACTTACCTCGGGAGGTCTGCTGCATGTCCCGGAACCGGGACTGAGAGTGGAGCGATCCACACTGACCGTGCGGCAGAAGTCAGCAGCGGGCATAGTGTGCGCTGAGCAGCACATTGTTCAGGAGGGTTGAAGTCCCTCTGGCACTCAGATGAGGGGTGCCATATCCAAAAGCGGGAGTAACGACTCGCTGGCCGCAGCGCGAGATTGGCACTGCGGAGGGCAGGGTGTCCATCGCGAGGTGGAATCCGAAGGGCATGAGGAGAAGTACCGGGCCGTAATCGATGGGGGCTGCCCCGCCGATGAACCGGTCGGCCAAAGGTGGGACAAGGTCGAGCCTGCACTATGGAGGCGAAGGCGTTCTCATTCACCCACCGCACCAAGGTGTTTGCGGACGGCACGGTACGGAAGAACAGTGCGTGACCTCAGGAGGACTGACAGGGTCTCCGGGTGGCACCGGAGTAAGCAGACCTATAAGCGTGAGCGAAATGGCGAGCGATGCCACTGTCAGTAGTCGGACGGCTGAAAAGTACCAGAAGCATGGCGAAAGCCATGTGACCGGGCGACCGGCGACAGAAATGGGTTGGGGAAGTCAGCCGACGAAGATGGCTGGGAAGAGAGATGAGACCAGTGAGTAAGGGTGGGGAGG